>JBBPZH010000035.1:0-23783 GCA_038198965.1 Propionibacteriales bacterium
CGCGACGTGCGGGTGCACACCGTGCCGGCCGTCGGGCTCGCCGCTGCGCCGCTGCTTGGTGTGCTGTTCGGGCTCGGCTGGACCCCTTGCATCGGTCCCACGCTGGCTGTTGTGCTGTCCTTGTCGATCAACGATGCCAGCGCCGGGCGAGGTGCCCTGTTGGCTGTTGCCTACTGCGCCGGGCTCGGCCTGCCGTTTGTCGCCGCAGCGGTCGCCTACCGGCGGATGCTCGGGGCGATCGGCTGGGTGCGGCGGCATCAGATCTGGGTCATGCGGCTGGGTGGCGCAATGCTGGTGGTGGTCGGCGTCTTGTTGCTTACCGGCGTCTGGGATCAGCTGATCGCCTGGACCCAAGGTCAGGTGGGGGGCTTTGCGACAGCTGTCTGAGACTCATCTCGACGCTGAGGCGGAGGCGGAGGCGGCCACAACGGCCCGCCCGAGCACCGGCCCGCCGCTGGCTTCTGCTCTGCGGCCGGCGGAGTTCGCGCGTTGGACCTGGCGTCAGCTCACGTCAATGCGGACGGCGTTGATCTTGCTGTTCATGCTGGCGCTTGCGGCCATCCCCGGCTCGCTGATACCCCAGACTGCCGTCGACCCCTCGGCGGTCTTCGCCTTCCGAAACCGTCACCCGAGCCTGGCGCCGGTCCTCGACCGGCTCGGGCTGTTCGCCGTCTACACCTCAGTGATTTTCAGCGCGATCTACCTGCTGCTGATGCTCTCCCTCGTCGGCTGCATCGTGCCCCGGCTGCGGGTCTACTGGCGGTCAGCCCACGCCCGGCCGCCGAACGCTCCGCGCAACCTCAGCCGGCTGTCGGCGTACCGACGCTGGGAGACCGCGGAACCCACGCCGGTCGTCGTCGAGCGGGCGGCGGCGCTGTTGCGGCAGCAGCGTCGGCGTACCGAGCTGTATCCGGCCGCCGACGGTGTCGTGGTGAGCGCAGAGAAGGGCTATCTGCGCGAGGCCGGCAATTTGCTGTTCCATCTGGCGCTGCTCGTCGTGCTGGTCGGCGTGGCCGTCACGCATCTGTACGGGTTCAAGGGCAGCGCGTCGGTGATCACCGGGGACGGCTTCTCCAACACGTTGATCCAGTACGACGACTTCAGTCCGGGGGCCCGCTTCCAGCCGTCGAACTTGGCGCCGTTCTCGTTCACAGTGAAGAACTTCCACGTCGACTGGCAGCGCACCGGTCCCGGGCGAGGAACCCCGATCAAGTTCGACGCTCAGCTGTCGGTCACCGACAGGCCGGGTGCGACGCCGTACGACTACGACCTGCAGGTCAACTCACCCCTGGTCGTGGACGGCACATCAGTGTTCCTCGTTGGGCACGGCTACGCCCCAGACGTGACGGTGCGCGACGGCGCCGGCAACGTCGCGTACTCCGGCCCGGTGATCTTCTTGCCGCAAGACGGGTCGTTCGTCTCGTTCGGCGTGATCAAGGTGCCCGACTCAGTGCCGACGCAGCTGGGCTTCGAGGGGTACTTCTTCCCGACCGGCGCGTTGGGTCCGCACAGCCAGCCGTACTCAGCGTTTCCGGGCGCGGACAACCCGGTGTTGTCGTTGATCGGGTACCGCGGCAACCTGGGTCTGGACGCGGGGGCTCCCCAGTCGGTGTTCGTGCTCAACAAGGCCCGGCTGCATCAAATCACCGGAGCGGGGGGGCGTCCGCGCCCACTGCTGCTCCGTCCCGGGCAAACCCGAGCCCTCGGTAATGGCGGCGGTTCGATCCGGTTCAACGGCTACTCCCAGTGGGTCAGGCTGCAGATCAGCCGTTCACCCGCCAAGGTCGTACCGCTCACCGGCGTGCTGCTCGCGATCGGCGGACTGCTCGGCTCGCTGTTCATCCGACCTCGGCGCACCTGGGTCAGGGTGCGCGGCGAGGGGGGGCGTACCGTGGTGGAGGTTGCCGGTCTGGACCGCGTTTCAGGTGGTGACCCGGCGTCGCACGTGGCAGATCTGGCGTCGAAACTGCGGCCGCCAGAGCACCGGCCGCTGGAACCCGTTCTGCAGGAGGCACAACAGTGACGCAGGCGCTCGCGACGTTCAACAACCACGCGATCGTGGCAGCGACGGTGGTCTATGCCCTGGCGCTGCTGGCACACGCCGCCGAGTGGGCCGCGGCGCGGCAGCTGCCGGTCGACAACACCGTGGGGGAACGCGAGCTGCTGCGGGTTGGCGCAGCCGCCGGTGCCGGAAGCAGCGTTGCCGACGACGCGGGCGCTGACGGACCCGGCGAAGTGCTCGAGCGCAGCGATCGTTTCGGCCGGACCGGCCTGGCGCTCACCGTACTCGGAGCTCTGATTGCCGCCGTCGGCGTCGTCTGCCGCGGGCTGGCCGCCGCGCGGGTGCCTTGGGGCAGCATGTACGAGTTCGCGATCACCGGATCGCTCGCTGTGGCGGTCGCCTACCTTTTCCTCGTCCGGCGCTACGCGGTGCGGTGGCTGGGCCTGCTGGTCACCGGTTTCTTGGTGACCGTACTCGGCATCGCAGTGCTGGTCCTCTACCGCCCGGTCACGCCCCTGGTTCCCGCCCTGCATTCCTACTGGCTGGTGATCCACGTCTCAGCAGCAGCAATAGCCGGGGGCGCCTTCACGGTAGGAGCGCTCGTCTCGGTGCTCTACCTGGCGCGCATCCGCCTAGAGGCCAAAGCGGCCGCCGCACCGAAAGCTCCCCGGACCGGCTTCTTGTGGCGCGCGCCGTCGGCTGCGGCGATCGACCGGATCGCCTACCGGGTGCATGCCTTCGCGTTCCCGTTGTGGACCTTCGCTGTCCTGTGCGGCGCCATCTGGGCGCAGTACGCCTGGGGCCGTTTCTGGGGCTGGGACCCCAAAGAGGTGTGGGCGTTCATCACCTGGGTGGTGTACGCCGCCTACCTCCACGCACGAGCCACGGCTGGTTGGCAGGGACGGGCGGCGGCGTACGTCGCCCTGCTCGGTTATGCGACATTCCTCTTCAACTTCGTCGGCATCAACCTGTTCGGCTCCGGCCTGCATTCCTACTCGGGAATGTGAGCTGGCCTCAGTCGGTGTCGGGGGGCCGCTTACGCAGGCTGCGCAAGAAGTCAGGGTCGTCGTCGGGCGCAAGAGTTCGTGGCTGCGACCGGGCGACCGGCTGCGGGCGGCGCGTGCCGTTCGGACGGCCAAAGATCAGCCACGAAACGGCGCCGAAGAAGGGGATGGCGACGATCAGGGCCCATAAGCCCCGTGGGATCTGCCTGACCTCGGCCGGATCGGACTGCGCGATCTCGAACCAGCAGTAGATGTACAAAACGAGAATGATCGCCCACGGCAGGAACCTCAATGTCGGACCTCCTGTTGCACCTGACCAGCGTAGGCGGTGCCAGAAAGTGGCGCGTCTGGAGCGTCTGCTCCCGATTGCGGCCCTAGAGTTTCAGGCATGGCGTCCCTAGCACCGCCGGCTACCACCGAAGCGGCCAGCGGCTTTGTCACCGCCGCTGACGTCGCCGCTGCGGCCGAGCGCATCGCCGGCACCGTACGCCGTACTCCGCTGTTGCCCACGTCGTTGGGGTCCACGGCTCCACTCTTCGTCAAACCGGAATCGCTGCAGGTCAGTGGGTCGTTCAAGATCCGCGGCGCCACAAACGCGGTGGCACTTCTCAGCGCTGCCGAGCGCGCCAAGGGTGTCGTCACGCACTCGTCCGGCAATCACGGTCAGGCGCTGGCGCGGGCGGCAGCGCTCGCCGGCATCAAGGCCATCGTCGTCATGCCGCGCCAGTCGCCGATGGTCAAACAAGCCGCGACCAGGCGTTACGGCGCCCGCGTCGTGCTCGTCGACGCCGGCGAGCGTGCTGCCGAGGTGGAGCGCATCCGCGCTCGGACCGGGGCGATCTTTGTGCCGCCCTTCGATGACCAGGCGGTGATCGCCGGTCAGGGCACCATCGGGCTCGAGATCGCCGCAGACCTGCCCGACGTGGCCACGGTCGTGGTGCCGGTGAGTGGGGGCGGCCTGATCAGCGGCATCGCGTTGGCTGTGAAGAGTCGCCTGCCGCATGTGCGCGTCATCGGCGTGGAACCGGCGCTGGCCGGCGACCTGGCCGAAGGCTTCGCGCGCGGAGCACGGTCGGTGTGGCCTCCCGAGCTGACCGGTTGCACCATCGCCGACGGCTTGCGGGTCAACGCGGTCGGAGAGCTCAACTGGCTCCACATCTGCACGTACGTCGACGACGTGGTGACGGTTGGCGAGGACGCCATCGTCGACGCCATGCGCCGCGTCGTGCTCGACGAGCGGCTCGTCTGCGAGCCAAGTGGAGCCGTGGCAGTTGCCGGCTGCCTTGAGCACCCAGACATCCTGGGAGCCGGTCCCACCGTGGCAATCGTCTCCGGCGGCAACGTCGACCGTGACCTGCTCGCGCAGGTCGTCGGGTTGTGACGCGGACCTTCATCGCGTACACACTGGCCCGGTTGGGTCTCTTCCTCGCTGTTTACGGGGCCATCTGGGCCGGAATCGGTCGGTCCGTTGCGTTCGACTCCGTCAGCGGCCTGTACACGGCACTGCTCGCTTTGATCGTCTCCTCGCTGCTCGCGTTCGTCGGCCTGCGCCGCCTGCGAGACCGGTTGGCCGCCGAGGTGGCGTCACGAGCCGCCGGCCTGCCACGACGCGACCAGCAAACCCAGCAGAATCCCGGCTCCGTAGAGCAGCTCGGTGAGTCCGGTGTCGCGCAGGACCCCGATCAGGTCTGACCCGCGCGCTCCCCGGCCAACTGCTGCCTGTGCGCGCAGCGACAACGGCACGGAGGCGAGCCCCAGCAGGGCCCACGGGCTGAGGACGGCCGCAGCCAGCAGCAGTGCCACGTAGGCGGCCGCATGGAGAGCTACGAACAGTTGACGGGTTCGCGCGTCGCCCAGGCGCACGGCAAGCGTGCGCTTGCCGGCCAGTGCGTCCCCGGCCGCGTCCCGCAGATTGTTCGCCACCAAGATCGCGCACGCCAGGGCGCCGACCCCGGCGCCAAGGGCCACGCTGGCCATGCTCACCGTCTTGGTCTGCACGTACGCCGTCCCCACGACCGCGACGAGACCGAAGAAGCAGAAGACGCTGAGCTCGCCGTAACCCGCGTATCCGTAGGGCCGCGGCCCGCCGGTGTAGAACCAGGCGGCCGCCACGGCAAGCGCACCCACTACCAGCAAGACCCAGGAGGTCGTGGCCGCCAGGACCACACCGGCGAGGCAGGCGACTCCGGCCGCGGCGACGGCGGCGGCGCGGACCGCACCGGGCGACGCCGTACCCGACCCGACCAGGCGCAGCGGTCCCACGCGGGCCTCGTCGGTGCCGCGCACTCCGTCGGAGTAGTCGTTGGCGAAGTTCACCGCGACCTGCAGTGCCAGCGCCACGACCAGCGCCAGTGCAGCTTTCCACCAGACGAACTGTTGGACATGGACGGCGACGGCGGTGCCGGCGAGGACCGGCGCAACAGCTGCCGGGAGGGTCCGAGGTCGGGCGCCGTCGATCCACTGCGCAGCCGTCACCATGACGGAGCCAGTCTGGCGCACGCTCGGTCAGCGGCCACCGACCGGTCGTAGGCTGACGCGCGTGCTAGCCGTCTTCACCTCGTTGCGGCCGGTCACCGGGAGCCCTCGGCAAATCTCGGTCCTGATCGGCCGGTGGTTGGCCGAACGCGACGCGCTGCCTCTGACCGTGCGCACCTCCGGTTCGACAGGAGAGCCGAAAGACGTGCTGCTGTCGGCACCCGCGATGCGCGCCTCCGCGGAGGCTGCGCTCGCTCGGCTGGGTGGACCGGGTCAGTGGTTGCTCGCACTCCCGGCGTCCTACGTCGCCGGTCTGCAAGTGCTGGTGCGCTCCGAGCTCGGCGGTGAAGCTGCCGCCGTCTTGGCTGAGCACCCCGACCTCGCCACGGCCGCCGCCCAGCTGTCCGGTCGTCGGCGGTACGTCGCTTGCGTGCCCACCCAGCTCCGCCGCTGGCTCGCAGACGATCCATCTGCGGCTGCTCTGCAGACGTTCGACGCCGTCCTCGTCGGTGGTGGGCCGACCGAGAAGGAGCTGCTCGACTCGGCTCGTGACCAGGACGTCAGGGTCGTCCGTAGCTACGGCATGAGCGAGACCTGTGGTGGTTGCGTGTACGACGGTGTCCCGCTCGACTCGGTGGATCAAGCGATCGACGCCACCGGGCGCATCCGGCTGCGTGGTCCGGTGCTCTTCGACGGGTACGCCGGCCGCCCCGACCTCACAACGCAGGTGCTCCACGACGGTTGGCTGGTCACACCCGACGTCGGTGAGCTCGACGCGGACGGGCGGCTGGTGGTCACCGGGCGGATCGACGACCTGGTCAAGTCCGGAGGAGTGACGGTCTCCCTCGAAGCAGTGGAGCGCCGACTGACAACCATGCCGGGCGTGAGCGACGTCGCCGTCCTCGGGGCACCGGATGCCGAGTGGGGTACGCGGGTGGTTGCAGTCCTTGTCGGGCAGCCGGGCCTGGACCTGGCCGCGGTTCGCGACTACGTGAGCGACGTGCATCCGCGGGCCTGGGCCCCGCGAGAGGTCCGCCTGGTGAGCCGGATGCCCCGGTTGGCGTCTGGAAAGGTCGACCGGCAGCACCTGGCCCGCGTCCTGCTGGACCTGTCGTGACCGCGGCGTCGGCAGCGGTATTCACGCTGCCGATGAGCGTTCGGTTTCGAGGTGTCACGGCGCGGGAAGGCATGCTGATCCGAGGCTCGGCCGGGCTCGGGGAGTTCAGTCCCTTCTGGGACTACGACGTCGATGAGTCCTCAGCCTGGCTGGCGGCGGCCAGGGAAGCAGCCGAGCAGGGCTTCCCGGCACCGCTTCGTGAACGGGTACCCGTCAACTGCACGGTGCCGGCTGTTTCCCCCGACCGGGCCGAGGCGATGGTCGCCGCTGGGCACGGCTGCACCACCGCCAAGGTCAAGGTCGCGGAGCCCGGCCAAAGCCTCGCCGACGATGTCTCGCGGGTGGCCGCGGTGCGCTCGGCGTTGGGACCCACGGGCCGGCTGCGTGTGGACGCCAACGGCGCCTGGTCGGTCGAGCAGGCGGTTGAGGCCATCCGTCGACTCGAGGCGTGTGATCTCGAGTACGTCGAGCAGCCGTGCGCCACCGTTGGCGAGCTGGCTGCGGTGCGCGCCCGAGTCGACGTACCCGTGGCCGCCGATGAGTCCATCCGCCGGGCTGAGGACCCACTGCGTGTCGCGGAGCTGGCGGCGGCCGACATCGCGGTGCTCAAGGTGCAGCCGCTCGGGGGAGTGCGACGCTGCCTGCAGCTGGCTGAGGGCATCGGCATGCCGGTGGTCGTGTCGAGCGCCTTGGAGTCGTCGGTTGGGCTGGCGGCCGGAGTGGCGCTGGCGGCGGCACTGCCCGACCTGCCGTACGCCTGTGGGTTGGCGACCGGAGCGATGTTCACGGCCGACGTCACGAGCGACCCCCTGGTGCCCGCCGAGGGCTTCCTGCCGGTGCGGGCCGTCGAGGCCGACGCAGACTCCCTCCGGGCGGTTGCGGCTGACCCAGCGACGAGTGCCCGCTGGTACGACCGGCTCGCCGCCTGCGAGCGTGTGCTGAGCTCCCGCCCATGAGTGCGCCAGACACGGTAGCCAACGCGGTGCTCCAGTCCCTGCATTCCGGTGGCGTCACGGACGCCGTGCTCGCACCGGGTTCCCGGTCGGCACCGTTGGCCCTAGCGCTGTTTGGTGCCGACGCCGCTGGCAGTCTCCGGCTGCACGTCCGGATCGACGAACGGACCGCCGGCTTCTTGGCACTCGGCCTGGTCAAGGGCTCGCACCGGCCGGTTGCCGTGGTCACCACGTCCGGGTCAGCCGTCGCTCACCTGCATCCCGCGGTCCTCGAAGCGCGACACGGTGGTGAGCCGGTCATCGTGATCAGCGGCGATCGGCCAGCGGCGATGCGGGGCACCGGCGCCAACCAGACGACCGAGCAGGCCGGTCTGTTCGGACCTGCGGTCCCCTTCGCCGACGTACCGCCCGGAGACGAGGAGCTCGCCGTTGCTGCTGTCGCCGAGGCGGTACGCCACGGCGGCCCCTCCCAGATCAACCTGCAGCTTGCCGAGCCGCTGGTGCCGGCCGACGGGGACGCCTGGGCTGCTGGTACGGCGACCACGAGGTGGCCGGCCGCTGAGGCTGTCCACGAGTCCCGCAGCAGGGCAGTGGACGCGCCCGAAGAACCGCTTGCGATCGGCCCCCGCACCGTGGTGGTTGCCGGTGACGGCGCTGGTCCGGCTGCCAGGCTGCTCGCCGAGCGGGCGAACTGGCCGCTGCTGGCGGAGCCGACCTCCGGGGCCCGCACTGGACGCTGCGCACTGCGCACCTATCGCCTGCTGCTCGGGCACAACCGGCTCGCCGGCCAGATCAAGCGAGTCGTCGTGACCGGCCACCCCACGCTGTCACGACCGGTCACCCGGCTGATCTCGCGGCCGGACCTGGAGGTGATCAGTGTGGCCGGCCCGGGCGGCGTGTGCACCGACCCCGGCAGGGTGGCGCGGCACATCCCGGCGATGCCGCGAGTTGAAGACATCGACGACGATGCCTGGCTCGCGTCCTGGCGCACGGCCGACACGCAGCTCAGTGCGGAAGTCGACCAGATGGTTTCCACCGCGGGAGATGCGGGACTACCGCTTCAGGTAGCCGCCGAGGTGGCGGCGGCGGTCGCCCCAGCTGCCCTGCTGTTCGTGGGATCGTCCTCACCAGTCCGCGACCTCGACCTGATGGGCACCCCCTATCCGGTCGGGGAACGCCGGTTGGTCATCGGCAACCGCGGCCTGTCCGGCATCGACGGTGCTCTGTCCACCGCCGTCGGGGCTGCGCTCGGGCGACCGTCGTCATCTCGGGCGCTGGGGTATGTCGGCGACTTGACGTTCCTGCACGATGCCAACGGGCTCCTGCTCGGCGCGCACGAGCCGCGCCCCGACCTCACGCTGGTCGTCCAGAACGACGACGGTGGGTCGATCTTCGCAACGCTCGAACAAGGCGACCCGCGGTTCGCGGCTGCCTTCGAGCGGGTGTTCGGTACGCCGCACGGCGTCAGCCTGCGCCAGCTGTGCGCAGCGACCGGGACGGCGTACGAGCGGATCGGGGAGGGGGGCGAGCTGCGGGAGCGGCTGGCCGACGAACCGCACGGCATCCGCGTCCTGGAGATACCGGTGAGCCGGCAGCAGCGCCGTGAGCTGACTCAGCAGCTTGCTGAGCGCGCCCGAGCACTTGGCTGAGTGACACCGCGCTAGGACAGCAATCGCGATCAAGCCAGCGACCCGGGGAAGCGGGCAGGGTGAGGGTATGCGCACGCCGACGGACACGTTTGCTGGGTTTGTGGCCATCGTGGCCGACTGCCTGGACGACCACAACGTCTCGGGCAGCGACCTGGCGGCGCGCGCATACCTGTCACGTTTCCACTTCGACCGGGTCGTGGGTGCGGCCTCGGGCGAGACACCTGCGCGGTTCCGCCGGCGGGTCCTGCTCGAGCGTTGTGCGACCCGCCGGAAGTCTTCACCTACGGCGGCATGATCGCCCACGTCCTGACCTTCGCGGCGTACAACCGCACGCTGGCAGTACAAGCGCTCGAAGTCGCCGGTCACGGAGACCTCGGCTGGGGCGATCCGATGACCTGGGTCGCCTGAGCAATAGCTCAGCTGGCCAAGGACTGGCCGCTCACAGGTCCTCACCGGGCTCGATGCGCCGGTATGCAGATCCATAGGGCGCCAACATCTCGCCCAACCGTGAGTCGATGATGGAGAGTCCGACATCGCTGGCAAGCGTTTCGTGGATGGCCAGCGCCGTCGGTGCCTTGACCGCGCGGGCGAAGTCGATGATCTCTCCGAGCTTGAGCCACGGTCCGCTGATCGGCAGCAGGAGGACGTCGACCTGGTGGTCGGGCGGCGTGAACGAGTCACCGGGGTGGTAGACGATCTCCTCGCCTCGGACGACGTACCCGCAGTTGTAGAACACCGGCGCGTCAGCATGCACGGGTGCGTGCAGTTCGCCAACGGCGTTCACCTGGAAGCCGGCGGCGTCGAAGGACTGGCCGGGACCGACCACCGTCACCCGCTCGCGAACCGCGGGGCTTTCCTGCGCGATCTGCTGGGCGACCTCCGCGATGGTGAAGATCGGCGCATCGGTTGCCCGGAGGTGTTCCATCGTGAAGTGGTCGAAGTGCACATGGGTGATGAGCACCGCGTCGGCACCTTCGACGGACTCCGCGGCGGTGAAGCCGCCCGGGTCGATGACCAGCGCTCGGTCACCGTCCGTGATGCGCACGCAGGCATGGCCGAACTTGGTGATGGTCATGGCTGCACTCAACCAGGGCTGTGCGACCCCCGGCTGGCCGCCCGCCAGCATTGGGTGCGATAGGGCAGCTCGACTGAAGGCTCGTTCGCCGCACCCGCGGCGGCGGCGGTCGCTGCCTCGTCGAAGAGACGCCGTACGTCGTCGAGCAGCGCACGCCGCTGCGCCGCCGCCAGCACGGCGACGTAGGACCTCGACGCGACAAGGCCCTCGAACGCTCGGCGGTTGAGCCGGTGGGTGAATGAGAAGTCGGCATACTTCAAGTCGCCGAAGAGGCCAGACTGTGTCACGGCGGTCACAGATCCTGTTGCCCAGTCGCCTTGCAATCCCGCTGGTTGAGCGGCACGCAGCAACCGTCCCAGCCGTTCACCGACGCCGTTGCTCTCCTCGCGGGAGTTCCAGGCGAGCGCCAGCACGCCCGCGGGACGCAACACGCGGGCAATCTCGGGAAGTGCCCGTTCGGGGTCGAACCAGTGGAACGCCGTGGCGACGGTGACGGCGCCGAAGTCCGACGTGCGGAACGGCAGCTGCTCGGTTGCGCAGCGCACCGCGGGGACGGAGCGACGCTCCACCAGCTCAGCGACCATGGACGCGCTGGGGTCCGCGGCGACCACGCAGTGCCCAGCTGCCTCGAGCGCGGTCGTGAGCGCTCCGGCACCGGCGCCCAGATCGAGGACAGCATTTGGTGCTGAACCGACCATCCAGCTGACCGCAGCTGTCGGATATGGCGGCCGGGAGTCGGCGTACTGTCGGGCGTCTCCGGCGAAGCTGGCGGCCAGCTGTTGTCGCGTTCGCGCATCCATCGGCGATCCGGGCGGCGCTCGTCAAAGGGAGAGCGCGTCGCGCACCGGCACGAACTTGGCCGCCGCCTCGGCAAGTTCGGCTGCTGGGTCGGAGTCCGACACGATGCCGCACCCGGCAAACAGGCGGACTCGTGCACCTGCGTACTCGGCGCATCGCAACGCGATGCCCCACTCGCCGTCGCCGGCGGCGTCCATCCAGCCCACTGGGCCGGCGTAGCGGCCTCGGTCCATCCGTTCGAGCTCGGCGATGGTGGCGACGGCCTCAGCCGTGGGAGTGCCCCCGACGGCGGCACTCGGGTGCAGGGCCGCGGCCAAGCCCAGCGACGTGGCGGGGCGGTCGAGCACTCCAGTGACGTCGGTGGCGAGGTGCATGACATTGGGCAGGTGCAGCACGAAGGGGCTCTCGGGGACGTTCATGCTCGAGCAGTACGGTGTCAGCGCGTCAGCGACGGACCGCACGGCGAACTCGTGCTCCTCGAGGTCCTTCGACGACCGTGCGAGAGCGCCGGCCAAGGCCAGGTCGGAGGCGTCGTTACCGGTTCGCCGGATGGTGCCGGCCAGCACCCGGCTCGTGATCAGCCCCCGCTCCTGGCGAACGAGCATCTCCGGCGTCGAACCGAACAGGCCATCGACATGGAACGTCCAGCAAGACGGGTATCGCTCGGCCAGCTTGGCGAGAGGAGCCCGTACGTCCATCGGCACGTCGAGGTGCGCCACGAGGTCGCGCGCCAGCACCACCTTGTCCAACCGGTCGGCTCGGATGCGGGCGACGGCCTCTGTCACGACGGTCTCCCACTCGGCACCGCTCATGGCACCGTCGCTGAAGACCGCTGTTTCGCTGGCTCGCACTGGGTCAGCTGACGGTTCTAGCCGCGGGGTTGGCGCAGGCAGGGCGCCTGCTGACACGGTCGTCACCCACGTCTTTGCGCTCCGGCGGCCAACCACGACTTCAGGGACGACGAGCACAGAGTCACCGGGGGAGTCGGCGTACGCGAAGGAGCCAAATGCCACGAGTCCGCTGCCCGGCACGTCGGCCTCGTCGCGTACGACGGACGCAGCGGCGAGATCGCACCACCAGTCTTCAGCCGTCGTGAACCGTTCGGGTCCTGCGGCTTCGAAGCGGGCGACCTGCCCCCAGGCGACGATGCCGTCGCCGCGCCGAAGCCAGGCAAGTGGTGAACGTTCCGGCAGCATCGCGAGCAGCGGACCGACGTCGTCGACTGCAACACTGCGTGCCACCAGCGAGGTCGAGGTGCCCGCGCGAGCGGCCGGTGTTGTCACGATCGAAGCCTAGGCCAGCTCGCCGATGACGGCCGGAGGGACTGGAGGCGGGGACTGCGGACGGTCAGCTGGAGTCGACGCACCCGGCGAAGTGGATCCCCGCCATGGCAGTGTCTACCACTGACTGGTGAGTGCGAGGTCGCCGTCGCCGAGGCGCCGGTTGGGTGACAGGGTGGGCGGCGTGGTTCGCGCCCGTTTGGACAGGCAGCCGAGGGACGTGGCGGCGATGTTCGACGAGGTGGCTGAGCGCTACGACGTCACCAATGACGTGCTGTCGCTCGGTCAGGACCGGCGATGGCGGCGGGCGGTGTTGTCGGCCGCCACCATCCGGCCGGGCGACCGGGTGCTCGACCTGGCTGCCGGGACGGGCACCAGCTCCGTGCCCTTCGTCCTCGCGGGAGCCGTCGCGGTGGCCTGCGACTTTTCTTTGGGCATGGTGCAGATCGGCAAGCGTGAACGGCCCCGACTGCCGTTCGTAGCTGGTGACGCGCTCCGATTGCCGTTCGCCGACGAGGTGTTCGACGTGGTGACGATCTCGTTCGGGCTCCGCAACGTCGCCGACACCGACCGGGCGCTGCGCGAGATGTTTCGCGTGACGAGGCCGGGGGGCCGGTTGGTGGTGTGCGAGTTCAGCTCGCCGTCGGTGCGACCGTTCCGCACGGTGTATGTCGAATATCTGATGCGGGCTCTGCCCGCTCTCGCGCGACGCGTGTCGTCGAGTCCGGACTCGTACGTCTACCTGGCCGAGTCGATCCGGGCCTGGCCTCGCCAGCAGGAGCTGGCCACCCTGATCACGGAAAGCGGCTGGCGTCGCGTCGAGTTCCGCAACCTGTCTGGCGGGATTGTTGCCCTGCACCGCGCTCAGCGCTAGGTCATGCCGCCGTCGGACGTTGAGTACCGCGCGCGTGCGAGTAGCCTGCGACGCACGATCCACGGCGGGGCGAGGACGGAGAACTCATGACGATCTCACCCGGTCTGCTGAGCTTGGCTGCATCCCGTGACCTGGGCGTGCTCGCGACGATCAAGCGCGACGGGCGGCCGCAGCTGTCCAACATCAACTACGCGATCGACGTCGATCAGCGAACGGTCCGAATCTCGGTGACCGATGACCGGGCCAAGGTCCACAACCTGCGTCGAGACCCACGAGGGTCACTCTTCGTGTCGAGCCGTGACGGATGGTCGTACGCCGTCCTCGAAGGCACGGTCGAGCTTTCGCCAGTCGCCCAGGCACCTGATGATCAGGCGACCGATCAGCTGGTTGACCTCTACCGCACGATTCGCGGAGGGGACCACCCTGACTGGACGGAGTACCGAGCCGCCATGGTTGCCGACAAGCGGTTGGTGGCCGAGTTGCGGGTGGAGCACACGTACGGCTTTGCGCCAAGCTGAGCGCCGTAACCTGAGCGCACCGTCCCGGTCGCCGACTCCTAGTCTGGACGGCGAGACAGCCGGGCACGGCTCCTTCCCGACAGCAGGACCGCCGTGCCAACCACCGGCAGGGCAGCGGGCAACGGATAGGCGACGACGCGTTCTATCCCGCCTGGTCCGAGGCCCCAATTTGCTCCGAGGGCGAGCGATGCCAGTGCAGTCAGCCCGAGTGCGCCCAGCAGCCCTGACCAGACCGCTGCGGCAGCGGTCCGCGGCTCGCGGGCCCGTCGACCCGACACCCACAGCAGCACCAATCCGGCATTGCCGGCAACGAAGTTCGCCGCTGCTCCCAGCACGTGAACCGTTCGCACGGTGTCCTCGGGGGCGAGGCCGACCAGCGCGACGCCGCCCCCTGCGGTCACGAGGGAGGCTGTCGCGATCCACGGCAATGGCACCGCCGATGGCCGCGGCCAGAACGGCCTGAGCAGCACTGCTCCGGAAGCGATGAGGACCCCCTGCAGGATGAAGGAAGTGTTCATCGCGGCGTGCCACGGCGAGCAGACGGCCGGACTGCCAGCCCGCTGTGTGCAGTGCACGGCACCTAGGTCGCTGATGTTGTTGGTCATCCGGTCGTACGGCGCCGTCCAACGCGACTGCACGACGGCCTCGACGACGAAGAACTGGACGGTGCAGATCCATAGCGCTGCACCCGTGCGGGACCGGATGCTCGGCTGCTGGGAATCCGTACGAGCTGCAAAGGTGGCCACTCCCGACATCGTGCACCCTTCGCCGGCTGGGCGCGGTCACTGCGACTCGCCGGAGGCGTACGCGACGTCAGCCCTGAGGGCGCGTGTGTCTCCACGACCTACGCTCTAGACTGACAGCGTCGCTCGTGAATGTTTTCACGAATGAGTTTTTGGACCGCCACCAGCGAGGAAAGAACGCCATGACCCACTCACCTGGCTCTGACCAGCAGGCAGCGGTCATCGTGGTGGGAGCAGGGCCCGGTGGGTCGACTGCAGCAACCTATCTCGCCCAGGCCGGGGTCGACGTCCTGCTGCTTGAGAAGACCGCGTTTCCTCGCGAGAAGGTTTGCGGGGATGGCCTGACGCCTCGGGCAGTCAGGTCCTTGCTCAAGCTCGGTATCGACCTCGACGAGCCTGCGTGGATCAGAAACCGCGGCCTGCGCATCGTTGGTGGTGGCCACCGCTTGCAGCTGCGCTGGCCGGACCTGTCGGCGTACCCGGACTTCGGTCTGGTCCGCACGCGCTACGACTTCGACGAGATCCTCGCTCGACACGCGCAAAAGGCCGGCGCTCGCCTGCAGGAGCGGATGGCGGTGACGGGACCGGTCATCGACGAAGGCACGGGTCACATTTCGGGTGTGAGGGTCAAGCCGGTCGACGACAATGGCCGCAAGGTGGGTGACGAGGTGGCCTACCGCGCGCCGCTCGTCATCGCAGCCGACGGAAACTCCAGTCGCTTGAGTCTCGCGATGGGCAGAGAGAAACGGCCGGACCGGCCGCTCGGTGTCGCTGTTCGCACGTACTACACCAGTCCGCAGACTTCCGACGACTGGTTGGAGTCATGGCTGGAGCTCTGGGACGGCCAGCCCGGCAAGAGCAACCTGCTCCCGGGCTACGGCTGGATATTCGGAGTCGGCGACGGCACCGTCAACGTCGGACTGGGCATCCTCAACACGTCAACGGCCTTCCAGAACGTCGACTACAAAGACCTGCTGCGATCGTGGCTCGACCACACCCCGGAGGAACGCGGATTTCGGGAGGCCAACCGCACGGCACCCGTGCGCGGTGCCGCGCTTCCCATGGGGTTCAACCGCAAGCCGCATTACGACCGCGGCATGCTGCTCGTGGGCGACGCCGGTGGCATGATCAACCCCTTCAACGGCGAAGGCATCGCCTACGCCATGGAGTCCGGCGAGATGGCGGCCGACGTGATAACCCAAGCACTCAGCCGTACGACGCCTGACGCCCGCGAACGCACGCTGCACAGCTACCCGAGCACGCTCGATGCGCGGTACGGCGGCTACTACACGCTGGGACGCCTCTTCGTGCAAGCGATCGGCAACCCGCACGTGATGGGCATCGCGACCCGCTACGGATTGCCGCGTCCGACCCTGATGCGGTTCATGCTGAAGCTGATGGCGAATCTGACCGATCCCCGAGACGGTGACGCCATGGATCGCCTCATCAACGGCCTCTCCAAGCTCGCACCGGCGGCCTGACGGGTGACCTTTAGGATGACAAGGCGTCCGTCCGGCACCGGCCGGAGCAGCTCAGAGGGGAGCGACCCGGAATGAATCCCTATTTGCCCATCCTCGGCTTGGGCGCCCTGGCTGCCGGTTTCGCTGTCTTCTCGGTGGTGGCGAGCTCGCTGCTGGGTCCCAAGCGTTACAACCGGGCAAAGCTCGACTCCTATGAGTGCGGCATCCAGCCGACTCCGCAACCCGTCGGTGGCGGCAAGTTCCCGGTCAAGTACTACATCACGGCGATGCTGTTCATCGTCTTCGACATCGAGATCATCTTCTTGTTCCCGTGGGCGGTGTACTTCGACAGCCTCAAGGTCTTCGGTCTCGTGGAGATGGTGCTCTTCCTTGCCACCGTCTTCGTCGCTTACGCCTACGTCTGGCGCCGCGGTGGGCTCGAATGGGATTGATTCGCACCGCGGTTCGCGTCGCGCTGGTATCGGACACGACGGAAGAGCTGAGAACCCATGGGCATTGAGGACAAGCTGCCGTCTGGCGTCTTGTTGACGACGGTCGAAGGTCTCGCCGGATACTTCCGGAAGGCTTCGCTGTGGCCCGCGACCTTCGGATTGGCGTGCTGCGCCATCGAGATGATGACGTCGGGTGGTCCCCGATACGACCTGGCCCGGTTCGGTATGGAGGTCTTCCGTGCCTCGCCCCGCCAGGCGGACTTGATGATTGTGGCGGGCCGGGTCAGCCAGAAGATGGCACCGGTGCTGAGGCAGATCTATGACCAGATGGCCAACCCGAAGTACGTGCTGGCGATGGGCGTTTGTGCCAGCAGTGGGGGCATGTTCAACAACTACGCGATCCTGCAAGGTGTCGACCACGTCGTCCCCGTCGACATGTACCTGCCGGGTTGCCCGCCCCGGCCGGAGATGCTGATCCACGCAATCTTGAAGCTGCACGAGGACATCCAGCACGCCAAGCTCGGCGCCGACCGTGTCGCTGAGATCGACTCGCGGGAGGAGCTGGCACTGACCGCCACGCCGACCTCGGATCAGCGAGGGCTGTTGTCGTGACTGACGACAAGACCGCAGAGGAACCGCCAGCGGGCCAGCCGAGCGGCGTACCGGAAAAGCCGGTGGGGGAGCGCTCGACGCTGGACAAGCCGGCTGCCGAGCGCTCGATCGAGGACAAGTCGCTCAACGACTCGTCGGTCATCCTCAGCGATGACCCGGGGCCGCTGCCGCTGCACCAAGACCTCGATGTCGTCGACGTCCGGCATGGCATGTTCGGCGCCGTCGGCACCGGTGACACCTCAGGCTACGACGGCCTGGTGCGGCCGGTCGCTGTGCCTGGGGCGACCCAGCGGCCGTTCGGCGGCTGGTTCGACGCCGCGGCCGATCAGCTCGACGCCGTACTCGACGGCAAAGGGTTGACCGCAGCCGTCTCCAAGGTCGTCATCCACCGGGGTGAGATCACGTTCCACGTGCGCCGGGAGGACCTGCTCGACGTCATGCGTGGCCTGCGGGACGACCCCGCGCTTCGCTTCGAGTTCTGCAGTGGCGTCAGCGGTGTGCACTTCCCACACGAGCAGGGAGCCGAGCTCCACGCCGTCTATCACTTGTTGTCGATGACCCACAACCGACGCATCCGGGTCGAGGTCACCTGCCCGGAGACCGACCCGCACATCCCTTCGGTGGTGTCGGTCTACCCGACCAACGACTGGCACGAGCGGGAGACCTTTGACTTCTTCGGCATCGTGTTCGACGGACACCCGGCGCTCACCAGGATCGAGATGCCTGACGACTGGCCGGGGCATCCACAGCGCAAGGACTACCTCCTTGGCGGTATTCCGGTGGAGTACAAGGGCGCGACGGTCCCGCCACCTGACACCCGGAGGGCTTATCTCTGATGGCTGACACGCTGCACGACGGGCGCCAACCGCACGCTGATCCCTATGCACCAGCGCAGGACACCACTGGCGGCAAGGTGTTCACCGTCACCGGCCAGGACTGGGACTCCGTGGTTGCGGGCGTCGACGCCGAAGCCGAGGAACGCGTCGTCGTCAACATGGGTCCTCAGCACCCCTCGACGCACGGGGTGCTCCGGCTGATCCTCGAGCTCGACGGCGAGACGGTCACCGAGTGCCGGTGTGGCATCGGCTACCTGCACACCGGCATCGAGAAGACGATGGAGTACCGAAACTGGACTCAGGGCGTCACCTTGTGCACGCGGATGGACTACGTCGCGAACTTCCACTACGAGGCGGCGTACTGCCTCGCGGTTGAGCGGTTGCTCGACATCGAGGACGACATCCCCGAGAAAGCCTCGGTCATGCGGGTGCTGCTCATGGAGATCAACCACATCTCTTCACACCTTGTCGCCATCGCCACCGGCGGCATGGAGATCGGCGCGCTCACCGTGATGACGATCGGCTTTCGCGAGCGCGAGCTCTGCCTCGACCTGTTCGAGCTCATCACCGGCCTGCGGATGAACAACGCCTTCATCCGGCCAGGTGGGGTGTCGCAGGACATGCCTCCCGCCGCGCTGGACAAGATCGCCGAGTTCGTCGCGCTGATGAAGAAACGGCTTCCTGAGTACGCCGACCTGTGCAACGCCAACGTCATCTTCAAGAAGCGGCTGGTCGACGTCGGCTATCTCGACCTCGCCGGCTGCTTGGCGCTCGGCATCTCCGGACCGGTCCTGCGCTCGACCGGCTACGACTGGGACCTACGCAAGAAGCAGCCCTACTGCGGCTACGAAACCTATGACTTCGACGTGATCACTCGCGACTCGGCGGAGGCGTACGGGCGGTTCCGCATCCGGCTCGACGAGATGTGGGAGTCGCTGCGCATCATCGAACAGTGCGCCGACCGGTTGAGCAAGATGGCGGGCAAGCCGGTGATGGTCGGCGACAAGAAGATCGGGTGGCCGGCCCAGCTGGCCATCGGATCCGACGGCATGGGCAACTCGCTGGACCACATCCGCCACATCATGGGTGAGTCGATGGAGGCATTGATCCACCACTTCAAGCTGGTCACCGAGGGCTTCCGCGTGCCCACCGGGCAGGTGTACGTCGCCGTTGAGTCCCCGCGTGGTGAGCTCGGTTGCCACTTGGTCTCCGACGGCGGCACCCGCCCCTACCGCGCACACTTCCGCGATCCGTCGTTCACAAACCTGCAAGCGGTGCCGGCTATGAGCGAGGGAGGTCAGGTCGCCGACGTGATCGTCGCCGTGGCGAGCCTCGACCCGGTGATGGGTGGCGTCGACCGCTGATGACGAGCCAGATCACCGAGACGACGATCGCGGAGCTGGGTGAGATAGCGGCGCGCTACCCCCAGCCCCGGTCGGCCCTGCTGCCGATGCTGCACCTGCTGCAAAGTGTCGAGGGCTTCGTGTCCGCTCACGGCATCGAGGCGTGTGCCGCCGTCCTCGGCATCACCGCCGCCGAAGTCTCGGCGGTCGCCACCTTCTACACGATGTACAAGCGCCGGCCGGTCGGGCGATACCACGTCGGCGTCTGCACCAACACGCTGTGCGCAGTCATGGGTGGAGACCTCATCTTCGACCGCCTGAAGGACCACCTCGACATCGGAAACGACGAGACGACAGCCGACGGAGCGATCACGCTGGAGCACGTGGAATGCAACGCCGCTTGCGACTACGCACCCGTCGTGATGGTCAACTGGGAGTTCTTCGACAACCAGACACCGGAGTCGGCAGTCCAGCTGGTCGACGACCTCCGGACCGGTGCTCCGGTGCAGGCCACCAGGGGCGCCTCCATCGGCAGCTGGCGCGAAGCCGAGCGGGTGCTCGCGGGATTTCCCGATGGCCGGGCTGACGAGGGGCCGGCGGCGGGACCGGCGACGCTGGCCGGTCTGCAGCTCGCCCGCCGCAACGGGTGGCAGGCACCGCCGGCACAAGACGGCGGGGGGCGCTCCTCCTCCGACGGGGTCGGTGACTCTAGGGTGAGTGCCGCCGAGCAGACCGACACCGGCCGCGCCGAGGGCGAAGCGAAGCTCGACGAGTCACCGGCCGACGTGGTCGGCGGCAAGACAGACGCGCCGATCGACCCCGACAAGCACAACGGCAAGGAGCGTGCATGACCGACCTCCTGACCCCGGTGCTGAGCGATACCTGGGACACCGATCGGGCTTGGACAATGCGTGCCTACGAGCGCGCCGGCGGCTACCAGGCACTCCGGACAGCGCTGGCGAGTACTCCGGATGACCTGATCGAGCTGGTGAAGGCATCCGGCCTGCGTGGCCGCGGCGGCGCCGGTTTCCCTACCGGCATGAAGTGGGCGTTCATCCCACAAGACGACGACAAGCCGCACTACCTGGTGGTGAACGCCGACGAGTCCGAGCCCGGCACGTGCAAGGACATCCCGCTGATGCTGGCGAGCCCGCACACGCTGGTGGAGGGCGTGATCATCGCCAGCTACGCGATCCGCGCATCACATGCCTTCATCTACGTCCGGGGCGAGGTGCTGCACGTCGTACGCCGTCTGCAGCAGGCCGTTTCAGATGCTTACCGGTCAGGACACATCGGCACCGACATCCATGGCTCCGGCTACGACCTCGAGGTGGTCGTGCACACCGGCGCGGGCGCTTACATCTGCGGCGAAGAGACTGCGCTGCTTGACTCGCTCGAAGGACTGCGCGGTCAGCCTCGGCTGCGTCCGCCCTTTCCTGCGGTCGCTGGTCTGTACGCCGCCCCGACGGTCATCAACAACGTCGAGTCGATCGCGTCGGTGCCCTGCATCGTCGCCAACGGACCCGATTGGTTCGCCAGCATGGGGACGGAGAAGTCCAAAGGCATGACGCTGTACTCGCTCTCGGGTCACGTCGAGAGACCGGGGCAGTACGAAGCGCCGCTGGGCATCACGCTGCGCCAGTTGCTGGAGCTTTCCGGTGGAGTGCGCGCCGGGCACCGGCTGAAGTTCTGGACGCCCGGCGGCTCGTCCACTCCGCTGCTCACCGACGAACACCTGGACGTGCCGCTCGACTACGAAGCCGTCACTGCAGCTGGATCCATGCTGGGCACCAAGGCGTTGCAGATCTTCGACGAGACGACGTGCGTGGTGCGCGCCGTCTGGCGCTGGACCGAGTTCTACAAGCACGAGAGCTGCGGCAAGTGCACACCATGCCGTGAGGGCACGTGGTGGCTCGTTCAAACGCTCGCCCGCCTCGAGCGCGGGGAAGGCACCGAAGCAGATCTGGACCAGCTGATCGATCTCTGCGACAACATCTTGGGCCGCGCGTTTTGTGCGCTCGGTGATGGTGCGACCGCCCCGATCACGTCGTCGATCCAGTACTTCCGCGAGGAGTACCTCGCTCATCTCACCTCCGGTGGCTGTCCGTTCGACCCGATGGCATCCACGCTGTTCGCTCCGGTCGGAGCAGGCGTATGACGGTGCAGGCTCAAGGTGGCGCCACAGCGGCCGTCGCGGGCACCGAGGTCGTCAAGACAGTGACGTTGACGATCGACGACGTCCCGGTGACCGTTCCCGAGGGCACGTTGGTGATCCGGGCCGCCGAGCAGGTGGGTATCCAGATTCCGAGGTTCTGCGACCATCCGCTGCTCGAGCCGGTTGGTGCCTGCCGGCAGTGCCTGGTCGAGATCCCCGACATGGGCAACGGGCGCCCGCAGCCCAAACCGCAGGCGTCGTGCACCATCGCGGTCGCCGACGGCATGGTCGTGCGCACCCAGCACACGTCACCGGTCGCCGATAAGGCGCAGCAGGGCAACATGGAGTTCCTGCTGATTAACCATCCGCTCGACTGCCCGGTGTGCGACAAAGGCGGGGAGTGCCCGCTGCAGAACCAGGCGATGAGTAACGGCCGGGGCGACAGCCGGTTCGAAGGCGTCAAGCGCACGTTCGTCAAGCCGATCGCGATCTCGGCGGAGATCCTGCTCGATCGGGAGCGCTGCGTCCTTTGCGCCCGCTGCACCCGGTTCAGCGAGCAGATCGCCGGCGACCCCTTCATCGCGCTGGTCGAGCGCGGGATCTTGCAGCAGGTCGGGATCTACCAGAAGGAGCCCTTCGAGTCCTACTTCTCCGGCAACACCATCCAGATCTGCCCGGTCGGCGCACTCACCTCCACCGCCTACCGCTTCCGAGCTCGCCCGTTCGACCTGGTGTCGACACCCTCGGTGTGCGAGCACTGTGCCTCCGGGTGCGCGCTACGCGTGGACTCCCGCCGCGGCAAGGTGACCCGCCGGCTCGCCGGTCACGACCCGTTGGTCAACGAGGAGTGGAACTGTGACAAGGGTCGGTTCGCCTTTCTGTCGACCCGCCTCGAGGACCGGCTCACCCGACCCCTCGTGCGCGACGACGACAGCGGCCAGCTGCGGCCGGCGTCCTGGTCCGAGGCCTTCGCTGTGGCAGCTCGCGGTTTGGCTGCGGCTGGTTCCGCGGTCGGCGTGCTCGCCGGTGGCCGCCTGACCAACGAGGACGCCTACGCCTACGGCAAGTTCGCGCGCGCCGTCCTCGGCACGAACGATGTCGACTTCCGCGCCCGCCCCTTGTCGGGCGAGGAGGCCGACTTCTTGGCCTCCTACGTCGCCGCGCGGCCGGGGGCGTCGTACGAGCAGCTCGAGCACGCGAATGCTGTCGTCCTCGTGGCCTTCGAGCCCGAGGAGGAGTCCCCCATTGTGTTCCTGCGGCTGCGCAAGGCGGTGCGAACGCACGGCACACGGGTCTTCTCGGTGAGCTCGCACACTTCACGCGGCCTCCACAAGGTGCACGGCAAGCTACTCCGCACCACCCCGGGGACAGAAGCCAGTGTGGTGCGGTCGATCGCGACATCGGGCGATGTCGCCCTCGACTCCGGCGGCGTGATCTTGGTGGGCGAGCGAGCTGCGACGTCACCGGGCACGCTCAGTGCGGCCGCCGACCTGGCCGCGTCGACCGGAGCACGCCTGGCTTGGGTGCCGCGTCGGGCCGGCGAGCGCGGATCGCTGGAGACCGGGCTGCTGCCAAATCTGCTTCCAGGCGGCCGCCCGCTCGCAGATCCGGCCGCTCGGGTTGACGTCGCAGCGGCATGGGGTGTCCAATCCCTGCCGGCCAACGCTGGCCGCGACACCGACGCGATCCTCGCAGCAGCGGCCGGGGGTACGTTGCGCGCGCTGGTGGTCGGTGGCGTTGAGGTTGGCGACCTCACCGACCCTGTGCAAGCAGTGCAGGGGCTGGATGCCGTGCCCTTCCTCGTCAGCCTGGAGGTCCGTGAGTCGGCCGTGACGCAGCGGGCCGACGTCGTGCTTCCGGTGGCGACTGTGGCGGAGAAGTCCGGCGCGTTCGTCAACTGGGAGGGCCGGGTGCGGTCGTTCGACGCCGTCTTGGACTCTTCCGCGCTCACCGATGTCCGGGTCCTTGCGGGCATCGCGGAGGAGCTGGATCGTCCGCTGGGCTTCCGGACGAGTGAGCAGGCTCGTACCGAGATGATGGAGCTCGGACCTTGGGACGGTACGCCGGCGCTGTTCGCGCCCGTCGCCGCGCCCGCTCCGCAGTCCGTCCCTTCCGGCGCTGCTGTCCTCGCCTCCTGGCGGCTGCTCATCGACGACAGCCGTAGCGTTGACAACGAGCCGCACCTGCAGGCGACCGCACGCATCCCCGCGGCAGTCATCTCCCCGGCGACCCGAGACCGGCTCAGGCTGCTGGCCGGCAGTGAAGTCGTGCTGTCCACCGGGGTAGCGAGCGTCGGGCTGCCGTGGATCGTTGGAGACATCGCAGACGACGTGATCTGGGCGCCAGCGAATTCGGCTGGCGTCAACCTGCGACGCGATTTGCGCGCCGGTGCCGGCGCCGTCTTACACGTGCAGGCGGGGGGCGCCTGATGCCCTCC
>JBBPZH010000036.1:0-23410 GCA_038198965.1 Propionibacteriales bacterium
CGTGGTCACCATGTGCGCCTCGTCGATGATGTAGACCTTGTAGCGCGCCTTCATCGGCGCGAAGAACGCCCGCTCCCTAAGGTCGCGCGCGTCGTCCACACCGCCGTGGCTGGCTGCGTCGATTTCGATGACGTCAATGGAGCCAGCGCCTCCGCGGGCCAGCTCGACGCAGGAGTCGCATTTGCCACAGGGGACGGATGTCGGACCCCTTTCGCAGTTCAGCGCACGAGCCAGAATGCGGGCGCTCGTGGTCTTGCCGCATCCGCGAGGACCGGAGAACAGGTAGGCGTGGTGCACGCGATTGTTGTCGAGTGCAGCGCTGAGCGGGCCGGTCACCTGGTCTTGACCAATGACGTCGGCGAACGTGTCTGGCCGGTAGCGCCGGTACAACGCGAGCGGAGCGTCCACGGTCTCGACCTTAGCGTCGGGGGCGGACAGCAAAAGACCCCTCGCGCACCCGGCAGAGCTCACTTGCCCTTGCTGCCTTCCGGCCCTGGGGGAGTTGGGCGAGATGCCGCCACACGAGGGGCTTGGGGCAGTCTACGCGGGCCGCCCGGTTCGGCCGGAGCGGTGCCTGGCGATACCCTCTGCGGCGGAGGATTCGCATAGTGGCCTAGTGCGCACGCTTGGAAAGCGTGTTGGGTTAACGCCCTCGCGGGTTCGAATCCCGCATCCTCCGCCACGTTGGACCAGGCGCTGACCTGGGAGAACGCCGATAGCGGTCCGTACTGCACCAAGTCGGGGTCGGTTGTCCTCGGGGCTCGTAGTCTCAATTGGCTCCGCCCGGGGTGGCTCGCTTGTCTACGCACACGCCACCCACCTGCCTCGTTGACCAATCCAGGTCCACCAATACGGCACCCGTGGACTGCCCATGCAGCACCTCGGATGGCCAGGTCTTAGAGGTGCCGCGGCGTGCCATGCGGCGGACAGTTCAGGTGAGCCGGAAAGCATGGGGGGCTAACGCCGGACGGTCGATCGCGACGGAAAGAGCGGGTCGCTGACGCGGGGGTCGCGGGAAAAGAGGACGTTTCTGAACCGTCAGCTGCGTGACCGTCTTCACCGGCGCAGATGATACGTACTGGCGTTTGACTTTGCCGGCACTTGGGACCTCGGGCTCGTGTCTACCTCAGGTGCCGGGCGAAGAATCGGGTCCCATCGTCCGCCTCGAACTGCGGCACGCCGGTGTGCCCGCCCACATTCGCGTGCAGCGTCTTCTCCTTGGAGCCGAAGGCCTCGAACAGGTCCAGGGCCATTTGCCGGTCGTTCCCTTCGTCATCCCACTGCAGCAGTACGAGCAGCGGAATGGTGACCTGCCGGGCCTCCTCGAACATGGTGCGGGGCACGAAACTCCCGGCGAACAGAACGGCGGCGGAGATGCGCGGCTCGACTACCGCCAGCCGGGTGGCGATGGAGATCACCCCTCCCGCGAACCCGACCGGCCCGCCGATGTCGGGAAGGGAGAGGAGTGCGTCCAAGGTTGCCTGCCATTCCGGGATCGCCACTTCCACTAGCGGAATGATGAGCTGGTCGACGATCTCGGTGGAGACCGCCTGGCCGGCCGCCAGCGCTCTGCGAAGGTCGGCGCGGGCCCGCTCGACGGCGGCCCAGCGGGGCCGGTCACCGCTCCCGGGGAGCTCGATGGTGGCCGCGGCGAAGCCCTCCGCCGCGGAGTGCCGGGCCCGCGTGGCCAGTCGAGGGTACATCTTGGGCAGTCCGCCGGGGTGGCCGAGCAGGATCAGCGGTGCCGGTGTGGATGCCGAGGTGGATGCAGGCGTCCACCAGATGCCGGGGATCTCGCCGAGGGTGAACTCGCGCTCAACAACGCCGTCGTCAAGACGCTGCTCAGTAGTGAATTGCATGGTCGTGCCTTTCGGGAGTGCTCTTGAACGGCGCTCCCGGACGACCTATCGCCCGACCGTGACCCCAGAGAGGAGCACCCATGTCGATACGTTCATCGAGTACCACCTCCTCGTGCTGTCGCGGCCGTCGGCAAGATTACCAGTCGTCGTCTCAAGCAAATGAGTAAAACCTGTTCACGCGTCTCGGCCATGTCCGGAGGTTCGTCGACACTTCAAAAGACGCCGCATCGCGGCGGAAAGACCACAGACCGGAGTGAGCCGGTCCCCGTGAGCGAATGAGTGCCCGCGGCTTGTGCCGAGGGCGCTTTGCTGCGCCTGGGCCGCCCGCAGGATGGCGGCAAGTTTGAAGAGACTTCAATGGTCGATGTCGAAGAGCCTGGCCGCCGTTCGACGTACGTGCGAGAACCAACCCCCGCCAACCAGTAGGAGTGATCAAGATGCCGCGTTTCATGGGATTCGTGAGGATGGAAGAAGGCGTCGGCACGCCGCCACAGGCGCTGTTCGACGCGATGGACGCCCACATCGGCGAACGGGCCGCCAAAGGTGTGTTCCTCGACGGCGGCGGTCTGTACGGAACTGAGGACGCCGTGAACTTCGTGATCCGCCAGGGCGAAGTCAGCCGGGTTGACGGGCCGTACGCCGAGGCCAAGGAGGTCGTCGGCGGCTGGGCCATCATGCAGTACGACACCCTCGAGGAGGCCGTGGCCGATCAGCAGGAGTTCGCCGAGCTACACGCGAAGTACTGGCCCGAGGTCACCGTGATCTCGACCCTGCGCCAGATCTCCACAGGCCCGGAGGCCCCCGGCGACTGAACGGGACTCACTACGCTGGCATCGTGCCGGCAGAGACCACTGCGGATGACCCGACCGAGGCCGTCTTCGCCGCGTGGCGGGCCGATTCGGCCCGCCTCGTCGGTGCTCTAACCCGGATGACCCGTGATGTGGCGCTCGCCGAGGACCTTGCGCAGGACGCACTTGTGGCCGCGCTCGAGCAGTGGCCTACAACCGGCGTCCCGGAGAACCCGATCGCATGGATGATGACCATCGCGAAGCGGCGCGGCATCGACCACTTCCGGCGCGCCAACAGCCTTCGCCACAAGATCGCGGAGCTCGAGCACGCCCGCGGGGGAGAGGAGGAGGGGATGCCCGACCTCGACGGCCAAGTTGACTACATCGAGGACGACGTCCTGCGGCTTATCTTCTTGTCCTGCCACCCCTCCCTAACCGCCGAGTCCCGGGCCGCGCTGACGCTGCGTCTGGTTGGAGGACTCACCACCGCCGAGATCGCCCGCGGGTTCTTGGCAACCGAATCCACCATGGGCCAGCGCATCTCGCGAGCCAAGAAGACACTGTCCGCGGCTCACGCCGAGTTCGAGCTGCCCACGGGGTCTGAGCGGACCAGGCGTCTCGACGACGTCATGGCCGTGATCTACCTGATCTTCAACGAGGGCTACACAGCCACCTCTGGCAAGGACTGGATGCGCCCCGACCTGGCGAGCGAGGCGATGAGGCTCGCACGCATGCTGGTCGCAGTCGCTCCCGACGAGCCCGAAGTGCTGGGACTGCAGGCGCTGCTTGAGATGCAGGGCTCGCGGATGGCCGCCCGACTCGATGAGCACGGCGCGCCGGTCCTGCTGGAAGCGCAGGACCGGACGCGGTGGGACCAGTTGCTGATCCGGCGCGGGATGGCCGCCCTGCAGCAGGCCGAGCTGCTCGCCGCGCGCGGGAAGCCGGTCGGGAAGTACTTCTTGCAGGCATCGATCGCCGCCCAGCACGCCCGCACAGAGCGTGCCGAGGACACGAGCTGGCGCCGGATCGCGGCTCTGTACGACGTCCTGGCCGACGCCGCGCCGGGACCGGTCGTCGAGGTGAACCGGGCGGTCGCGTACGGGCGGGCGTTCGGCCCTAACACGGGGCTCGCCGTGCTCGAGGAGCTGGACGTACGTGTGCTCAGCGACTCGCCGCTCGTGCCGAGCGTGCGCGGAGACCTGCTCGAACGGGCCGGGCTACACGCGCAGGCGAGCGAGGAGTTCACCGAGGCGGCCGCGCGCACCAGAAACGAGAGCGAGCGTGCAGTTCTACACCGCCGGGCCGAACTGAACATGACGCGCGTGTCGAAGTCGAGGTGATGCGCCCGAGGCGTCCTGGAGCTTCGGACAGCCAACGGGGCTCAGGGTCCGTTCATGGACCCGGCCCATCGGGTCACATCTGGGCACTGCAAGGGCACTCACGCCGCTGACAGGCCACGTCGACCCGGACGGGTAAGCGGCGGATTGACGCACCCTTATCGCGGCAGGCGACGTGGGAAATAGCGGCTCAGCTTGTGAGGATGTCCGCGTGACTCACATCAGGCTCGCCATCCATAGCGACCTCTCCACACTGATCGAGCAGGAACGCATCCCTGCGGGTGCCCTATTCCTACCCGGCGAGTCGGCTGAGATCTTCTTCCTCAAGCAGATCGTTCGAGGGTAGATCGGGTGTCCGCTACCCGATGCACGCGCATTGGCACCAGCAGACGTTCTACCGCCAGTACCGGCAGCTGAGCCAAGCCGATACCGCCGAGTACGAACATCTCCTCGCCTCCATCGACGTCCCCGTGACACTGCTCTGGGGACGCGACGACCAGATCCTGCCGACCCCGTACGGCGAGTGGATAGAACAACGCGTTGGCAATCGCGGACTCACCTGGGTTGACGGCGCCGGACACCTCCTACCCGAAGACGCGCCGGCCCAATTGCTCGAACGACTCACTTTGACCTGAGCAGTCAGGGAGCACCGGCGCCCGGGCGCACTGCCTATTCGGCGACGGGCTGCCTTCTTCCCTCAAAGATTGACCCGACCACTCTCCGCGTCTCGGAGATTCTCCACGGTCAAGTTCCCCGGCGGACTCCAAGCTCCGTCGACCTGTTGCTGCGCTCGAGCGCTATGAACTCGAAGTGAACAGCAACGAACACCGGCTGGATTGGCCATCTTGTATGCCAATAATCCTCAGCGTGACCATCACTCGCCGCACGTTTCTCGGTACCACGGCTGCTGCGGGCGTCGCCTTGGCTGCCGGTTCACGCAGCCTGAGCACGCCGGCTCAGGCTGCGGCCATCCTGCCGACACCGGCGCAGTCAGGCATCGACCACGTCGTCGTAGTCATGATGGAGAACCGGTCGTTCGACCACTTCCTCGGCTGGCTCCCCGGCGCTGACGGCATGCAGTCCGGGCTGAGCTACGTCGACCGCTACGGCGTACCGCACTGGACACACCATCTCACCCAGTTCGACAGCTGCGGGTACAACGATCCGGACCACTCTTACGAGGGCGGCCGCATCGAGCTTGACGGCGGTCGCTGTGACGGATGGCTTCGTGCGGGGGAGAACGACCCGCTGTGCATCGGCTACTACACGCAACCCGATTTGCCCTTCATCGGCCAGGCCGCAACTCACTGGACTGCGTGTGACCGGTATTTCTCCGCGGTGATGGCCGAGACGTATCCCAACCGGTTCTACCAGCACGCCGCCCAGACGGACCGGATCCACAACTCCACCGCGACCTCGACCCTTCCGACGATCTGGGACCGACTCGCCACGGCCGGACTGAGCCGCCGGTACTACTTCTCCGACATCCCGTTCACGGCGCTGTGGGGAACCAAGTACATCGACATCTCCAAACCCTTGGCACAGTTCGAGCTCGACGCCGCCACCGGCAGCTTGCCGGCCGTCAGCTTCATCGATCCCCGCTTCGAGGACGAGGCCTCCGGCACCTCAGGGGATGACCACCCGCACGCCGACATCCGAGTCGGCGAAGGGTTCCTCAACCAGGTGTACGACGCCGTACGTAGGAGCCCGAACTGGGAACGCACCGTGCTCGTCATCAACTTCGACGAGTGGGGCGGCTTCTTCGACCATGTCCCACCCGGCCGCGCCCCTGACGTGAGCAAGCAAACCGCCCTCCGCGGGTTTCGCGTGCCGGCCTTGGTGATCTCACCGCTGGCACGCCGGGGCAGGGTCGCCTCTCGCACCTACGACCACACCTCGATCCTGCGGATGATCGAGTGGCGATGGGGGCTGCCGCCGCTGACCCCCCGGGACTCGAACGCGCGCAACCTTGCCGAGGTGCTCGACTTCAGTCGGCCCCCCAACCTCGCCAGCCCGACGTTCACTGTCCCGACAGTGGTCCCGACCCCGTGCCAAGCGGCTGGCGCCACCGGCGCCGAAGAGGCGGAGTGGACAGCACTGAAGACCAAGGCGATTCAGGAAGGTTGGACCCTGCCCTCATGAGTGTGCTCTCGATCAGAGGTTCTCGTCGCTCGCGGACGTCCACACTGGCGGCCGTGGCCCTTATGGCACTACTCGGAAGCGTTCTTGCAACCAGTCCGACAGAGGGTTCCACGATCGCCGGTGCAGGCAGTCGCGGACCCTCCGCGGTTGGCCTTACCAGCTCCCTAGCGGTCTCGGCATACGTGCCACCGATCCACCACGTCTTCATCATCAACATCGAGAACAAGGGGTATGACGAAACGTGGGGGCCGAACTCCCAGGCGCCGTACCTGGCTCGGACGCTGCGAAGCAAGGGGGTCCTGCTCAACTCCTATTACGGCACCGCGCACAACTCACAACCCAACTACGTCGCCCAGATCTCCGGGCAGGGTCCCAATCCTCAGATGCAGGGCGACTGCCAGATCTACTCGAGCTTTGTGCAGACCGGCACGGTCCCGCCGCAGCAAGCGGTCGGTGACGGCTGCGTGTTTCCGGCCACGGTCGACAACCTGCCCGGCCAGCTCGACACCGCGGGGCTGTCCTGGAAGGGCTACATGGAGGGGATGCACCGCCCGTGCGAGCACCCACAGCTCGACACCGTGGACCCGACGCAAAAAGCCACGGCGACCAACGAGTACGCCACCCGGCACAACCCCTTCATGTACTTCGCCTCGATCACCCAAACGCATGCTGCCGAGTGCCGCAGCAATGTCGTGCCACTAAGAAACCTGACGTCTGACCTGGGCAGCGTCGCGAGCACTGCGAACTACACGTACATCACCCCCGACCTCTGCCATGACGGCCACGACTCCCCCTGCGCCAACGGGCAACAGGGCGGGCTCGCCAGCGTCAACACCTTCATGAAACGGTGGGTGCCCCGGATCCTCAACTCACCGGCCTACCAGCAGGACGGGATGCTGGTGATCACCGCTGACGAATCCGACGGTCCGCAGTCGGACTCCAGCGCATGCTGCGGCGAAGGTCCGGGCCCGAACTCACCCCAGCCGGGCATCTCCGGTCCTGGCGGCGGCCGGGTGGGCGCGCTGATCCTGTCACGGTGGACGACGCCCAATACGTGGAGCACGACGCCGTACAACCACTACTCCCTGCTCGCGTCGGTCGAGGACATCTTCGGGCTGACTTACCTGGGCTACGCGAGCCAGGCCGGCCTACCTCGCTTCGGGCTCGACGTCTACAACAACGGCTGGAACCGCTGACTGCGTTCTAGCCCACCGCAGAACCCTGGTGAGGGGTTGCCGGATCGATTTCGCACGGCCCGACATGCATTCCGGCCCTAGGCTGGTGTACGTCGACTCCGGCCTAGGCGGTGGCAGTGAACTGGAAGACACCTATCACGCTGCTCGTCTTGCTGCTTTTGCTGGGCGGCGCCGCGTACTACGGCTGGCATGCGGTGGCCACTCCTACTGTGTCGACTGGCACGTTGACCTCCCCCACTCAGGGCGAACCGACCTGCCTCAAGCACAAGCACGTCACCAAGGGGCAGCGCATCGTCGCCAAGGACATCGCGGTCAACGTGTACAACGCCGGGAGCGTCCCCGGCCTTGCGGCTGCGACGTCTGGACGTCTCAGCGACAACGGGTTCCAGGCCGGGCTCATCGCGGACGCACCGGCTCATGTCGCGGCTAAGAACGTGACGATCCTCAGTGACACCGGCCGCTCCCCTGAGGTTCGCCTGGTGGCCAAGCAGTTCAACGGTCCGGTCGTGGTGCGTAAGAAAGACCTGGGTGCCGGTGTCGACGTGGTGCTGGGGGACAAGTTCCAGTCGGTGGACTCGCACGCGAAGCCGTACCTCGTGGTGCACAAAACGTTGCGCACCTGCGTGACCGCCAGTACGGCGACGCCCTGACGTTCCCGGGCCGCGCAGCGGCTGCGGGCGAGGTGGCCCGTCGCCGTACCCTTGACGTCATCGAACGTCCGGGCCAAACAGCGGGAGGGTGGATCCCATGTCTTTCTTGTTGTTCATGCTCATGATGTTTCTCGTCATCTCGGTCATCAGCTCGGTGAGCCGCCGGCAGGTGATGCAGCGTCCGGCGGCTCCTCAGATCAGCGCCGCGGACCTGGCGAGCGCCAGGCAGGCTGCCGACGAGGACGTCACCGTGCTGGGGGAGCAGTTGCAGTCGCTCGACCTCGAGCTCGCTGGCCGGCAACTCGACGAGGCTACGCGTCAGGACTACGAACGCGCCCTTGACTCCTACGATGCCGCGAAGCAGTCAGTTGAGGCGGTCCGCCAGCCACAGGACCTGCAGCACGTTACGTCGATACTCCAGGACGGCCGGTACGCGATCGCGTGCGTGCGAGCCCGGGTTGCCGGACAGGCGTTGCCGCAAAGACGCCCGCCCTGTTTCTTCGACCCGCAGCACGGCCCGTCGGTACGCGACGTGATGTGGAGCCCGGACGGGGGTCGCACGCGATCGGTGCCTGCGTGTGCTCTCGACGCCGAGCGAGTGGAGGCGGGTGCTGCCCCGCATACCCGCCAGGTCATGGTCGGCGCACAGCGCGTGCCGTACTGGCAGGCAGGACCAGCGTTCGCACCCTGGACCGTTGGCTACTTCGGCACGTTCGGGGTGATGGACATGCTCTTCATGGGCACCATGATGGGCGGCCTCATGGGCGGCTTCGGAGGCTTTGGTGATTTCGACGGAAGCTACGACCAAGGCTATGACCAGGGATACGACGCTGGGCAGGACAACGGCAGCGGTGGCGACTACTCAGGCGGCGACGGCGGTGGCTCCGACGGCGGCGGTGGCGGGTATGACGGCGGCGGTGGCGGGTATGACGGCGGCGGTGGCGGGTATGACGGCGGCGGTGGCTTCGACAGTGGAGGCGGCTTCGATGGCGGAGGGGACTTCGGATTCTGAGTCGGGTCGACGCGCCTTCGAGCGGGCTGACCACGGCCCTCGCGCGAGAAGACACCGGCGTTGAGTAGCGCGGCGAGGCAGGCGGCTGCGCAACCCGAGCAATCGGCTACTTCGTCGGCCGAGCACCCGCTGCATGGACGTAACCCCGTCACCCGCTGGTTGCTGGCGAACCAGGTCCACGTGGCACAGGGGCCGGGCGCCAAGGAGTCCCCGGAGAACCAGCACGCCTGGTGGAAGGTCATGTGCCTGACCGGCGTCGACTACTTCTCCAGCCTCAGCTATCTCCCCGGTATCGCGGCTCTTGCCGCTGGCGTGCTGTCGCCGGTGGCCACGTTGTTGATCGTCCTGCTCACCTTGTTGGGCATGCTGCCTATGTATCGTCGGGTAGCCGCGGAGAGTCCGCACGGCCAGGGGTCGGTGGCGATGCTTGAGAAGCTGCTCCCGCTCTGGTGGGGGAAGCTCTTCGTGTTGTGCCTGCTCGGCTTCGTCGCCACGTCGTGGATCATCACCGTGACCCTGTCAGCGGCTGACGCCACCGCGCACTTCGTCGAGAATCCGTACGCGCCGCAGTCCTTGGCCTCCCACCCAGTCCTCCTCACCGTCGGCCTGCTCCTGTTGCTTGGAGCCGTCTTCCTGGCCGGATTCAGCGAGGCCGTTTCTCTTGCGATTCCGCTCGTGGGCGTCTTTCTCCTCCTCAACGGGATCGTCGTCGTCGTTGGTTTGGTCCACGTGATCTCAGATCCCAGTGTCTTCAGCGGTTGGCTCAACGCGCTAGGGGCGATGGGTGGTCTGGGCTCGGTTATCAGGACCACCGTGGTGGCGTTTCCCTTGCTCGTGCTCGGCCTCTCCGGCTTCGAGACCGGGGTGAGCATGATGCCGCTCATCGCATCGTCCGGCGCCGACGACGAAAAGCGCTTGCGGAACCGCGTGGCCAATACCCGCAAACTGCTGACAACCGCGGCTGTGATCATGAGCGTCTATCTGCTGACCACAACCTTCGTCACCACCGTCTTGATCCCCGCGAAGGAATTCAAGTCCGGTGGACAGGCGAACGGGCGGGCGCTGGCCTATCTCGCCCACCAGTACCTGGGGAACGGGTTCGGCACCGTCTACGACATCAGTTCGATCCTCATCTTGTGGTTCGCCGGTGCGTCGGCGATGGCCGGCTTGATTAACATCGTGCCCCGCTACCTCCCCGGCTACGGTATGACGCCCGAGTGGGGCAGAGCGGTTCGACCGGTGGTTCTCGTCTACACCGCCGTCACCATCCTCATCACCGTGCTCTTCCACGCCGACGTGAACTCTCAGGCAGGGGCATACGCAACCGGCATTTTGGTGATGATGGTGTCCGCAGCCTTTGCTGTCACCATGGTGTGTCGGCGTACCGGACGCTCGAAAGGCGCTGTCGGATTCACCGTCGTCACGTTGGTCTTCGCCTACGCTCTGGTGGCCAACGTGATCGAGAAGCCTGACGGCATCGTGATCTCTGCGGCATTCATCCTTGCGATCATCATCATCTCGCTTATCTCCAGGATCTCGCGCAGCACCGAGTTGCGTGCCGAAAGTATCGGCATGGATGAGAAAGCGGAGGAGTTCATTCACGAGGCTGCTCGTGCCGGTGAGCTGCACGTCATCGCCAATAAACGCCAGGCCGGTGATGAAGAAGAGTACCGCCTCAAGGAGGCGGAACAGCGGGCAGTCAATCCCATTCCCGACGACGCCCACGTGGTCTTCCTCGAGGTGGACGTGACTGACCCCTCCGAGTTCGCCACTGAGCTCCAAGTGCGAGGAATCGCCGTCGACGGTTACCGGGTGCTTCGAGTGGAAAGCCCAGCCGCGCCCAACGCCTTGGCGGCGATCCTTCTGCACCTACGCGATTGCACCGGGTTGCGTCCGCAGTGCTACTTCAGCTGGTCCGAGGGCAATCCGCTCCTACACGTCGGCAGGTACCTGCTGTTCGGGCAAGGCGACGCCGCGCCTATGACTCGCGAGATACTCCGCGAAGCAGAACCCGACACGAGCAACCGGCCCGGCATCCACGTCGGTGGGTAGTTAGGGGGTCAGCAGAGGTGATGACCGTGGCTGCGGCATCAAGGACAGTCAAAGCGATCGTTTCACTTGCCAGTGCGATCTGCGTTGCGTCGTGTACGTCGACAGGGCACCCTGAGGCGGCGGGGGCCTCCCCATCTTCGGTGCGCTCGTCGAACCCGACGACGCTTTCACCGACCTCGCCGCCACTGACGCAAGCCAGCCGGCCGAGTCCATACGCGAGTCTGGCCAATCGGCCACTGCATCTACCCTCCTCGCCTCGAAGCGGCTCATGCCCGGTGACGACGCAGTGGGTTTCCCACCGACAGTCGGGCGTGCCGGCGAGCCTCGCTTCGGGGCAACAACTGGGGGCGGGTCCGGTATATCCAGGTGCCTTCACGAACCATGCCCAGTGGCACCGACACGCTCTCTTGCAGATGGTCTCGCCGAAAACGCCAGGTGTGCCGATACCCGACGGCTGGCTGGTCCAGAAGGTGCTTTGGATGGTCAGCCAGCGTTACCACGGGCCGGTATTGATCCGCGGTGGTCAGGTCGGCGGCACCCATCCGATGCTGTTCCAAGGTGGTGGTATCAAGACGCCACAGCTGCGGTTCTCGGGCAACTCATGGCCCTCTGAGGTCATAGTGCCTGTCCCCGGCTGCTACGGCTGGCAGATCGACGGGCGCGGGTTCAGCCGGGTTCTCGTGTTCCGGGCGGAATGCGTTCAGCCCATCGGACGAGTGTTTCGCTCCTGCTCACCCTCCGGCCACCACTAGCTCAGCAGCGACACAGGCGGCCAGCTACACCGACTGGGTCTCCTGCGGCTGACCGGCGACGGTTCGCCCCTGGCCGGCGCGGTAGGACTTGTCGAGCGTCGCCTCCAAGTAGTACAGCGCCACGAGCAGCCCGCCGAGTCCGGCGAAGAAAAGCAAGAAAAACATGACGCTCTCGCCAAGGTTGTTCGTCACGCTACGAGTCTAAGCCGACACGAACAGTTACGCAGGACTCACCATCTCCGAAGTGGTGCGGCGGTCGCAGACCCATGCATGGGAACCCGTGTCGCTGTTGGAACGGCAGCCGTGCTGGTCGAGAACGGTTCGCTCCATGCTGTCGGCTGTCCACGTCCCGCAGTACTCGCAGTGGACCCAGGGCTTCCACTCGTCGCTGGCGTTGTCATCGGCGGAGGTGAACAGTTGCCGCTCGCGAGACCGCGGCCGGTTGTTTCAGCCTTGAGCACATCGGACACCTGCGGAGACGTCTCGGTGCTCAAAGAGCCGTGGACCCAGCGGTGGTCACCGTAGCCATCAAGCCAACAGCCGTCCTTGTCCAGCCAAGATCGCACCAGCTGCCCGCCTCCTACGATGCCGCATCGGGAGCAGCGCCACGTACGTTGTCGAGCGCAAGGCTCGTGGTGTGTCATGCCAGGCAGCGTCCGGCAGAAACATGTACTAACACTGAGCAGTTGGGTACGACAGCATGGCGGGTTGTTTACCGGCAGATGAAGAGCCATGCTGCGCTCGCTCCGTCGCGGTGGGCCGGCCCTAGCCCTGGTGAGCCACCCATGATGGGCAAACTCCGGGCTTTTGGCGCGTTCTGGTACGACTTCGTCATGGGCGATGACTGGCAGGTCGCCTTGGCCGTTGTCCTCGGACTGGTTGTTACCTACGTGGTTGGCTCTGCAGGAGACGCGGCCTGGTGGGTACTGCCGCTCGTCGTGCCGATCATTCTGCCCTGGAGCCTGTGGAAGGCGGTGCGCCCGCGCTAGCGCGTGCAAACCCTGACTGCGCCACCAGCGACTCGAACCGCGAGCCTGCTGAGAACCGCAGGTGCGTCTACGACACCAACCACGCCACGGCGGCAGCCACGAGGAACACGACTCCGGCCACTACTGCCACCGCAACCGCTGACCAACGGCGACCGATACGCCGTCGCGGCAGAACGACCGGACGTCCGTCGGACAAATCACGCAGTGCCTGGGCGAAGGCCCCGCTGCTCGCGAAGCGGGCTCGGGGATCCTTGGCGAGGGCGTGAGAGAGCACGTCGTCGAGCTGGCGTGGCAGCCCGACCTCCCGCGCGATCGGCGGTGGCGCCACGTCAGGCCGCGCCAGTACCTCCGCCGGCGATTCGCTGTCGTAGGGAAGCCGCCCGCTCAACAGCTGATACGTGACCGCCCCCATTGCATAGACGTCGGCGCGTGCGCCGAGGCCGCCGGAGTTCATCGCCTGCTCCGGCGCCATGTACGCCGGCGTGCCCGCAACCATGGTCACGGTAGATACCTCGGCCAACAGCTTGGCGCTGCCCAGGTCGGCGACCAGCACCCGCTGCTCGGTCCGGGCCGGATCGATCAGCAGATTGCTGGGCTTGATGTCGCGGTGCATCACTCCCTCGTCGTGCAGCACCTGCACAGCGTCGGCTGCTTCCGCCGCGAGGGCGAGTGCCTCGCGCGGTGGAAGTGTGCCGACCTGGCTCGCCAGGCTGCCCCCGGCCACGTAGTCCATCACGAGGTACGGTCGCTCGACCCCGTCGTCGCCGCGCGCCGTGCCGATGTCGTGGACGCGCACCACAGCCGGGTGCGAGATCCGCCGGAGCAGCCGCGCCTCGGCCAGGAAGCGTTCGCTTACGTCGGCGCTGGTCGCCCAGTTCTCCGCGAGCACCTTGACCGCCACCGCGCTGTCCAACTCAGGGTCGAAGCCCTTCCACACGGTGGCAAAGGCGCCGGACCCCAGCTGCTCGCCGACCCGGTAGCGTCCTAGGTATCTCACAGGAGGCAGTTTGTCGCAAAGGGGGATCTCATGTCCGCCTCCGAGCGCGACGACGATGTGCTCGACGAATTGGTCCGACGAGCCCAGGGCGGCGACCTCGCATCCCTCGACGAGCTGCTGGCGTGGATCCGGCCGCTGGTGCTGAGCCGATGCCGCAAGTTCCTTCCGTGCGCCGCGGATGCAGACGAGGCCGCCCAGGACGCGCTGCTCACCGTGGCCTCCAAGTTGCACCAGTTCTCCGGGCACGGCTCCTTCCGTGGCTGGGTCGTCGTGCTCACCTCCAACACCGCGCGTAGCACCTATCGCAGCATGCGCCGTCGCGCCGCCGAGTGCTCCGATGCGCTACTGCCCGAGGCAGCCGATCCGCGCACCACCAGCGTCATCGCCGGCACTCGGCTGGACCTCCTCGACGCGCTCGAAGACCTCGAGGCAAGGTCGCCCGCGACGGTCGAGCCCTTCGTGCTGCGCGACCTCGGCGGACTGACCTACGACGAGATCGCCGCCCTGACCGATCTGCCGCTCAGCGCGGTTAAGGACCGCATCCACCGCGCCCGCCTCCAATTGCGCACCACAATGCAGCGCTGATGCGTCGTACCGTCAGCACACCGCGGGTCGTGCTCGTCCTCGCAGTCGCCTTGGTGGCCGGTGTGGTGACCGGGGTCGCTGGCCACGCGCTGACTCAGTCCGCCCCACCGCTGGCCCATGGGTTGGTTGTGGGCTCCTCGTCAGGCTCCTCGACAGGCCCGCCGAAAGGCCGCTCGACGCGCTCCACCCAGTCCGGCCTCCTGGGCGCGGGCAACGTCCTCGCGACAAGCGACTTCATAGCAGTCGGCTGGCATGACGTCGTAGTGGACGTCCTGGCCAACGGCGAGGCGCAGTACCTGTATTCGTGTGAAAGGCGGCAACTGACCGAGACGGGTCTTCCTACCGCCACCATCGACGTCAGCTGGAACCGTCGTCAAAGCCTCAGCGCGGCGGAGACGGTCGCGGAGCTGACCAGCCCTCCGCAGACACGAACGCTCTTCGCAAGACTCACCAGCTGGTACGACGAGTGCACGCTCGGGCGGCCCGGGTCTGGTCGTGTTACCCCCTCGACCCGACTCGGCACCGTGCGTACGTCCCACGGCACCGCCCTAATCTGGCGCGTCGGTGGCACCGGCCGGCGGCCCGCGACGTACGCAATCCTCGCCCGCGACGACTACCGCCTCGGCCTGATCGACCTGTACTCCGACCTGACGCCGCCTAATCCTGCGGGTTTGCGCCGCCTCGCGCAGAGCGCCCTCGATCGCCTCAGCTGAGGGTCTCAGCCAACCGGGGCCGACCGTCGAAGCCGCGGCGTCGTACTCCGGCGCAGAGTTTGGCCAGGGCTTGCACCCAACAAATCGCCGAGCCCACGCATCTCTCTTGATGACAACCCATCGACGAGACCCGGAGGCTCCACCTATGATGCACAGCACCAGCACCCCACTGAAGCGGACCGCCCTGGCGGTGGCCGGCGCCGGCGCCCTGGCCGCGAGCCTCGCCCTCGCCAGCCCCCAAGCCAGCGGCGTTGCCCAGACCGGCGCACAGACAGCTAAGCAGGCGAGCGTGCAGATGGACGACCTGCTACATCCTGTCGACATCGCTTACGCGTTCGCGGTCAAGCACACGGTCACGTCGCGCGTGGGCGGCCGCGACGGAGGGTACGGCCTCTCTGCCTGCACCGGCGAGACGCGGCTGAGCGACATCGTCGGTAACCGCGCCGACATGTATCACGGCACGTTCACTGGACGGATCAATGGGAAAAAGAAGTTCAGCGTCATCCAGCAGGTCGCGGACCAGGCTTCCATCAGCCGGGCAACGAGGAAGTACCACACTATCGTGCGCCTGGTCAGCGCGTGTCAGCACGAGATATCCGGGCACTGGTACTACGGCCGCGCCTACCATGTGACGACCCGCGCCGGAACCGCGACCTGGATGGTCACATACAACGGTGACGGCACTCGGAACGGCGGTGAGGTCCTGGCACGCAGTGGCCGGCACCTAGCAGTGGTCGAGGTGGCGGGCGCAGGAACGTCCAGTCGGGTAGCCATGCTCGCCGTCGACACGTTGCAGCGGCTGCGCTGACGGCCCGCGGATCATCCGATTGGCGCCTCTGGTCGCCGGGCCACCAGATGCTCAGCTGGGCGGGTTGATCGGCGCTGCGAAGGCTAGTCCGTTGTCTTCTGAGATCGCCGCGAGCTGGGCCGTGCTCAAGGCGAACTTCTGCGTCGCCTGGGCTTCTGAGTCGGCGCTGACCGAGAGGATGGAGTTGACCCCGAAGCGGGTTTGGCAGTCGGTCCGGCCCGAGGCCTCGAAGTAAGTTCCGTTGAGGCTGTATGCCTGCTGGCTGGCGCCGTCCGTGCACGAGTCGCCGGGCCGCACGTAAAACATGATGACCAGCAGGCGCTGGCCTCCCGGAATGGTGTACACGGCCTGCCAATCAGTCGCGTTTTGCCATTGCGCGTCTGGCATGGCGCCGTCGTGGTTCCAGTCGCTCGGGTAGACGTCCGTCACCGTCGCATGCAGGCCAGGGTCCAGGTGGCCGTTGATGACGGTCTGCATGTGTTCATCGATGTCGGTGCCCGGCACGAAATCCTGCACGTCTTGAGCGCCCAGATCGGACTTCTTACCGTGTCCGAGCTGGTGGGCTGGCAGGACGTGGTGCGCGCCGGCTATTGCTGGCTGGAGCTGCTGCGACTCTCGCCCTGAGGTGGTGAGACTGTCCACCAGGCCGGTGCCGCCCCACGAGATCCCCGTCAGCAGGGCGCACGTGCCAACTCCGGCGACCACGTGGCGTCTGCGGCGTCGAGATCTCCCGGCCAAGACCACCTGGTCCAGGTTCAGGCTCCTCGGCACGTCGTGAGTGAGCTCCTTGAGGTCACTGCGGAGCTGTTCTTCGACGTTCATCGGTTCTCCTCATCTAGCTGGGTTGGTCAGATTGTCGTAGTTTCGAGGGAGGTGCGTAGCCTCTCCAGGCCTCGAGCCGTCCGGCTCTTGACGGTGCCTTCTCTGATGCGAAGGATCTCGGCGACCTCTCGCACCGATAGGTCCTCGAGAAAACGCAGCGTCAAGACGACGCGCTGCTTGGCGTCGAGCTGGGAGAGTGCCGCCAGCAGATCCGCGTGTGCCGATAGGTCGACGTCCACGGAGGTCTCCGGAGGCTGTGATGTGGTCGCCTCGCGGCTTTGGCGCTTGAACGCATTCATGCAGTTGTTGACCAGTACGCGCCGGGCATACACGTCCACGTTTCCAGTACGGATCCGCGGCCAGTACACGTACAGCGAGCTCATCGTCTGCTGAGCCGCGTCCTCGGCCGCATGCCACGAACCCAAGATGGCGTACGCCGTCCGGGTGAGGGTTCGTTGGCGAGTCATGAAGAACGCGCAGAACTCCGTCTCCCACGAAGGGCGTCCTGCAACGATTCCCTTCCGCGACGAAGGCAGGTGGAAGCTCTTCTCTGCCATCGATGCCGAACCAAGCTTCCGTTGCATACATACAAGAGTCTGCCCCGTCGCGTTTGGTTCCCTTTCTCTCGAGGACGCCTCAGCCGACGCAACGTCTCGATCGATGCGAAGGGAGGTCGGATTGGCGGTGGCGGTGGGATTTGAACCCACGGTGGGCGTGAACCCACACACGCTTTCGAGGCGTGCTCCTTAGGCCGCTCGGACACGCCACCGCGCAGAAGGTTACCGGAGCGGCACTTCCCCGCCGAACCAACGACCGCGAGCTTCCCGCGTCGCTAGCCCATCGAAAGAACCGCGGCTTGCTGTCATATCTGACACTGGAGCTCGGATCTTGGCGCTGAGGACGGGGCTGCGTCAGCAGCGCGGCGGTGCGGCGGGCCTCGGCAAAACCGGCCGGCGGGTCCTCGGCAAACCTGTGCGGCGCCGTCAGCGCTGTGCGTCGAAGAAGTCGCGGAGCAGCTGACCACACTCATCCGCCCGCACTCCGCCGTACACATCTGGCCGAGAGTTGAGCCGACGATCCCGTACGACGTCCCACAGTGACCCGACAGCCCCGGCCTTGGCGTCATACGCGCCGAACACGAGCCGGGACACCCGTGCGAGCACCAGCGCGCCGGCGCACATCGTGCACGGCTCCAGCGTGACCACCAGCGTGCAGCCATCCAGACGCCAGCCGCCCAGCCGGGAAGACGCGGCACGTAGCGCCAGGATCTCAGCGTGTGCGGTCGGATCTCCAACCGCCTCACGAGCATTGGCGGCGCGGGCCAGCTCGGCACCGTCTGCAGCCAGCACCAACGCGCCGACGGGTACGTCGCCCGACACGTCCGCGGTGCGCGCCACCCCCAACGCCCGCCGCATCGGCTCGTCCCACCGCCCGGCGTCGGCCGGACCGCCCATCTAGGCGAGCGCCGTGTCGAGCATGTCGTCGAACTGCGGGCCGAAACCCAGCCGCTGTGCGATGTCACCGAGCAGCTCGTCGGGGTACAGCTCGGTGTCGTCACACAACGCACCAAGCTGGGTCGCCGTGACGCCGAGGTCGGCGACGATGGCCAGGTCGCCAGCGGGCTGCACCTGGTCGTCGTCGTCATCGGGCAGCGGCAGCTCGAGGCGCTCCACGACGGCTCGGGCAAGCGGGGACTCAGTGGCAGCGCGGACATCGGAGAGCAGCAGCCGCACATGCCGCCCCGAGACACGTGCTACCACAAAGAAGTCGTCGTCGACGCTGACCATGCCGAGGGTGCCTACCTCCGACGGCAGCTGGGCGAGCGTGCGGACGAACGTCTCGAGTTCCGTTGCGGCGTTCACCGGCAGGGTCGACACGGTCCATGCGCCGTCCTCGCGGTACGCCGCGGCCGCGAAGTCGATCGCCTCTGCGGACTCAGCGTCCAGGGAGCTCACGGTGCGATCGTGACAGATGGCGACCGTACCCGCGACCCCGTTGCCTCGATCACAGCGACTTCACGGCCGACAGCAGCTTGCCCATCGTGTCCTTGGCGTCCCCGAACAGCAGCGTGGTTTTCGGGTCGAAGAGCAGCTCATTCTCGATGCCGGCAAAGCCCGGACGCATCGACCGCTTCATGAAGACGATCTGCCGGGCGTCGCTCGCGTTGAGGATCGGCATCCCGTAGATCGGGGCCCCGGGCGTCGTCTTCGCGGCCGGATTTACGACGTCGTTGGCACCGACCACAAGCACGACGTCCGTCTGCTTGAAGTCGCCGTTGATGTCGTCCATCTCCTTCAGCTGCTCGTACGGCACCTGCGCCTCGGCGAGCAGGACATTCATGTGCCCCGGCATCCGACCGGCCACCGGATGGATTGCGTAGTCGACGGCAATGCCCTTGTCGCCGAGCTCGTCGACGAGCTCCCGCAGCGTGTGCTGCGCCTGCGCGACAGCCAGGCCGTAGCCGGGTATGACGATCACCCGGGAGGCGTAGCCGAGCAGGATGGCGACGTCCTCCGGACCGGCCGATCGCACCGGCCGGTCTGACGCCTCTCCCGCACCGAGGGTCGACCCGCCCTTGAGCGCGCCGAACAACGTGTTGAGCAGCGAGCGTCCCATCGCCGCCGCCATCAATCTCGTCAGCAAGGTGCCGGACGCGCCTACGAGCGTGCCGGCGACCAAGAGCAGCGTGTTGCCGAGCACATAGCCGCCAGCGGCCACCGTCAGACCGGTGAATGCATTCAGGAGCGAGATGACGATCGGTACGTCGGCCCCACCGACCGGCAACACCAACGCCACACCGAGCAGCAAGCCGACCATCCCGAGCACCACGCCGAGCGCCAGCGTGGGTTGGACGACGAGCAGGACGGCAAGCACCAACCCGGCCAGCAGCGCACCGCCGAACACCACCGGGAGACCGGGGAAGATGACCGGTCGCGTGGTCATCAGCTCCTGCAGCTTGGCGAAGGTCACCAGCGAACCGGAGAAGCTGACCGAACCGACCAGGATCGTGAAGGCCGTCGCTACCAGGTCGAACTTCGGTACGCCGACGACGCTGTTGCCGGCGACGGCGTCGTGCAGCTCCAGCAGCGCGACAAGCGCCGCCGCTCCACCGCCCACCCCGTTGAACAGCGCGACCAGTTGCGGCATCTGCGTCATCTGCACCCGCTGCGCCCCGAGGACTCCTCCGACGGCGCCGATGGCGATCGCCAGCAAGATCAAGGGCACGTGCTGAAGATCGATGGCGAAGAAGACGGTGACGCAGGCCAGCACGGCGCCGAAGGCGCCGATCAGGTTGCCCCTGCGAGCTGTGCGCGGGGACGACAATCCCCGCAGCGCGAGGATGAAGCAGACAGCAGCGACCAAGTAGACGAGCTGCGCCCAAGTCGGCGTCATCGAGGCGGCTCCGGAGGCCGCTTTCGCCCGCCAAACATCTGCAGCATCCGGTCGGTCACCACAAAGCCGCCGACCATGTTCACGGTCGCCAGCACGATGGCGACCAGACCCACCAGCACCGCCAGCGTCGAGTCGGTGAGCCCGGTCACCAAGATTGCGCCGAGCAGGATCACACCGTGGATTGCGTTGGCGCCAGACATCAGCGGCGTGTGCAAGGTCGAAGACACCTTCGAGATCACCTCGATGCCGACGAAGACGCTGAGGACGAAGATCGTCAGCCACACCAGCGGTTCACTCATCCCTGCTCCTCCAGCAACTGTCGGGTGGCCGCGTGCACGACGTCACCCGCGTGCGTCACGCACGTGCCCGCGACGATCTCGTCGTCGAAGTCCGGAGCGAAGGAGCCTTCGACGGTCATCAACGTCACCAGGCTCACCACGTTCTGGGCGTACAGCTTGCTCGCCGGGCCGGGCATCTGGCTGGGCAGGTTCGCCGCTCCCCACACCTGCGCCGCCCCCACCGAGGTGATCGCCCCCGGCTGCGAGCCCTCGACGTTTCCGCCGGTTTCGGCTGCCAAATCGATGACGACCGATCCCGGCTTCATCTGCTCGACCATTGCTGCCGTCACCAGTCGGGGTGCCTGCCGGCCGGGTACGGCGGCCGTGGTGATGAGCGCATCGGCCGCCGCGATGAACGGCGTCAGCATTTCCTGCTGCCGGGCCGCGCGATCCTCGGTCATCTCCCGGGCGTAGCCACCAGACCCCTCGAGGGTGTCGAGCTCGAGCTCGATGGCAAGGGCGCCCATCGACCGGATCTCCTCGGCCGCCGCCGCGCGGACGTCGTACGCCCTCACGACCGCACCCAGCCGCTTACACGTCGCGATCGCTTGCAAGCCCGCAACACCGGCGCCGAGTACGACGACTTCGGCGGGCGGTACGGTGCCGGCGGCCGTCATGTTGAGAGGGAAGAACCGCCGCAGCATCGAGGCCGCCACGATGGCGCATCGGTAGCCAGACACCAATGCTTGGGAACTCAGCGCGTCCATCGACTGTGCGCGGGAGATGCGGGGCACCAGCTCCATCGCGAACGACGTGATCTGTGCGTCCCGGCGGTGCGCGACAGCTGGCAAGGACTGCGCCGGCGGCAAGAAGGACACGGTGGCGGCACCCGGCCGTAAGGCCCCGATCTGGTCGCGTGTCAGCGGCTGCACCGACAGCACCACGTCAGCGCCCTGGAGCGCGTCGTCGGAGACGGCGGCCGACGCGTCGGCATACCGCGCGTCGGCGTACTGGGCGGCCTCGCCGGCGCCTGGCTCGATCGCGATGTCGTACCCGAGGGTCGTCAGCTTCGCCACCAGCTCGGGCACGAGGGCGACGCGCGCCTCGCCCGCGAGCCTCTCCTTGACGACGGCAACCTTCACGCGCTGCAACCTAGAGCACGGTGACTCGAACGCACACTCGCAGGGCCGACTGCGGTCAGTAGTAGCGGGGAGTCAGACGGGGTGATCTGCACAAGTTTGCCGTTGCTGGAAATCCCTTCTGGGCTGGGCATCTGCAAATTCCTGTCGTTGGTTGGCGTGGCTGACAGCAGCCTCAGACGGACTTCTACGGACAATTTGTGGACCGCTGGCATGTTTTGGTCGCATGCTCAGTCCCGGGCTACGACGTCGCGCCAGAGGTCGAAGACTCGGTCAATCTCAACAGGGTCAACGAACCCCTCGAAGGAGCGCTTCGCTCGCTCGCGGCTAACCGGATCGATGACGGCCACCCGTGCCAACTCGGCACTTTGGCGGACGTCCGCGCCGACCTCTGGGTGGTGGAGGAAGCTCGCGATCGTCTCTGCTGTCTGGCCCGGTTCGGCGACTGCCATGAGGCGCCACAAGTCGCCGATGTCTTTGTCGCGGACCTCGCCCTTGCGCGGTTCGCCGAGGCGTTCGCCGACCTTGGCGCCCTTGGCCAGGAGGAGCGCAGGGATCTCGGCGACATGGATCGCGGCCGACAGTTTCGGCTCGACGAAGTCGGTGATGGTCATGACGGAACGGTTGAACGCTGCGAGTTCCAAGCCGAGGGCGTTGCCGACAGTAAGCCTGCCGTGGTGCGACTGGAGGGCAGGGACGCTACGCCTGCTGCGGCTGGTGGTGCCTGACAGACCGTGCGGTGCCAGCAGGTCAATCTTCTCCCGGAACTGCGCATTGCCGACTCGGTCTTCATACGGGCCGCGGCCCCACAAACCAGGGCGAGCCGTGGTTCGGTGCTCGTAGCTCGCCGCGACCAGCAACGCCTCGATGCTCGGCAGGTCGCCCACGAGTCCGGGCGTAACCCCGAGATCACCATCCCCCGTCTGCGCCAGTGGCACGTCGAGGTCGGCGGTGCGGAGCAGAATGGCATGGGCACCGATCAACGTGAGCGACTCGGCGTGCGCGGCGAGGACATCGATGACGTTGATGATTGCGCGCCGGCTCCACTCCGATTCGCTGCGCGGCTCGGCGATGTCGATCACGCCGCCCGCCGTCCCAAGAGAACGTCAGCTTGCTCAGCCATCCGGCCCGTGCCGCTAAAGGAGTCGAGAATCACCTGATCGAGTGCAGCGACCGTCACGCCGTCGAGCTCGACTCGACCAACTTCGGAGATCCCGTCGAACGGGATGAGGGTCACCCGCGCCCCGAAGGTACCCGGCTGGCGGCGAGTCAGCCCTGCCGCACTCGCCGCCCGCGTGACGTCAGCGACGTAGAACACGGGCCATACCTCGCCAGCGCTGGCGGAGTAAAGATTCGCTGCCGCGTCGCCAGTCAGTGCATAGTCGGCGTCGGCCACCTTCAGCTGCTCGGCAATATCCAACGCCGTGCCGCGCGGCAAGAAGTTGACCGCGCCAGCGCGTCGCGTCAGCCGAGCAGGCGTCGCAGCACGGACGAGCACATTGACTCGCTGGCCTTCGGTCGCACGCCCATCGTCGTCAACCAGACCGATCCGAGCCCAGCGGTGGAACCAAGCCTGGACCCCAGGCGTCACCTCGACCGGCAACGACGGATCGACAGCCAACCGGGCAGCGGCAATCGCGTCCCGATCGGCGGTGCCGGTGAATCCTATCGGCTCCCCCAGCACTGTCAGGATCTCCTGCGCCAGATCGAACGACGGGCTGACTGCGCCGATCTCGATGCGCGTCACCGTCGTCGGAGCGACATCGACCAGCGCCGCGAGCTGCCGGGCGCTGAGCCCGTTCGCCCTGCGCAAGGTCGAGATCCGCTCCGCAAGTTTCATGACGCCCAGTCTAGGCAAGTGTTGCAAATAAGCAACGTCAGCGAAGCAGCTAAACCGA
>JBBPZH010000037.1:0-17753 GCA_038198965.1 Propionibacteriales bacterium
GGCGCTCGACAGCAAGCTGTCCATGGACTCCACCTGCTCGTGCACCCGGACCGTGTGGTCGGCCACGTCACGAAAGAACGCCTCGGCACGGCTGGGAACTCCCTCGACCATGCCTTGGGAGAACCGCAGCAACGGCTCGCGAAGCGGCGTGACGGCCCGCCGGAACTCAGCGATCTCCCGCTTCATGTGATAGATGCGGCGCTCGTAGTTGCCCTTGTGCTCGGAGAAGACGTCCTTTTCCATCTCGTCGACATCGTTCTCCAGTTCCTCGGCGACGACCTGATACTCGTCGACGACCCGGTCACAGACGGAGTACAGCACGGCGAACGGCCCATGACCCAGCATGTCTGTGTGCTCCTCGAGCCCCATCCGCGTGTGGTGCAGCTCGGCACCTTCGCCGTGCCGGACGGTGACCACATAGTTCGGGCCGACGAAGATGCCAATCTGGCCGGTCTCGACCGCACCTTCCGCCTCGACGTACCACAAAGTCTTCAGCACCATGAACAGTGACTCGTCCTCGAAGCACTCGAGCTTGGGGCGCTGGTGTGCTTGGACGGCGTCCTCGACCGCAAGCCGGTGCAAAGAGAACGCCTCGGCGACGCGGGCCATCTCTTGCTGGGTCGGTCCGTGCAGCCCGATCCAGATGAACTCCTCGGTGCCGGCGACCTCGGCCAGTGCGCCTGACAGGTCGCACGAGTCGCCGGTCAGCTCCACTCGCTTACCGTGGCGGTAGACGGCGCAGTCGACGATCACCCAGCTATTGTCACCCGGGAGGCCCCGCGGAGCCGTCTAGGGTGTGTCGGGTGGCGACCGTCCTGCTCGTACGGCACGGGCGGTCATCCGCCAACTCCGGGGGAGTGCTCGCCGGCCGCAGCGCCGGGGTGGACCTCGATGAGACGGGCAGACAGCAGGCCGAAAGGGCCGGTCGCCGGCTCGCCGAGCTTCCAGTGAGCGCCGTCGTGTCCAGCCCGCTCGACAGATGCCTGCAGACCGCGGAGGCGGTGGCGGTCGCGCTCGGTGGCGGGGTCGACGTGCAGGTCGACGAGCGACTCATCGAGTGTGGGTACGGCGACTGGACCGGCGCGGAGCTCAAGAAGCTCGCGAAAGACCCGTTGTGGAAGGTCGTGCAAGCGCACCCCAGCGCTGCGACGTTCCCGGCGGGGGAGTCGATCCGTGAGATGCAGCTGCGGGCCGTCGACGCCGTGAGGGACTGGGACGGCAAGGTCACGGCTGACGCCGGCGCCCAGGCGCTGTGGGTCGCGGTGAGTCACGGCGATGTCATCAAGGCGGTGCTCGCCGACGCGCTCGGCGCTCACCTCGACGTGTTCCAGCGCATCGTGGTCGACCCCGCGTCGATCTCCGCGATCAGCTACACGCCGCTGCGGCCGTTCGTCACCCGACTGAACGACTCGGGTGGCCTAAGCAGCCTGGCGCCGCCCCGGCGCAGGCGACGGCGCAAGACCTTGAGTAGTGACGCGGCAGTCGGCGGTGGGGCCGGGTCGTAGGCTCTGGAGTATGCCCATGGTCGTCCATTCCTTCGAGCTGCCCGACCGGTTCGTCGCCGGAACCGTCGGGCCGCCGGGACAGCGCACGTTCTTCTTGCAGGCGCGCTCGGGCAGCCGGGTCACCAGTGTCGCGCTTGAAAAGCAGCAGGTCTTGATTCTGGCTGAGCGGGTCGACGTGCTGCTCGACGAGGCGTTGCGCCGTACCGGGGGAGACGCGTCGATCCCTGCCGTGGCACCTGTCGACCTTCGCGACGGCGACCCGCTCGACCAGCCCATCGTCGAAGAGTTCCGGGTCGGCACGATCACGCTCGGCTGGGACGCCGACGCAGGTGTCGTCGTGATCGAGCTCTTCCCGGTGGCTGACGGGGGCGCGGAACCGGCGGCGGAGGAGGCGGATGCCGAACTGTCGGGTCTGCAGGCAGCAGACGAGTCACCGGACTCTGCGGTGGAGATCGAGGCCGAGGAGGTAGTGCTGGTAAAGCTCGAGCCGGCATACGCCCGGGCTTTCGCCTCCCGTGCGCAGTCGGTGGTGTCGGCGGGTCGTCCACCCTGCCAGTTCTGCGGCGGTCCGCTTGACCCCGAAGGCCACGTGTGCCCACGAGCGAACGGCTTCAAACGCATTGCCGACTGACGACACCCTCGTCGCCGGGGGGTTGACCGGCGAGCAGGTGGAGCACGTCCTGCGCGACGGCGAGCTCACCTTGATCGGGCGGCTCGCGGCGGCATCGAACGCCTCGTTCCTGGGCGAGGTCGAGCTCGACAACGTCACACTGCCGTGCATCTACAAACCGGTCGCTGGGGAGCGGCCGCTCTGGGACTTCCCTGACGGGACCCTCGCAGCACGCGAATTGGCTGCCCGCTTGGTTTCCGAGGCCGGCGGCTGGCAGCTCGTACCGCCCACGGTGATGCGCGACGGCCGCTTCGGCCCAGGCATGTGTCAGCAGTGGATCGACGTCGATCCCGACCGTTCCCTCGTCGACGTCGTGTCCCCGGACTTCGGTGACCCTGGTTGGATCGCGGTGCTCGCCGCAACCGACGCCGACGACCGCGAAGTGCTCCTCGTGCACGCCGACGACGACCGCCTGCGCGACCTGGCAGTGCTTGACGTTGTGATCAACAACGCCGACCGCAAGGGCGGCCACTTGCTTCCCGAGGTATCCGGTCCGCTGTGGGGGTGCGATCACGGCGTCAGCTTCCATACCGCGCCAAAGCTCCGCACGGTGCTCTGGGGATGGGCGGGTGAACCGCTCCGCCCCCGCGACGCCGATGCGCTGGGCCGCCTGCTCGAGGCACTCGAGGACGATCAAGCGGGGAGCCTCGCCGACGACCTGCCGGCGTTGCTCACGGCTCGTGAGCGCGCCGCCCTACGTCAGCGGTCGACTGCCCTGCTCACCAGTGGTGTGATGCCCGTGCCTGACGGTTCGTGGCCGGCGGTGCCCTGGCCGGCGTTTTGACCGTCCGCCGATAGGCTGTCCGCCATGCACGCATGGCCTACTCCGGCGCTGCCGCGCGCGGCCCACGACCGGCTCGGCGACGCACCGCAGCTTTCCCTGTACGACGATTCGACGGGGTCCGTCGAGAAGACAAATCCTGGTGACACCGCTGGCATCTACGTGTGCGGAATCACGCCGTACGACGCCACTCACATCGGCCACGCGGCGACCAATGTCGGCTTCGACCTGGCGGTTCGGGCCTGGCGCGAGGCAGGTCATGGGGTGCACTACGTGCAAAATGTCACCGATATCGACGACCCGCTGTTCGAACGCGCGAGCCAGACGGGTGAGGACTGGTCGTCGCTGGCGGCGCGCGAGACGCAGCTCTTCCGTGAGGACATGGCAGCCCTGAACGTCATCCCTCCAGAGACGTATGTCGGCGCAGTGGAGTCCCTGCCGTTGATCGTGGAGCTCATCGAGGAGCTGGGCCGCCGGGGGGCGACGTACGTCGTCGATGGTGACGTGTATTTTTCCGTCGACGCCGATCCGCACTTCGGCGCAGTATCAGGGTTGTCGCGGGACGACATGTGCGCCCTGTTCGCCGAGCGGGGAGGCGATCCGGATCGACCGGGCAAGCGGGATCCCCTCGACTGCCTGCTGTGGCAGCGGCAGCATGGTGACGACCCGGCGTGGGACAGCCCGTACGGGGCCGGGCGGCCGGGCTGGCACATCGAGTGCGCCGCGATCGCGTTGCACCACCTTGGCGCCGGCTTCGACCTGCAGGGCGGCGGCAGCGATCTGGTCTTCCCGCACCACGAGATGTGTGCAGCCGAGGCGCAGGTGGCGCGCGGTGGCGCTGCGTTCGCCAAGGCGTACTCCCACGTCGGCATGGTCGCCTACGGCGGGCACAAGATGTCGAAGTCGCGCGGCAACCTGGTGTTGGTGTCAGCGCTGCGCACGGGCGGCGTCGACCCGCGAGCGATCAGGTTGGCGCTGCTGAGCCACCACTACCGGGAAGCGTGGGAGTGGCGATGGGAACTGCTCGACGCCGCTGAGGAGCGGCTGCGCCGGTGGGAGTCGGCGGTGAACCGCGGAGGGCCCGATGCCGGGCCGGTGGTCGACGCCGTACGCGCTGCATTGGCTGACGACCTTGACGCACCGCGCGCCCTCGCAGCTGTCGACGCGTGGGCAACTGCACCAGGCCAGCCTGTCCAGGGAAGCGCCGAGCTGATGGGCGCGACCGTCTCAGCCTCGCTCGGGATCGACCTCAGGTGTCCTCAGCCCGCCGCTTGAGATAGCGCTCGAATTCTCGGGCGATCGCATCACCGCTCGCTTCCGGCAGCTCCGCCGTGTCGCGCTCCTCCTCCAGCGACCGCACGTAATCGGCCACCTCTGAGTCGTCGGAGGCCAGTTCGTCGACGCCCCGCTCCCACGCCTTCGCCTCCTCGGGCAAGCCGCGCATGTCGATCGGGGCGCCGAGGAAATCCTCGAGCTGACCGAGCAGGGCAAGCGTTGCCTTTGGCGCCGGTGGCGCTCCGACGTAGTGCGGTACGGCCGCCCAGTAGGACAGCGTCTGCAGCCCTCGCCGGTGTGACGCCTCCTGGATGACTCCCAAGATACCTGTCGGCCCGCTGTACCTGGACGGCTCGAGCCGGTGGCGCGCGGCGAGATCGGGATCTGCCGTCACACCCGTGACCGGCACCGGCCTGGTATGCGGGACGTCCGCGAGTAGCGCTCCGAGCGTGAGGACCGAGGTCGCGCCGCGCTCAGCGACGTAGTCGAGCACCTCCGTGCAGAACGTGCGCCAGCGGACGTTTGGCTCGATGCCGGTGACCAGGATGACGTCGCGGCCACCCGGTCGGATCTCTGGATGCCAGAAGCTGGTGCTTCGCCACGAGAGCTCCCGCTCGCCGTCGGCGGCGTACCCCACGTGCGGCCGGTTGACCTGGAAGTCGTAGTAGTCCTCGGGATCGATTCTGCCGAGGAGCCGCGCGCGCCACGTCACCAGAAGATGCGACACGGCATCGCTGGCTGCTTCACCGGCGTCGTTCCACCCCTCGAACGCTGCGATGACCACGGCGTCGTGCAGCTGCACGTCGGCCTCGATCTCGATCACCCGCCCAGCCTAACGGCGCGGCAGCGGGCGTTCCCCGCGGCGAGTTGTCAGGCACTCATCGGGCCATAGCTGCATTACCGCCGGAGAGGTCGGCGGGGCGAACAGTGCCCTGACATACCGGGGGGAGCGCACCCGGCGTACGCTGAACCGGCCGCGCACCGCCTCCAGGAGTTCGTCACATGCCGACCGACCCAGTGACCCCGGTCGAGGCAAACGCCAGGTGAGCGAACTGCAAGCGGTGCTCTTCGACATGGACGGCACCCTGTGTGACACCGAACCAGCATGGATGGCTGCGGAGTTCTCCTTGGCCGACACCTACGGCGCGGAGTGGACTGCTGAGGACGGCCTTCAGCTCGTCGGGAACGAACTGTTGGCATCCGGCGTGATCATCAAACGCCGTATGAAGCTCGAGCTGAGCCCCGAAGACATCGTTGCCGCACTGGTCACGTCGGTCGAGGCTTCGCTGCGGACCGATGGGGTGACCTGGCGGCCCGGTGCCGTCGAGCTGCTCGCGAAGTGCAACACGGCCGGACTACTCACGGGGCTGGTCACGATGTCCTACCGCGGGCTTGTCGAGGCCGTGGTCGGCGCCTTGCCTGTCGGCCGCTTCGACGCAGTGGTGACCGGAGAGGACGTCGTACGAGGAAAACCGGCCCCCGACGCTTATCTTCTGGCGGCGGACAGGCTTGGGGTGGAAGCGTCGGCCTGCGTCGCGATCGAGGACTCACCGACCGGTGCGGCTTCAGCAGAGGCAGCCGGGTGCCTGGTGATCGGCGTACCGCATCAGGTCGAGATCCCGACAGGCCCGAAACGGCGGCACCTGGCATCGCTGGCCGGATGCACGGTTGACGATTTGCGTGCCTTGGCGGCGCAACGGTAACCGTGTCGTGACCTGCGAGGTGCTGACACCACCTCGCCCGGCCACTAGTGTCCCTTGCAGCCGTCCTCGAATGGGGGCAGCGGAAAGGGCGTGGAGATCGTGCGCATTTCAAGACATGCCGTGGCAGTGGGTGGAGCAGCGACGCTGATCATCACGCTTGCCGCGTGTGGTTCAAACCGGGACACGAGTAACAACGGTGGGAGCGGCGGCTCGTCAGCGAGCGGTAGCTACACGCTCGGCACGACGGACACCGTTACCGCGATCGATCCTGCCGGGTCTTACGATCTGGGGTCGTCGACGCTCCAGTACAGCATCTTCCAGACCCTCCTGACGATCCCGTCAGGCAGCACGACTCCTGTCGGCGATGCGGCGCAAAGCTGCAGCTACAGCGATCCAAAGACGTTCACCTGCAAGCTCAAGCCCGGCCTGAAGTTCTCCAACGGAGATGCGCTCACCTCCTCCGATGTCAAGTACAGCTTCGAGCGGGCGCTCAAGATCGGCGACCCAAACGGCGCCGCGATCTACCTGCTCGGTGACATCGCCACGCAGGCCAAGGACGGCACGCTCACCGGGCTGGCTCCGGGCGCGATCGACACGCCCGACGCGACCACCGTGACGTTCCACCTCAACCGGCCCGATGTGACGTTCCAGTCGCTCATCACGTACCCCGGCACCGGTGCCATCGTGGACGAGCAGGTGTTCCCCGCGGACAAGAAGCTGCCCGACGACCAGGTCATCGGCTCCGGCCCTTACAAGCTTGCCCAGTACAAGTCCGGCCAGCAGGCCACGCTCGAGGCCAACCCGAACTACGTCGGCGACCGTCAGCCGAAGTCCGCACAGGTCTTTATCTCCTACTACTCCGACTCCTCGGGGCTGAAGCTGGCGTTGCAGAACGGTGAGATCGACGTGGCCTGGGACACCCTGGGTCCGACCGACCTGACGGCACTGTCGCAAGACAACAACTTGACCGTGGCCAAGGGTGCCGGTGCCGCGATCCGCTACTGGGTCTGGCGCGTCGACAAGGGGGCCGGCAAGAGCGTTGCAGTCCGCAGGGCGGCCGCCCAGATCATCGACCGGGCAGCGATCGCGAAGAACGCGTACGAGAACACGGTCACGCCGCTGTACTCCATCGTGCCGCCGGGTCTGGCGGGAGCCACCCAGGCGTTCAAGGACGCCTATGGCGCCACACCGGATGTGGCTGCGGCCAAGAAGACCCTGGCCGACGCCGGCATCAGCACGCCGGTGACCATCACCATGGGCTACACGCCGACGCACTACGGCCCGAACGCAGTCGACGAAGCTCAGGAGTTCAAGCGCGAGCTCGAGGCGAGCGGACTCTTCAAGGTCGACTTGAAGAGCACCGAGTGGGAGCAGTACCAGACGATCTACAAGCAGGGCGCCTACGACCTGTGGATGCTCGGCTGGTATCCCGACTACCCGGACGCCGACGACTACCTGTCTCCCTTCCTGGTTGACGGTGGCTTCTTCCAGAACGGCTACAAGAACCCGCAGGCCAACGCGCTTACTGCGCAAGAGCTCGGACTGACCAGCCAAAGCCAGCGCAATGCGGACTTCTCCAAGCTGCAAGCAATCGCCGCGCGAGACGTGCCGTTCATCCCGAGCTGGGTCGGCAACAACACGGCCGTGTACGCGAACGGGATGCAAGGGGTCAAGGAGACGCTCGACCCGGCGTACATCTTCCGGCTCTGGACGATCTCGAAGAGCGGCTAGCTCGTTGGTCGGACAGGGGAGGGGTCCCAATGACCCCTCCCCTCACGGCTGGATAGAAAGGGTCGCATGAGCTCATCCGCGGGCTCTTTGCCTCGCTATCTCCTCCAGCGGATCCTCCTCGTCATCCCCATGATGTGGATCTTGATGACGATGGTGTTCCTGCTGATGCGCGTGGCACCAGGCGACCCGATCTCGGCGGCGCTCGGCGGCAAGCTCAGCCCCCAGGCGCTGGCGGCGGCCAGACACAAGGCTGGGCTCGACAAGCCCCTCATCGTCCAGTATTGGGACTATCTCTCCTCGGTCACTCACCTCGACTTCGGCAAGACCTTCACCGACAACCAACCGGTGATCAACGTGGTGCGCGACAATGGCGGTGCGACGGCGTCGCTGGTGCTCGCGGCCTTCGTCATCGCGCTTGCGCTCGGTATCCCGCTCGGTCTGCTCGCCGGTCGGCTCCGCGACACGGCGCCTGACGTCGTGGTGAGAATTTTCGCGATCGTCAGCTACGCGGCGCCGATCTTTTTCATCGGCCTGCTGGTCCAGATCTACCTGGCACCGCGGCTCGGGCTGCCCACCGGCGGAGAAGCGTCCCCACAGACCCTGTTCATCGTTCCGGAGCACACGCATGTCCTGCTGATCGACGCGTTTCTCAGCGGTGACCGGCAGTCGATCGTCGACGTACTCCAACACGTCGCGCTGCCCGCCCTGACGTTGGGCATCGGTATCTGCGGCGTGTTCATCCGACTGGTCCGGGTCAACATCTTGCAGACCGTCCAAAGCGACTACGTCGAGGCCGCTCAGGCCCGCGGCATCGCCCGCGGCAAGGTCATGCGCAACCACGCCTTCCGCAATGCCTTGGTGCCGGTCGTAACCGTCATCGGGCTCCAGGTGGCGCTCCTGCTGTCAGGCGCCGTGCTCACCGAGACGACGTTCAACTGGCCGGGTCTTGGCCAGAAGCTGTTCAAGTACATCTCGGGCCGTGACTACGGCGCGGTACAGGGCATCATCACGATGTTCGCGCTCGTCGTGGTTGTGACCAGTGTGCTGATCGACGTCATCAACGCGTTGATCGACCCCAGAGTGAGGTTCTGATGCGCCGTCGGATCGGCGCCCTTGTCTCGCCGTTCTCCAGAACCCAGGGAGTGGCGCGCTGGATGTTGGTGATCGGTGCGGGGATCACGGCGGTGTTCGTGATCTGCGCCGTGTTCGCACCGTGGATCGCGCCCTACGGCTACGCACAGTTCCGCGGCCCAGGTGGGAGGTTCGCCAAGCTCGGCCACCCGGGCTCGGGCCATTTGTTCGGCACGACGGACCTGGAGACCGATGTGCTGTCACGCGTGATCTGGGGCGCCAGGACGGCCCTGGAGGTCGTGTCGCTGGCCGTGGTGGCGTCGTTGGTGATCGGCCTGGCGCTCGGCCTGGTGTCCGGCTACGTGGGCGGCTGGGTCGACCGCATCCTGGTGCTGGTCATGGATTCCCTCTACGCGTTCCCATCGTTCCTGCTGGCCATCGTGTGCGCGTTCCTGTTCACCAACATCATCGGCGCCAGCCTCTTGTTCTTGTCCAGCGGCGTGATAGCCGCGGCGCTGTCGCTGACCGTGATCTACATTCCCCAGTACTTCCGGGTCGTGCGCAATACGACGATCAGCGCGAAAGAGGCGACCTACGTCGAGGCGGCCCGTGCGTTGGGGGCAACTGGCGGCACGATCATGCGTCGGTATCTCTTCGGCAACGTGATCCAGAGCGTCCCGGTGATCGGCACCCTCAACGCCGCCGACGCGATTCTGACGCTCGCCGGGCTCGGGTTCCTGGGCATCGGGATCCAGCCCGACGAAGCCGCGGAGTGGGGCTACGACCTGCAGCGCTCGCTCGACGACGCCGGCATCGGTGTCTGGTGGACGTCGCTGTATCCAGGTTTGGCGATCGTGCTCCTGGTGACCGGCCTCACGCTGGTTGGCGAAGGCCTGAACGAGACCGTCAACCCGCTGCTACGCAAACAGCGCCTGCTGCCTGTCGAGATGCCGCCGCGTGCCTCCGCATCGTCGGCCACGGAGTCAACAGCGCCCACGGACTCTGAAGCCCCCGTCTCATGACCCTCATTGACCAGGCGCCAGCAACCTCGGTTGCCCACGGGCCGGTGATGGACGTACGGGACCTGCGCGTCTGGTACGGCACCCCCCGCGGAGCGATCCGGGCCGTCGACGGGGTGAGCTTTGCGCTGGAGCGCGGTGAGACGCTCGGGTTGGTAGGGGAGTCGGGGTGCGGCAAGTCCACGCTCGGCCGCGGCCTGATGGGGCTGTTGCCGGCGGCCGCCAAGCGAGACGGCCAGGTGCTGTTCAACGGCGACGACATCCTGCAGATGAGCGTCTCCGACGCGCAAAGCATGCGCGGCGCCGACCTCGGGATGATCTTCCAGGAGCCCCTGACACGGCTCAACCCCTTGATGCGGATCTCCAAACACTTCGAGGAGACAATCAAGCAGCACGAGCCGGGGCTGACCAAGGCAGCGATCCGCGAGCGGGCGCTGGAGGCGCTGAGCCTCATGGGGATACCACCGACCCGGTACCGGTCCTATCCTCACGAATTCTCCGGCGGCATGCGGCAACGGCTGATGATCGCGCTCGCGCTCGTTCTACGCCCGGCCTTCATTGTGGCCGACGAGCCGACGACAGCGCTCGACGTGCTCGTCGAGGCGCAGATCGTGCAGATCCTCAACGACCTGCGAAGCAACTACGACACTGCCCTTCTGCTGATCACTCACAATCTTGGCATCGTCGCGGAGTCCTGCGACCGGGTGGCTGTCATGTATGCCGGCCGGATCGTTGAGCAAGGAACTGTCAGCGAGGTCTTCGGACGGCCGCAGCACCCGTACACCCGCGAGCTCATGCGATCGACGATCAGCCTGAACACGACGGGTCTCAACTTCATCCCTGGCTCGCCACCGGATCTCATCGACCCACCACCGGCGTGCCGTTTCCATCCGCGATGCCCCGACGCAATGCGGGTGTGTGTGGAGCAGGATCCGGTGCCGCTTTGGCTCTCTCAGGGCACCGAAGTGGAGTGCTGGTTGCATGGCCCGGAAGCACAGATCCCCTCCGGCGGAACGATGAAGCTCGAGCGGAGGGAGATCGGCGTTGCAGACGAAGCCTGAGGCGACCGAGACCGAGACCGAGACCGCGGCCGAGATCGCGACCGCAACCGCGACCGAGCCGATGATCGACATCCAGAACTTGTCGGTGCACTTTCGCCTGGGCGGGAGCAGTGTGGCGCGGCTCCTCGGCCGGGACACGGGAACTGTCCGGGCAGTTGACGGGGTCGACCTCAGGCTGCGCAAAGGCGAAGTGGTCGGCCTCATCGGGGAGAGCGGCAGCGGGAAGTCGACGTTGGGCCGTGCCCTGCTCGGCCTGGTTCCGGCAGAGGATGGCCGCATCGTTTTCGACGGCGACGACATCGCGACGTACTCGAGCAAGCGGCTGCGCGAGCATCGCCGACACGCCCAGATGGTCTTCCAGGACCCGAACGCCGCGCTCAACCCCGCAATGACGGTCGAGCAGGCGGTGGAAGATCCCTTACGCATCCACGGCGTAAGGAGCCCCGACGAGCGGCGATCACGTGTGGTCGACGCGCTCGAACGGGTGGGCTTGTCGCCGGTTGAGCTGTTCCTGCCGAAGTATCCGCGTGACCTGTCCGGCGGGCAGAAGCAGCGGGTGGTGATAGCGCGGGCGATCATCATGAGCCCTCGACTCGTAGTGGCCGACGAGCCGATCTCGATGCTCGACATGAGTGTGCGAGCCAAAATTCTCCAGCTGCTGCTCGACCTCAAGGAGCAGCTCGACCTCACCTACGTCTACATCACCCATGATTTAGCGAGCGCGAAGTTCTTCTGCGACCGGATCGCGATCATGTACCTGGGTCGCATCGTCGAGACCGGTGCAACCGAAGACATCTTCAGAGATCCCAAGCACCCCTACACAAGGGCCTTGCTCGCTGCCATTCCCGACCCCGACCCGAGCCAGCACCGGGTCAAGGTGCTACTGACCGGCGAGATCCCTGACGCGGCGCGTCCACCGAGCGGCTGCACCTTCCACCCGCGGTGCCCGCAGGCCTTCGAGCGGTGCGGCTGGGAAGCCAGGGACCTGGTCGCCGCGCTCGAAAGCCACTGGCTCAAGACGGGAGCGTCGACCTTCGACCTCGAACGCCAGCAGATCGCAAACCTCGACCAGCTCAACGAGCAAGGGGGCGGCACCGCCGTATTGCGCCCGGCTGGCGGCGCGACTGCAACAGATCTCAGGGCGTTGTTCGACGACGTACGGGCACGGTCACCTGAAGCACGATTCTGGCTAGGGGTGCAAGGCATCGAAGAGACGGCGGAGGGTGTGGCGGTGTCGTTCCACCCGGGCGAAGACCCGGCGCTGCGGCGTGCCGGCGAAGTCGAGGTCGCCTGCTTGCTCTATCCGGCCGAGCAGCAGGCAGTTAGGACGCCGGCTGCAAAGGCAGACCAGGGCCGACCGGAGTAGCGGGCGAGGAGACGGTTTGCGACGCCATGGGGAGGGCGGGCGGCGTGCCGCCGAACTCGGGGCACAGGGCTTGATGGTCGCACCAGCTGCACAGCGCTGACCGGTGCGGTCGCCAGTCGCCGGTGGACCTCGCGCGTTCGATGGCCCGCCAGAGCGCCTCCACCTTGCGCTCGGTGGCGAGCAGTTCGCGTTCCTCGGGCTCGTAGCGCAGCATCTCGCCGTTGCCGAGATAGACCAACTGCAGCATGCGTGGGATCACTCCGCGGGTGCGCCACACGACGAGCGCGTAGAACTTCATCTGGAACAAGGCCTTGGCCTCGAAATGCTCCGCCGGCGAGCGGCCAGTCTTGTAGTCGACGATCCGCAGCTCGCCGGTCGACGCGATATCGACCCGGTCGATGTAGCCGTGCAACCGCAAACCTGATGCCAGCTCCGTCACCACATGCAACTCCCGCTCGGCCGGCTCGAGGCGCTGCGGGTCTTCGAGCGTGAAGTACCGGCCCAGCAAGGCCCGGCACTGGTCGAGCCAGGTCACGAGATCTACCGTCTCCGGTCCGAACATCTCGGCGAGTTCCGGAGCCTCGGCGACAAGCTCCTCCCAGGCCGGGGCGAGCAGACTGCTTGCCCGAACGGTGGTGCGGGCTTCCGCCGGCAGATCGTAGAGATTCTCGAGCACCTTGTGCACCACCGAGCCGCGCACCGCGTCGACGCTGGGGGACTCGGGCAGCTTGTCGATGACCCGGAACCGGTAGAGCAGCGGGCAGGTCATGAAGTCGGCGGCCCGACTGGGGGACAACGAGTTGAAGCGGGTGAGCTCGACCGGCACGGCGGCTGCCGACCCGGGGAGTGGTGGCCTGGCAGACCGGGGTGACTTCACGCTCGTCGTCATGAACAGCAGACTAAGACGAGCAGCCGACAAAACCCGCTAGCGTGGAAGCGTGAGCCGTGCCGTCGAGGAGAGTGGACCGGCTCGCCGTCCGCCCGGTGGTGGCCTCCGCGTCGGCAGCGTCGCCGGAGTCGACGTGCTCGTGGCGAACTCATGGTTCCTCATCGTGGCGGTGATCGCGCTGCTGGTGGGGCCGCGGATTCAACAGGTGGAGCCCACCGTGGGTGCCTTGGCCGCCTACGTCGCGGGTCTGGCGTTCGCCATGCTGCTGTACGCGTCGGTGCTGCTGCACGAGATCTCCCACGCCTTGGCGGCGCGGGCCTTCCAGATGCCCGTGCGCTCGATCTATCTGCACTTCCTTGGCGGTGCGACCGAGATCGAAGGGGAAGCGACGACGCCTTGGCGGGAGTTCGTCATCGCGGTCGTCGGGCCGCTGACGTCACTCGCGATCGGAGCGATTTCGTGGGCAGCCATGGACCTGATCCATCCTGGTTTGCTGCGCCTGGCAGTGGGATCGTTGGCCGGTACCAATCTGTTCGTCGGAGCGCTCAACCTCGTGCCCGGACTGCCGCTTGACGGTGGCCGGGTGCTCCAGTCGCTCGTGTGGGGTGTGACGAAGCGGCGGTTGCTCGGAGTGACCGTGGCCGCCTGGGGTGGTCGACTGGCCGCGGGTGCAGCGATCCTCTATCCGGCTTCCATGCCGCTGTGGGGTCACTCGCCCGACATTGCCGACTACCTGTTCAGCTTCATGGTCGCTGCGTTCTTGTGGACCGGTGCAACTCAGGCGCTGGTGATGTCGCGGATGCGCGCCAAGCTGCCGGGATTGTCGGCGCGGCAACTCGCGCGTCCGGCGCTCGGCGTACCGGCCGATCTGCCGATTGCTGAGGGCGTCCGACGCGCGCAGGAGGCAAGAGCCGGCTCGCTGGTCGTCGTCACCTCCGACGGCAAGCCGTTAGGGGTCGTGAACGAGGAGGCCGTTGCGTCGACGCCGCTCGAGCGGCGGCCATGGGTGGCGTGCGGTGACGTCGCTCGGCGGCTGGAGACCGGCTCGGCCCTGGCCGCGGACTTGGCTGGGGAGCCCCTCCTGCGAGCCATGAGCAGCCACCCATCGCCGGAGTACCTGCTGACCGAGGCCGACGGCTCGGTCTACGGCGTCCTGGTCGCCAAGGACGTCGACGCAGCGTTCAAGGCTGCCTGAGCCGCCGTAGTGCGAGACGAGGACCTCACAGGGGCATCTCATCCGCCCTGGTCGGGAGTACGCCGTGGGGTGCTGAGAGCCGGTGAACGGGTCAGACTCATCGATCCCAAGGGGCGCAAGCGCAGCGTTGTGCTCGCTGCGGGATCGACGTTCCATACGCACAAGGGGGCGATCGAGCACGGCGCGGTGATCGGTCAGCCCGACGCCACCGTCGTGACCTCCACGGGCGGCGTCGACTACCTCGTGTTGCGCCCGCTGCTCGCCGACTTCTCAGTCTCCATGCCCCGCGGCGCGGCAGTCGTCTACCCCAAGGACGCGGCCCAGATCGTGATGATGGCCGATATCTTTCCCGGCGCTGGGGTGGTCGAGGCAGGCGCGGGCTCGGGCGCCCTCACGTGTGCTCTGCTCCGGGCCGTCGGGCCGGCCGGGACAGTGACGTCGTTCGAGCGGCGCGCGGACTTCGCTGCGGTCGCAGAGCGCAACGTCGACAGCTTCTTCGGGGGTCGGCACCCCGCCTGGACGCTGAAGATCGGCGATCTGGCGGCCGAGCTGCAAGCGGACCAGGTCGACCGGATCGTGCTCGACATGTTGGCCCCCTGGGAATGCGTCGAGGTGGCTGCAGATGCTCTCGCCGCCGGTGGAGTGCTGTGCGCGTACCTCGCCACGACCCCGCAGCTGAGCCAGTTCGTCGAGACCGTGCGCGCTGCAGGCAAGTTTGCGGAGCCTGCCGCCGGGGAGTCGCTGGTGCGCGGCTGGCACGTCGAAGGTCTGGCGGTTCGGCCCGAGCACCGGATGTCGGGTCACACCGGGTTCCTGGTCACCGCTCGCCGGTTGGCACCCGGCGTACAGCCGCCTCGACGCACACGCCGGCCATCGCCTGGCTCCTACGGTCCGGACTACACCGGACCGCGCCCAGCTTCGAGCATCGACCAGGCGAAAGCGCGACCGCAGACTGATACCGACACGTAACCTGATCACCGCTTCGACGGCCAGGGCCTGGGTAGGGTCGACGCAACAGGTCTTCCGTGTGGAGGTGGTACCCCGTGGCTGCACGCGACGGAGCGGCGGGCAGGTTGTCCGCTGACGACCTGCGCCGCCAAGTGCAGTTCCTCGAAGCGGAGGTGAGCGACCTCCGACGGCGGTTGTCCGATGCGCCTTCGGCCGCTCGCTACCTTGAGCAGCGCCTCGCGGAGGCGCAGACGTCGGTCGCCGCGCTCACCTCACAGAACGAACGGCTGGCCACAACGCTGCGCGAGGCTCGCGACCAGATCCTGACCCTCAAGGAGGAGGTCGACCGGCTGGCTCAACCGCCCACGGGTTTCGGCACGTTCCTGGCCGCAAATGACGACTCCACCGTCGACGTCTTCACCGGCGGCCGCAAGCTGCGGGTCAACGTGAGCCCGTCGGTTGAGCTCGAGGGGCTGGCGCGCGGGCAGGAAGTCATGCTCAACGAGGCGCTCAACGTCGTCGCTGCGCTGGACTTCGAAGAAGTCGGCGAGGTCGTGATGATCAAGGAGCTCCTCGCCGACGGTGAGCGGGCGCTGGTGATCGCAAACGCCGACGAGGAGCGGGTGGTGCGCATTGCCGCCAGTCTGCGCAGCCAGCCGTTACGTGCGGGCGACTCGGTGCTGCTTGACGGTCGCTCCAACTACATCTATGAGCGCATCCCGAAGATCGAGGTCGAGGAGCTCATCCTCGAAGAGGTCCCCGACATCGACTACACGAACATCGGCGGTCTGATGCGGCAGATCGACCAGATCCGCGATGCCATCGAGCTTCCCTACCTGCACCCCGAACTGTTCCTTGAGCACAAGCTCAAGCCACCGAAAGGCGTCCTGTTGTACGGCCCGCCCGGGTGCGGCAAGACGTTGATCGCCAAGGCGGTTGCCAATTCTCTCGCCAAGAAGGTCGCGGCCAAGACCGGAGAAGAAGGCAAGTCGTTCTTCCTGAACATCAAAGGCCCCGAGCTGCTCAACAAGTACGTCGGCGAGACCGAGCGGCACATCCGGCTGGTGTTCCAGCGCGCTCGGGAGAAGGCGAGCGAGGGCACGCCGGTGATCGTCTTCTTCGACGAGATGGACTCACTATTCCGGACCCGAGGCTCAGGGGTCTCCTCCGATGTCGAGAACACCATCGTCCCGCAGCTGCTCAGCGAGATCGACGGGGTCGAGGGTCTCGAGAACGTGATCGTGATCGGTGCCTCCAACCGCGAAGACATGATCGACCCCGCGATCCTTCGACCCGGCCGGCTTGACGTGAAAATCAAGATCGAGCGGCCCGATGCTGAGTCGGCGCGCGACATCTTCACCAAGTACCTCACCGCCGATCTGCCGCTGCACTCCGACGACCTGGCGGAGTTCGGTGGCAATCCGGCGGAATGCGTCGCGGGCATGATCCAACGGACGGTGGAGCGGATGTACACCGAGCTGGAGGAGAACCGGTTCCTGGAAGTGACCTACGCCAACGGCGACAAGGAGGTCTTGTACTTCAAGGACTTCAACTCCGGCGCGATGATCCAGAACATCGTCGACCGCGCGAAGAAGATGGCGATCAAGGACCTGCTCGACATGTCCCAGCGCGGCATCCGGGTCCAGCACATGCTGCAGGCGTGTGTCGATGAGTTCAAGGAGAACGAGGACCTGCCCAACACCACCAACCCCGACGACTGGGCCCGGATATCTGGCAAGAAGGGCGAGCGGATCGTCTTCATCCGCACGCTCATCTCCGGCAAGGAGGGCACCGAGCCGGGACGCTCCATCGACACCGTGGCGAACACCGGGCAGTACCTCTAGTCCCGCGCCCGCCCCCGACTTGTCAGGCCTCAGTGGACACCTCCAGGCGTGAGCCAGCCTGACAACTCGGGAGGGCGCGCGAAGCGGGGGAGGAGGCAGGCGATCGCCTCACGCCACAAGCGGCAGGCACAAGCGTCAGGCGGCAGCGGGCGGCGTACTGGTGAGTGAAGTGGCACGTAGGCTGCAAAACATGGCGGTGCTGGCATGACGGTCCGGCGGATCATGGGCACCGAGACCGAGTTCGGCATCTCCGTGCTCGGCACCCCGACGGCCAATCCGATGCTCGCGTCTTCGCAGGTCGTCAACGCCTACGCCGCCATCACCGCCCGGTCCCGCCGCGCGCGCTGGGACTTCGAGGAGGAGAACCCGCTGCGCGACGCACGCGGTTTCGACCTGAGTCGGGCCGCAGCCGACCCAAGCCAGCTGACCGACGAGGACGTCGGTCTCGCCAACCTCATCTTGACCAACGGCGCTCGGTTGTACGTCGACCACGCCCACCCGGAGTACTCCACTCCCGAGTGCACGAACCCGCTCGACGTCGTGAAGTGGGACAAAGCGGGCGATCGGATCATCGTCGCAGCCGCCGAGGCCGTGCGCATCCCGGGGCAGAACCCGATCGTGCTGTACAAGAACAACACCGACAACAAAGGGGCGTCGTACGGCGCCCACGAGAACTACCTGATGAAGCGGTCGAC
>JBBPZH010000038.1:0-15667 GCA_038198965.1 Propionibacteriales bacterium
CTGGTGACTCGGCAGATCCTGGTCGGTGCCGGCAAGGTGATCCAGACCCCGCGCGGTGCGTCGTACTCCGTGAGCCAGCGGGCCGAGCACATCTGGGAGGGCGTCTCCAGCGCCACCACCAGGTCCCGCCCGATCATCAACACCCGCGACGAGCCACACGCCGACGCCGAGCGGTTCCGCCGGCTGCATGTGATCGTCGGCGACTCCAACATGAGCGAGACAACGACGCTCCTCAAGGTCGCCAGCACCGATCTCGTCCTGCGCATGATCGAGGCAGGCGTCGTCATGCGCGACATGACGATGGAGAACCCGATCCGGGCCATCAGGGAGATCTCGCACGACATGACCGGCCGACGCAAAGTCCGCCTCGCGAACGGGAGAGACGCCTCAGCGCTCGACATCCAAGGCGAGTACCTCACCAAGGCGCGGGACTTCGTCGATCGGCGTGAGCTGCGTACGCCGGTCATCGACACCGCGCTCGACCTCTGGGAGCGCTGCCTCAAAGCAGTGGAGTCCGACGACCTCAGCCTGGTCGAGCGGGAGATCGACTGGGTGATCAAGTACCGGTTGATCGAGCGTTACCGCGCCCAGCACCGGCTCGGTCTGACCTCCGCCCGGGTGGCGCAGCTCGACCTAGCCTACCACGACATCCACCGCGGCCGCGGTCTGTACTACCTGTTGGAGAAACGTGGTGCGGTGAGCCGCGTGGTCAGCGACCTCGGGATCTTCGAAGCTAAGTCGGTGCCGCCGCAGACCACCCGCGCCAGGTTGCGCGGTGAGTTCATCCGCCGCGCCCAGGAACGCCGGCGCGACTTCACAGTCGACTGGGTGCACCTGAAGCTCAACGACCAGGCTCAGCGGACGGTGCTCTGCAAGGACCCGTTCCGCTCCTACGACGAACGAGTCGAACGGCTCATCGACTCCATGTGACAATGAGCCGGCCGCCGGGCGGCTCTTTCCGACCTGCTCCGTCTCTTCGAGGTGTCCATCTGTGCGTCGCATTCTCAGCGTGCTGCTGCCCGTGCTGCTGGCTGCCACGGCATGCGGTGGTACGTCGACCGCCAGCAACGCCACGGTGCCGCTGGGCACGCTGGCGGACGTCTCGGTGTCCGGGCCGACGTCGGCCAAGCCACGGGTCAACTTCAAGGCGCCGATCCGCTTCGCGAAGACCGAGAGCAAGATCGTCGACGCGGGTCCCGGCAAGGGCGAGGTCATCGGCCCAGCGTCTCGGGTCACCATCGACTACGTCGGCATCAACGCCAGCGACGGCGCCGAGTTCGACAGCAGCTGGCAATCCGGCAAGCCGGCCACCTTCTACCTCGGCACTGCGATCACCGGTCTCGCGAAGGGGCTCCAAGGTGCCCACGCCGGTGATCGGGTGCTGATCGGCGTGACGTCCCACGACGGCTACGACCCGACCGGCAACGGAACCACAATCCAGAAGGGCGACAGCCTCGTCTTTGTGGTCGACGTACGCAAGGTTTTCCCCAGCCAGGCGACGGGCACCAAGCAGACGGTCCCGTCGACGGTTCCGAAGCTGGTGTACGACAAGGCGGGCCACCCAGCGAAGTTCGTGTCGACTCCGCAGACGCCCGCCACCGTGAGCAAGCTCGGCGTCTACCCGATCATCAAAGGGCACGGCCCGGTGGTGAAGTCGGGGCAGACGATCGTCGTGCAGTACATCGGTGAGCTCTACCCTGACAAACAGCTGTTCGATCAGTCCTGGACGAACCCGGTGCCGCTATCGGTCCGGATCGGGGTCGGCCAGGTGATTCCCGGCTGGGACCAGGGTCTGCTCGGCCAACGCGTCGGGTCCAGGGTGATCTTGGTGATTCCCTCCGCCCTTGGGTACGGGACTACGGGCAAGGGCAGTGATGTCCCGCCAAACGCCGACCTGATCTTCGCCATCGACATCTTGCAGGCTTCTTGACCAAAGTGGGCTCATGACCGCACGCAAGTCCGAACGACTGATGAACCTCACCATCTGCCTGCTCGTTGCGCGGCACTATGTGCCCAAGCAACGGATCAGGCAAGCGGTCGAGGGCTACCACGACCTCACCGACGAGGCCTTCGACCGGATGTTCGACCGCGACAAGGAGGAGCTTCGGGCGCTCGGAGTTCCCATCGAGGTGGGCACCCTCACCAAGGCGTTCGAGGACGAGCCGGGCTACCGCATCCGGCGAGACCTGTTCGAGCTGCCTGAGATCGAGCTCGCGCCGGACGAGGCGGCTGTCGTGGGCCTCGCCGCTCGCGTGTGGCAAGACGCCAGTCTGGCGTCGGCAACCACGCAGGGGCTCCGCAAGCTGCGGGCGGGCGGTGTGCCGGTGGACGAGTCAGCCCTCACCGTGCTCGAGCCGCGCCTCGCGACGGATGAGCCGGCGTTCGAGCCGATGTTCGACGCCGTCACCGCCCACCGGACCGTGTCGTTCGACTACCGGCGATTAGGCGCCGACGAAGCCGCCCGCAGGCGCCTCGAACCGTGGGGCATCGTGTCGTGGCACGGCCACTGGTACACGGTCGGGTTGGACCAGGACCGCGAGGCGCCTCGCATGTTCCGGTTGTCGCGCATCGCCGGTGAAGTGAGCTCGGGAGAGCCTGGCTCGTTCGAGCCGCCGCATGACGTCGACCTGCGGACGCTGGCGTCTTCCCTTGCCCCACCGCAACCCAAGAGCTCAGCGACGGTGCGGGTCCGGGCCACGGCTGGCGACCCGCTACGCCGGCGCGCCACGGCCATCACATCGGTCGACGACAACTGGACCGAGCTGCAGGTGCCGTACTCAGACGTCTCGTCGTTCGCGGATGAGCTGGTGTCTTTCGGTGCAGACGTGGTTGCAGAATCGCCTGGCGAACTCCGCGAGGCAGTGATGAGCCGCCTCAGCGCCGTTGCAGGGGTGTCCGGATGACCGCAAACGCCCAGACGCAGGTCGAGCGCATGCTCGCCCTCGTGCCGTATCTTCGGGGTCGCGAGGGCATCTCGGTCGATGACGTCGCCCGGGACTTCAAGGTGCCCCCCGGGCAGATCGTCAAGGACCTGAACGTGTTGTGGTTCTGCGGGCTGCCCGACGCCATGCCAGGCGACATGATCGACGTGGACATGGACGCGCTCGAGGGCGAGGGCGTCGTACGACTGAGCAACGCGGAGTTCTTGAGCCGGCCGCTTCGCCTTGCCCCGCACGAGGCGCTGGCAATGATCGTCGCGCTGCGAGCGCTGCGAGAGGCAGCAGGCGAGCATGAGCGGGAAGCTGTCGACCGGGCGCTGGCCAAGCTCGAGTCGGCGGCAGGAGAGGCCGCGGCGGCCGCGACAGCAGTCGACGTACACGTCGACCCCGTGGACAGCGAGATCAGGGCCGCGGTCGACGCCGCACTGCATGGCAACCGGCGGATGCACCTGCGCTACTACGTCCCGGGCCGTGACGAGATCACGGAGCGCGACGTGGATCCGATCCGGCTCATCGTCGCCGAGGGGCAGGTCTACCTGGAGGCCTGGTGCACGCGAGTGCAGGAGGTTCGGTTCTTCAGGCTCGATCGGATGACGGCAGCCGAGGTGCTCGAGCAGTCGGCCCAGCCGCCTCCAGGGGCCGGTCGTGCCGACGTCTCAGGTGGCCTGTTCCAGGCGGCAGAGGACGATCTCTTGGCAGTGTTGGAGCTGGACCGGTCGGCTCGATGGATGGCCGAGTACTACCCGATCGAGACCAGCACCGAGCTGAGTGACGGCCGGTTGCAGATCGCGTTGCGGGTGCGTGACGAGGAGTGGCTGATCCGGCTCGTGCTGCGGGTCGGAGGCGGGGCTGCCGTTGTGGAACCTCAGGAGGTGGCCGCTGCCGTCCGCGAGCGAGCTTGCGAGGCGCTGGAGGCGTACGCAGACTGACGCTGGCTCGTGCTGGGAACAGCAAGCACAAGCAGCCTTTGCCAGATGCGGCGTACGATGAAGGCCGAGAGCTCAATCCGAAACACTCTGTGAAGAGGCGCTCATGATGTTGGCCGTATCGACCCTGCACCCGACGATGGCCGCGTTCGGGAACCTTGGAGGACCAGAGCTGCTCCTCATCGCGTTGGTCCTGCTGCTGCTGTTCGGCGGCCGCAAGCTGCCCGAGGTCGCCCGCGGGACGGGGCGTGCGCTGCGGATCTTCAAGTCCGAAACCAAGGGCCTCATGGACGATGACGAGGAGCCGGCCCAACCCGAGCCACGTGCCAGCCTGCCGCCGGCTGCACCCACCACGGCCGTGCAGCCGCCCGCAGCCCCACCCGGTCCGGCGGCGACAACTGGCGCCACGGCCGCTTCGGAGTTCAATGCCGACGGCTACTCGAACGAGACGCTGCCTCCGACCCACTCCGAGATGTGAGCGCTACGGCCGTCTGAATGGCGATTCTCGCGCGCTCGAGCAAGCGCAAGGGGCGGCCTCCGCCTCGTCCTGACGGGCAGATGACGCTCACCGAACATCTGCGTGAGCTTCGGCTACGGCTCTTCATCTGCTTGTGCGCGATCGCTGCCGGCTCTGTGATCGGCTGGATCTTCTATCCGCAGCTGTTCGACCTCCTCATCAAGCCCTACACCACGGTGGTCCGCGACCTGGCGCGACAGCAGGGCATCGACTCCCGCGCGGTCATCACCGGGGTTGCGACGCCGTTCCTGCTGCAGGCAAAGGTCGCGCTGGTGGCGGGCATCGCTCTTGCCTGCCCGGTGTGGCTGTATGAGCTGTGGGCGTTCGTCGTCCCGGGTCTGCACCGCAACGAGCGCAAATGGAGCCTCGCCTTTGCTTCCATAGCAGCACCGTTGTTCCTGGCCGGTCTGATGCTCGGATATTACGTCCTGCCCAAGGGTCTGCAGGTGCTCATCGGCTTCACTCCCACGAACGTGACTGGTCTTGTCGACGTCAACGGCTACCTCAGCTTCGTGTTGCGCATCCTGCTTGTGTTCGGAGTGGCCTTCGAGATCCCCCTGGTCGTGGTGTTGCTCAACCTTGCGGGGGCGGTGCGCGCCCACCAGCTGAGCAAGTGGCGCTCGTGGATCATCTTCGGCACGTTTGTCTTCGCGGCGGTCGCGACCCCCTCGACCGACCCGATCACCATGTTGCTGCTGGCTCTCCCCATGACCGCCCTCTTCTTGATCTCCGAAGTGATCGCCCGGGTGGTCGACAGGCGCCGCGGCCCGACCGACCACTACGCTGCCTACGCCGACGACGAGGCATCGCCGTTGGATTGAAAGCCAGCCGAAGCCAGGAGTCATGACCATCAGCATCGTCGATGCCTTTGATCTACCCGACTGGCTCGGCACCGAGACCGTCGTCTGGCGCGCGGAGTCCTCGCTGATGGAGACGGCACACGTCACCGGTGAGCTTTTCGGCGGCGCAGGCCTCAGTCAGCAGCTTGATCTGCTGGCCGTCGACGCGGCCTACCCGGGGCCGGTCTGCCCTGAGCCCGAACGCGCGGCTGCGCATCGAGCGTGGCACTACGGTGAGGTGCTGCTCATCGAAATCGACTCGCGCCTCGCAGCGGCCATCCCCGGGACCCGGTTCAACGCCAACGTCATGTGCGAGACGCTGCGCCGAGTTGCGAAGTCCGTGGGAGCGCCAGCCAGTAACTTCACGGTAGCCGTCACGCTGTAGAACGACCCGAGATCGAGGGCGACCCAGATGTCGATGACTGGCGGGGGGCGGTGGTGGTGAGCGCGTTCGAGCGCTTCGCCGCGCTCTACGACTTCACGCTCGACGACTTCCAGCGGGCAGCGTGCGCATCCCTGGAGGCAGGGCGCGGTGTCCTGGTCGCAGCACCGACTGGATCGGGCAAAACGGTTGTGGGGGAGTTCGCCGTACACCTGGCGCTGGAGCAGGGCGGCAAGTGCTTCTACACCACACCGATAAAGGCGCTGTCGAACCAGAAGTTCGCCGACTTCACGCTCCGGTACGGCGCCAAGCGGGTCGGGTTGCTGACCGGAGACAACTCCATCAACGGCGACGCCCCGGTCGTGGTGATGACCACCGAGGTGCTGCGCAACATGCTGTACGCCGGCTCGGGGACGCTGACGGGGCTGCGATTCGTCGTCATGGACGAGGTGCATTACCTGGCCGACCGGTCCCGCGGTGCGGTGTGGGAGGAAGTGATCATCCACCTGCCGGAGTCGGTATCGGTCGTGTCGTTGTCGGCCACGGTCTCGAATGCGGAGGAGTTCGGCGAGTGGCTTGCCACCGTCCGCGGCGCCAACGACACGGTGGTCGAGGAGCGGCGGCCGGTGCCGCTCTTCCAGCACGTCATGGTGGGATCACGGCTCTACGACCTTTTCGCCGACGACGGCACGGGCGGCGCGACTCCTCAGGTGAACCCGCAGTTGACGCGCGTGGCGCGGGACGACTGGCGGCAGCGGGGGACGCGCAACGCACGCGGCAAGCCCGGTTATACGAGGTCGCGCGGGCCACGTCTGGTGCCAAGCCGCATCGACGTCGTCGACCGGCTGGAGGCCGAGGGTCTGTTGCCGGCGATCATGTTCATCTTCAGCCGTGCAGGTTGCGACGCTGCCGTTCAGCAGTGCCTCAACGCCAACCTCCGACTCACTTCGGCGACCGAGCGCCAAGCCATCAGGGCGTATGCCGAGGAGCGGGCCGCACTGCTCGCCGACGACGACCTAGAGGTGCTGGGTTACTCGGCGTGGGTGGAGGCACTCGCGCGTGGCGTCGCCGCCCACCATGCGGGCATGCTCCCGGTGTTCAAGGAGTGCGTCGAGGAGCTGTTCTCCCGAGGTCTGGTGAAGATGGTGTTCGCCACCGAGACGCTGGCGCTGGGCATCAACATGCCCGCCCGGTCGGTGGTCATCGACAAGCTGTCGAAGTGGACCGGCGAGACGCACGCCGACATCACGCCGGGGGAGGACACCCAGCTCACCGGTCGCGCCGGCCGGCGCGGGATCGACATCGAGGGGCACGCCGTCGTCTTGTGGGCGCCGGGATTCGACCCCAAGTCGGTGGCCGGGCTCGCCTCGACCCGTACCTATCCGCTGCGGTCGTCGTTTCGGCCGTCGTACAACATGGCGGTCAACCTGGTGCGCCAGTTCGGCCGCGACCGAGCGCGCGAGCTGCTGGAGTCGTCGTTTGCGCAGTTCCAGGCCGACCGCGCGGTCGTCGGACTCGCTCGTCAGGTACGCAAAGCCGAGGAGGCGCTCGAGGGCTACGCCGAGGCGATGGCGTGCGACCGTGGTGACTTCACCGAGTACGCCGCCCTGCGGCGCGCGCTCTCGGAGCGCGAGTCCGGCTTGGCCAAACGGCGTCGTACCGACCGACGCCAGGAGGCCATGGCCTCGCTGGAGCGGCTGCACGTGGGCGACGTGATCGACGTTCCGGCCGGACGCTGGTCGGGGTACGCAGTCGTCATCGATCCGGGCGTGCGATCCTCCCGCGACGGTCCGCGGCCGCTGGTCGTCACGCAGGACCGGCAGGCGCGGCGGCTGTCCATGGTCGACTTCACCTCGCCGGTCGAGCCGGTGGCCCGGCTCCGGATCGGCAAGTCCTTCAACGCCCGGGTGCCCTCGCAGCGCCGCGACCTCGCCGCCCAGTTGCGTGATCGCACGCGGGATCTCGAGCCAGCGACCGTCGCCGACACGGAGTGGCCACACGCGCGGAGGGGTGACCGCCGGACTGTTCGCGGGCGCGCCCCGCACGGCGAGGACACCGCGCCCGACGATGCCGACGTACGCCGGCTCCGAGCCGCGCTGCGAGCTCACCCCTGTCACGACTGTCCCGACCGTGAAGACCACGCCCGCTGGGGTGAGCGTTACACCAAGCTGCAACGCGAGACGGAAAACACCCGACGGCGCATCGAATCGCGCACCAACACGATCGCCCGCCAGTTCGATCGGGTGTGTGAGGTGCTGGCTGATCTGGACTACCTGGTGGGCGACGAAGTGACGCCAACCGGGGCTGTCCTCTCGCAGATCTACAGCGAGCTCGACCTGGTCGCCGCGGAGTGCCTGCGGCAATCGGTGTGGGAGGGGCTCGAGGCGCCGGCTCTGGCCGCCTGCCTGTCGGCGCTGGTCTACGAGTCGCGAACGCCCGATCTCGATCGCCCCCGGGTGCCGGGTGGAGCTGTCGCACGAGTGCTTGCGGACATGGCTCACATCTGGAGCCGGTTGGCGGCTCTCGAGCAGGAGCATCGGCTGAGCTTCCTGCGCGAGCCGGACGTGGGGTTCGCGTACGCGGCGTACCAGTGGGCCGGTGGTGCGACCCTCGAGGACGTGCTCGACGAGGTGGACCTGGCGCCGGGCGACTTCGTGCGCTGGGTGAAGCAAGTGCTCGACCTCACCGAGCAGGTCGCTGTTGCCGCGGGGAACTCTCCGCTGCGCGACACCGCCCGTGAGGTGGTGCGCGCCATGCGCCGCGGAGTGGTCGCCTACTCGGTCGACGTCACTGCCTAACCGGCGGACGCGTCGTCGGGTACGCCGAGCGCCGCGAGCACCCGGCCGACGGGCGACGTCAATCCCCACTGCTCGGCCAGGCCGTGCACGCGTACCAGCCCCTGGGGCGACGGTGGCCGCAGCTGCGCGTCGAACCCGGGCAGGTCGATGTCCTTCGCCACTTCCACGACGGTGGGTGCCACCGTCAGGTAGTCAGCGCTTGCCCGCAGCTTGCCTCGCAGCGTGGAACCAAGCGCACTTGAGTCGTTGTTCGCAGCTGACACGATGCTCTGCAGGTCGCCGTACTGTCTCAACAGGTCGGCGGCGGTCTTCGCGCCGATACCCTTGACCCCAGGCAGCCCATCCGAGGCGTCACCACGCAGTACGGCGAAGTCGGCGTACTGCTGAGGGAGCACGCCGTACTTGGAGACGACTGCGGCCTCGTCGAGGACCTCTAGGTTGCCGACACCGCGAGCCGTGTAGAGCACGCGCACCGGCACGTCGTCGTCGACGAGCTGGAAGAGGTCCCGGTCACCGGTGACGACGTCGACCGGGCGGTCCGACGTGGCGGCCAACGTGCCGATGACGTCGTCGGCTTCGTACCCGTCCGCGCCAACGACAGCGATGCCAAGGGCAGCGAGCACCTCTTCGATGATCGGCACCTGCGCCTCGAGCGGGTCAGGCGTCTCCTCGACGTCAATCCCTCCCTTGACCGCGGCGACGACGCGATGCGCCTTGTAGCTCGGGATCAGGTCGACCCGCCACTGCGGCCGCCAGTCGTTGTCCCAGCAACACACCAGGTGGGTGGGGGAGTACGTCGACGTCAGGCGGGCGATGAAGTCCAGGAGCCCACGGACTGCATTGACCGGCGTACCGTCGGGTGCCGTCACCGAGTCGGGCACGCCGTAGTAGGCACGGAAGTACAGCGACGCGGTGTCGAGCAGGAGGAGCTTCTCGTCGGGCTCAGCCACGAGCGGAGCCTAGCGAGACGAGCCCTCACCGGACCGCATAAGTGGCCCGCGGCTCCATTCGCACTTCACGCGCCGAGCACTTCGTGTGTCAGTTGAGGGACAAGACCGTCGCACCGAAATCTGGGGTCAGCTTGCCCATGTGCACTCTGAGGCAGGCATGCCCAGACGCCGGGTCGCGGTAATGAAGACCGCGGTCACCGTACCTTGGCTATGTGCAAGATCGCAGCGCACCGAGGGTGACCCGCGAGGAACTGCGGGCCCAAACACCGCCCGAGATCCTTGCTGCTCTGCCTGATGCGCCGTGGCGAATGGCTGACCTACATCAGCTCCAGCTGCCGATCGTCGAGGTCCCGGTGGCGGACTTGTCGTGGATGTTCGCGCTACCACTGTGGCAACGCGAGGGTCGACGCTTTCAGGTGACTCCCGCGGCCGTCGCTGCTGACCCTGCGGCCTACCCGCATCGCTACCGCCGAGTGGTCAGCGCTGACTTGTCTTGGCCAATCCACTGCGTCGAGCATGCGGGCCGCTTAGTCGTTCTCGACGGGTTCCACCGACTCCTGCAGGCGCACATTCGAGGGCATGACCTGATCAACGGCATGATCCTCACGGCAGCTGATCTGAAAGGCATCTCCTGACGAACCGAGCTCGCAGACCATCCGGCGAAGCTACCACCGACCTTAAGATCAAGCAGCTGGGTTGGTCCTCTGGATCTTGTTAGCCCACTGGACTGGCCCTATGCAGAACATCGGATACGGCTTCGAGGTCGTGCTCATCGGGTTCCTGGCGTTGCCATGGACGTTTCCAGTCGTACTGATCGCCGGCCTTAATGACGCCGTTCTCGCCGCGTTTGCTGTCCTCAATGTCGTTCTGCACGCTGGTGCGATTGCTTTGTGGCGACGACATTGAACAGGCCCACCCTGGCTCCCGGCGCTGAGCGAGTGATTTCACCGATGCCGCTCGAGGCGCCGGGTGGCGTGTGGCGGTCTCGCTCAGAGCTGTTGCGATGGCATGGCTGGACCCGAAGGGTTCACATTGCGACGGGTAGCGTGCACGGAACCCTCGTGGTCGGCCGACAGGGATCATGCTTGCAGCAGCAGCACCCATCCCGGCAACGGACGCGCCCGGCACGCTATCGATTCGGGTCAGGCTGCATGGCTTGCATTTTCTGGCGAGCCGTCTTCCGAGTTACTTCCTCCGGCTAACCGGAGACTCGCTCTGCGAGGCTTGGTGCGGTGAGCGACGTCGTCACGAGTGCATCGCATCCTGTTGTCAAGCGGCTGCGCAAGCTTCGGATGCGCAAGTACCGGAAAGAGGCGGCAGCCACCGCCGTCTACGGCATTCAGCCGGTGTGGCACGCCGTTCTGGCCGGCGCTCACATTGACACGGTCGTGGTCAGCCCGCCGCTCCTGACCCAGCAGGCGGCCGTCACGATGGTGTCCGAACTGGAGGCCGCCGGCACTCGGGTTGTCCGCATCGCCCCAGAGCTCCTGAGCCGGTTGGAAGAGCGGGACGGCTCCGCTGGCCTGGCGGCGATCGTCGGCTATGACACCGTGTCCCCGGACAGTCTCCGCATCGAGCCCGGCACGACGTTGGTCGCGCTGCACGAGGTGTCCAACCCGGGGAACCTCGGCACGATCCTTCGGACGGTCGACGCGACCGGGGCTGCTGGAGTGCTGCTCGTGGGTGACACCGCCGACCCCGCCGACCCGACCGCGATCAAGGCCAGCATGGGCGCCGCGTTTAGCGTGCCAGTGGCCCGGATCGCCGACCTTGAGACGTTCTTCGAGTGGGCACGCGAGCGCGGTGTCAGCGTCGCAAGCACCTCAGCGGCCGCCCCGGAATCCGTCTGGACCGCCCGAATCTCGTTTCCCGTCGTGGTGCTCTTCGGCAGCGAGGGCCGCGGTCTCCAAGAGGCTGACATCGGCCGGGCTGATACGCAGCTGAGCATCCCGATGGTCGGTACGGCGGAGTCTCTCAACCTCGGCGTCGCCGCCGGTGTCGTGCTGTACGAGCTGTGGCGCCGGCGAGCCGGTGAGCGGCGCCGCGGTCACTAGAGTGCTGGCATGACAGCCGACGTCCTCTCGCGGATCCGGCGCGTGCAGGTCGCGCTGCGGAGCGGTGGCGTCGACGCGCTGGTGATCACGCCTAGTGCCGACCTTCGCTATCTCACCGGGTACGACGCCCTGCCGCTGGAGCGGTTGACCACCCTGGTCTTGCCCACCGACGGTGACCCGGTGCTCGTCGTACCGGCGTTGGAACTGCCCGAGGCAGAGCGCTCACCAGCGGCGCTGGCCGGCATGGCGGTGGAGGCGTTCGACGAGTCCGAGGACGCCTACCAGCTCGCGGTGCGCTGCATCGAGCAGGCCCGCGCCGTGGCTGTGGGGGACTGGACGCCGGCTCTGCACACCTTCGGCTTCCAACGGGCACTCTCGACCGCTGACTTTCGTCCGGCGGGCCGCCTGCTCGCCGATCTGCGGATGCGCAAGGGCACCGACGAGATCGCCGAGCTGCGGCTGGCAGGTGCTGCGATCGACCGGGTGCATGGGCGCGTCGCGAAGATCCTTGGGATCGGACGCACGGAGCGCGCAGTCGCAGCCGACATCGCCGACGCGATCCTCGCCGAGGGCCACGCGCGTGCCGATTTCGTGATCGTCGGCTCGGGCCCGAACAGCGCATCCCCGCACCACAGCGTCTCCGAACGCGTCATCGAGCCGGGAGACGTTGTGGTCGTCGACATCGGTGGCAGCCTGCGGTCCGGCTACTGCTCCGACAGCACCCGCACCTACGCCGTCGGCGCTGAGCCGCCTGAGGAATTCAGCCGTGCATACGACGTCCTGCTCGACGCCCAGCAGGCCCAGTGCGACTTCGCCCGGTCGGGCGTTTCCGCCGAAGCGGTGGACCGGATCGGCCGAGCAGTGATCTCCGACGCCGGGTACGGCGACTACTTCGTCCACCGCACGGGCCACGGAATCGGGCTCGAGACGCACGAGGCGCCCTACATCGTCGAGGGAAACGAGCAGATCCTGGAGCCAGGGATGGCGTTCTCGATCGAGCCGGGCATCTACCTGCCCGGGCGGCACGGGGCGCGCATCGAGGACATCGTCGTCGTTACCGACGAGGGCGTCGAGCGGCTGAACCACAGGCCGCGAGAGCTCAGCGTGGTGGCCGGCTGATGCTCGAAGACCTCGACCTGCTCATCTGCTCGCTCCTCGCCGCGGACGGCCGCATGTCGTTCACGGACCTGGCTCGACGCACGGGGTTATCGACCTCGGCCGTTCACCAGCGGGTCAAGCGGCTCGAAGAACGGGGCGTGATCGGCGGTTACCGAGCCGACATCAACCCGCGGGCTGTCGGCCTGCCGCTGACCGCATTCATCTCGATCCGGCCGATTGATACGTCACAGCCTGACGACTCGCCCGATCGGTTGGCAGAGATCGCCGAGATCGAGGCGTGCCACTCGGTGGCGGGTGACGAGTCGTACATCTTGCAGGTGCGGGTCGCTGAGCCGAGCGACCTCGAACGGCTGCTGGCGCGCATCAGGTCTCAGGCGAACGTCACGACGCGCACCACGATCGTCTTGTCGACGCCGTACGAGCACCGGCCTCCGAAGCTCTCACCGCCCGACAGCTGACCGCGTCGATCGGGCAGTGCCGAGCTAGCCGGCGAGCCGAGCTAGCTGACGACGAGGGACTTCTGCGACTCGGCGGCCTCACGAGACGCTCGCGCCGCCACCTCGGCTGCAGCGAGGGAGTCGCCGGCGTGCTGGCGCCACCACTCCTGCCCAGCCGGAGGCAGCGTGTGGATGGGGTCGTAGTACTCGTACGTGCGGTTGAGCACGTCGGGGTCGCCCTGCTCGATCGACGTGCGGTAGTTCTTCGTCCAGTAGGAGATGCCGTGGTCGCGGTCGTAAGACTCCCACTGGTGCACCCAGCGTTTGCCCACGAACGGCACATCGCAGACGATGCGCGGCGTCGCGAACCCCGGTAGATATCCCAAGATGGCGTGCTGCAGCTCCTGAGCTCGAGCCACCGACACCCGCCAGTGCTCGCTGAACGGGATCATGTCGCACATGTAGAAGTAGTAAGGCATGATCCCGGCGCCGTCGAGCAGCGCGAAGCACAGGTCGAGCAACGCGTGCGGGTCGTCGTTGATCCCGCCCATGAGCACACCCTGGTTGCGCACGTCGCGGATGCCGGTGTCGAGCATCGCTCGGGTGGCCTTGGCCACCAGCGGCGTCACCGAGTTGGCTGCGTTGACGTGGGTGTGGATGGCGATCGACACACCGCGGGAGTTCGCCTTGCTGGCGAGGCGTGTCATGCCGGCGCGTACGTCGTCTTGCAGCCAGTGCTGCGGGAGTCCCATCAGCGCCTTGGTGGCGAGCCGGATGTCGCGGATGTTGTCGATGTCGAGCAGCGCGTCGACGAACGACTCCAGCCGCGGCCAGGGCAGGTTGGCGACGTCACCTCCCGACACCACGACGTCGCGCACCCCGGGGTTGCTGCGTAGGTAGGCAAGCATCTGGTCGTGCCGGTCGACGGGTTTGAGGCTGAACTTGAGCTTGTCGATCACCGGAGTGGAATTGCCAACGAGGTCCATGCGGGTGCAGTGGCCGCAGTACTGCGGGCAGGTGGGCAGCATCTCCGCCAGCACCTTGGTGGGGTAGCGGTGCGTGAGGCCTTCGGCCACCCACATGTCGTGCTCGTGCAGGCTGTCACGGGTGGCGTGCGGGTGACTCGGCCAGTCCGTCCGGCGGTCGGAGAAGACCGGCAGCATGTAACGGCGCACCGGGTCGGCATAGATCGCTTCGGTGGACGCCGTGGTCGGCGCCATCATGGTGTTGAGCATCTGGGGTGGCACGAGCATCGACATCGTGGCCCGCTCAGCCTGGTCGCGCTCGAGGTCGGCGTAGAAGCTTTCGCCGATGGCGTCGCCGAAGACCGATCGGAGTTGTTTGGTGTTTTTGACACAGTGCGCGCGCTGCCACTGCGCGGACTCCCAGTCTGCGGCGGTGACGTCGCGCCAGGCCGGGAAGCGGGTCCAGTCCGGCTCCACAAGCTCTCTGCGGGCGTATCGGTACGGCTGGTTCACGGGTACGTCGTCGCGGAGACGGTCAGCGCCAGGCACGGAGGCTGCAGAGCCGTCACCAAGTGGCTGGGGAGGAGCGGAGAGCTCGGTCACGTCACGTCCTTGGGGGTAGCGAGTCACGCCTACCGGTTGAACGGCACGGCTGTCATCTGTCAGAGTACGGGAGAACATCCGGTGACGACAATGCCTCGCCGGAAGGTTTGTGCTTGCATGTGCGATTCACCGGAAGGTTTCGATGGCTGCCGACCCGACAGGCCTTCAACGGGTCTTGGCTCCCGCCGGCGTTCTCCCGCAAGCCGCTGACCGGTTGGACACCGACCCCCAGCTGCACCCGGACGAGGTTCGGGTTCGGGTGTCGCGGCTCAATCTCGACGCTGCATCGTTTCGGCAGCTGTCGACCAAGCACCAAGGCGACGGCGCCGCCGTCCGATCCGAAGTCCTTGACATCATCAAGACCCGCGGGAAGATGCAAAACCCGGTCACCGGGTCCGGCGACATGCTCATCGGCACCGTCGAGGAAGTAGGGCCACAGTCACCGCTCGGGCTGCAGCCAGGCGACTCGATCGCCACGTTGGTATCGCTGACCTTGACCCCGCTGCACATCACCGACGAACTTTCCGAGTGGGACGGCACCAGCGAACAGGTTCCGTGTGAGGGCTACGCCATCTTGTTCGGCCGCTCGATCGCTGCGGTGCTGCCTGACGACCTCCCGCGCTCATTGGCGCTCGCCTGCATGGACGTGTGCGGGGCTCCGGCGCTCACCGCCAGAGTGGTGCGCCAGTACGTCGACCGGGGCGAGCCCCCGACCGTCTGCGTCATTGGTGGCGCCGGCAAAAGCGGCTCCCTGTCCCTTGCGGCTGCGCGGGACGCGGGCGCCGACCGCACGGTCGCCGTCGTACCGGTGCAGCGGGAAGCTGACCTGCTTGCCGACAAGAGTCTCGCCGACGCCGTCGTCATCGCCGACGCGCGCGACCCGGTGGCCCTGTCGCGATCGGTTATCGACGCGGGGGGACCAGCCGACGTCACGGTGGTGTGTGTCGACGTGCCCGGCTGCGAAGGCGGTGCCATCTTGTGCACCGCCGACAATGGCACAGTGATCTTCTTCTCCATGGCAACGTCGTTTCCGGCTGCCGCTCTGGGCGCTGAAGGGCTAGCGGCCGACGTGACCATGCTGATTGGGAACGGTTACGTGCGCGGCCACGCCGACTATGCGGTCGAGCTGATGCGGTCC
>JBBPZH010000039.1:0-4722 GCA_038198965.1 Propionibacteriales bacterium
ACGCTTGCATCGACGACGGGCACTAGGCGGATCGCTCATTCCGGTCCGCCAACACTAGGTCGCTGGCTGTCTTGGCCTTGGTGGTGCGGCCATCGTCGGCTAGAAGTTCGGCTGCCCACTCGGCCAAGGTCACCTGGCGACCGCCGTGGACGTCCACACCCGCGATGCGGAGAACGTCGTCGCGAGCGACGAGAAGTCGTCGGCCCTGACGCTCGGCGGGCAGCCGCCCACTCCACACCCATCGCCGCACTGTTTCAGGAGTCCGAGACGCCAACGATGCAGCCGCCTGGACATCGAGCATCACTACATCATTATTAGTTGTCATGTAGTCACGCTACTACACTATTTGACCCGCTCTAATCGGCTCTGTTGGAACCACCCATCACCGGCACCCCGACCGCAAACCGCTGGCCCGGACGATGGGCCGCTCGACGGCGGCTCGGTCGCCGCCGGCAAGACGACGCTCACCTTCTCGAACTGGCTGCCCTGGCTGCGGTGGATGGACATCGCGTGCACGGTCTGTACGTCGGCCAGCCGGCTCGGCGCCAACAGCTCGATCTCATCAGCCGTCGCACAGGCGGATCCTCATCGGACGTCAGTCTTGTGGTGGATCGCCGGCGGGCTCGCTGTCACGCAGACTTGACGCGCTGACTGCTGTACCGCTTTCGGGCGGCCTCGCCGGAGGTGCCGAGCATGCTGCCGATCGCGGACCAGGACACGCCGGCTTCGCGAGCCGTGGCGACCGCCTCGGCAACGCGGCGCTCGGTGGCGGCGCGCTCGGTCACTGCGTCGCGGATGGCGTGCAGCGGCGCAGCATCGCGGACATCTGCCGGCTCGTGCTCCTCGAACCGACGCTGCAGTTCGTCGACATGTTCGAGGATTTCCTGGAGGCTCCGGGGCATGGTCATCACCTCAGGTACTTTCTCCGGGCGGTCGTCGCGTGAACGATGACTGGGCCGTGGTCGGTGTCGAGAACTCCGAGTTCTATGAGTCGAGCGGACCGCGTTGGTCCGATGATCATCGCCGGTAGGCGCTCGGAGTGGGCGGGCTAGATCGGGCTGTGATGCGCAAGGATCGCTGCGCTGACGTGTCGCTTGAGCGCAATTTCACCATCTTGATCGGCCATGTGAGGAGGTGCAGACCCCCACCCCCGGCTGAGGTCCGACCGTCTATACCTTGTACCGACCCGACGGGCTTCATCGCCGCTTCGGTCGCACGCGCCGCTCGTCCCAGTTGAGGATCGCTGATTGAGTCGGCACAAGCTGCGGGGCATCGTTCCAAGGCGGACCTCCGTCGGCGGTCGTCTACCGTGGCGGCGTGGGTAAACCGACGAGATGGTTGACGGCGCACGACGCCGGTCACTCTCAGTGGTACATCGAGCGTGTCCGCCGCATGGCGGCCGAAGGGGCCGACCTCGCTGGCGAGGCGCGGCTGCTGGACGCCATGCTCACGCGCCGATGCCGGGTGCTGGACGCCGGATGCGGTCCTGGCCGGGTCGGCGCGGAGCTGGCCAGCCGCGGGCACGACGTGGTCGGCGTGGACGCTGATCGGAAGCTGATCGAGGCGGCGCAGGCCGATCACCCGGGCCCGGTGTGGCTCGTCGCCGACCTGACCGACCTGGATCTGGTTACCGCCGGGGAGCCGGAACCCTTCGACGCCGCGATTGTTGCGGGCAACGTGATGCCATTCTTGGCGCCGGGCACTGAGCAGGCCGTACTCTCCCGGCTGGCTGCGCACCTGCGCGAGGATGCGTTCATGGTCGTGGGTTTCGGCCTCGATCGGGGCTACTGCCTGAGCGACTTCGACGCCCACGCCGCGGGTGCAGGTCTGCATCTCGAGCACCGCTTCGCCACCTGGGATGTGCGCCCGTGGCGCGATGATGCGCCGTTCGCCGTCACCGTGCTTCGGCTGCCCTAGGTCACATCGACGACCAGCGGCGTGGCCTGGCCTCGTTCGCTCGCTGTCCGCCGATGGCACCCTGGCCGCAAGGTCTGGGACGTGACCGCGGTATGGGAGACGGGCCTGGCAGGCACCAGGCAACGGCCGACAGTGGGGCCGGACCGGCCCGTCCGCTCTGCCCGATGCTCCCGAGAACGTCGAACTGGCGATAGCGTGCATCACCGCATCGCACGGGTTGATGCTATGATGCATCGTGCGCACTACCGTCACGCTAGACCCAGATGTTGAGTCGCTCATCAAGACAGTCATGCGAGAGCGTTCGATGACGTTCAAAGAGGCAGTCAACGAAGCTATCCGCGCCGGCGTTAACTGCGCGGGTCGACCGGCGCCGCGAGCGTTTCCCACGCACGACATGGGAGATCCCCTGCTCGACGTAACGAAGGCTCTCCGGTTGGCCGGTGAGCTCGAGGATCAGGAGCTGACGGCTCGCTTGAGTCGCGGCGCCTGACATGTTGCTCGTCGACGCCAACGTCTTGATCTATGCCGTCAACCAGAGTTCGCATGAGCATGACGTCGCACGGAACTGGCTGCGCCAGGCGCTGGTGGGGACGGAAGCGGTGGCCTTGCCCTGGACCGTTTGCCTGGCGTTCCTGCGTCTGAGCACTCATCCGGCAGTGTTCCCTCGACCATTGAGCGCTTCCGAGGCGTCAGACGCGCTCGAGAGCTGGCTCGAGGCACCGCCTGTGGTGACGATTGAACCCACCCGACGACACCTGGCTTTGTTGATGGGGCTCCTCAGCGGCACTGGAACGGCTGGGAACTTGGTCAGCGACGCCCATCTTGCAGCGCTCGCCTTCGAGCACGGCGCGACAGTTGTGTCTTTCGACCGCGACTTCGCTCGCTTCGAGGGCCTCAGCGTGCTTCGTCCCAGCTAGCCATTTGGTGGCTAGCCGCTTCGCCAGGGTGACCGAGTAATCAGCGGGCATGAGATCGCGCCGCGCGGAGGCCGCTCGCCCGGACGACCGGCCGCTCGACGGCGGCTCGGATCGCCGCCGAGGTGCCGATGATCCGGACGCGCTCCTGCGCCCTCGTTACGGCGGTGTAGAGAAGCTCGCGGGTGAGCAACGGCGACGTGGCCGGCGGCAGGACGACGCTCACCTTCTCGAACTGGCTGCCCTGGCTGCGGTGGATCGACATCGCGTGCACGGTCTGTACGTCGGCCAGCCGGCTCGGCGCCAACAGCTCGATCGTTCCCTCCCGCTCGAACGCCGCCCGCGCCTGGCCGCCGTCGTTCACGATCACGCCGGTGTCGCCATTGAACAGCCGCAGCTGGTAGTCGTTGGAGGTGACGAGCAGCGGCCGGCCGACATACCACAGGCCGTCGCTTCCGTAGCCGTCGATCGCTTCGCTGAGCCAGCCCTGCACCCGCTGGCTCCAGTGGGCGACGCCGTACGGGCCCTCGCGATGCGCACACAGCACCCGGTGCCGAGCCAGCGCAGCCAAGGCGTCGCGCGGCTGTCCGTCGCGGGCGGCGGCCACCAGTTCGCGGCCGGCATCCACGACATCGGTGCGCAGCCCCGCGAGGTCGGGGTCTGCCGATTCGGGGTCGACCTCGACGAACTCGATGTCGGGTGGAGCGGCAGCGAGCAGGGCCAGCACCTCGCCCACGGAGCCGAGCCGGATCGCCTCGGCGAGGTCCTGGATGTTGCCGAAGAACCGGTGCGGCTCAGTCAGCCGGACGACCCCGGCGGTCAACGCCACATGCCGCTCCTCATCGGTCAGCGAACCCAGGTCTCGCCTCGTCTGTGGCAGCTCGACAGTGAGCGGTACGACGCCCTCCGGCGCGGCCCGCTGCACCAGGTCACCGAGCACCGCCCCAACCTCGATCGAGGACAGCTGGTTGGGGTCGCCGACCAGGATGAGTCGACAACTCGGCCGCAGCGCCTCGATGAGCCGCGACATCATCGTCAGCGAGACCATCGAGGCTTCGTCCACGACGACGACGTCGTACGGCAGCCGGTTGTCGCGGTTGTGCCAGAAGCGGGTGCGAGCGCCGTGGCGACTGCCGAGCAGCCGGTGCAGGGTCGAGGCAGTGAGCACGCCAACCCTCTCCTGATCCGCCTCGCTGAGCTTGGCAACTTCGCGGGCGGCCGCCTCGGTCAGCCGGGCTGCTGCCTTGCCGGTCGGCGCGGCCAGCGCGAGTCGCAGCCGGCCGTCTGCCAGGTCTTGGAGCACGGCGAGCAGCCGAGCCACCGTCGTCGTCTTGCCCGTGCCCGGCCCGCCGGCCACGATGCTGAACCGCCGACGCGAAGCGACGTACGCCGCCAACCGCTGCCGGTCAGGCTTGTCCGCCGACGGTGGGACCCCCGAGTCGTCCGGCCTGAAGATCCGTTCGAGCGCGGCGCCGAGCCGCTCGGGGTCGGGCGTCGAGGCGGGCGCGAGCATCGCGGAGTCCACGTACTCAGCGACGGCCCGCTCCTGGCGCCAGTAGCGGTCGAGGTAGAGCATGCCGTCGACCCATCGCAGCGGACGATCCGCAGGGCCGTCCATACCGACCGCGACCAGCGGGCTCTGCTCGATCGCGCGCACCCAGTCGCCAACGTCCGGCCACGGCAACACCGGGACGTCGTCCGCCGCGAGCCCGTCGACCGACGTCCGCCCCTCGGCCTCGGACAACTCCAGCACCACCGAGCCCTGCCGCACCGCCCGCACTGCCAGCGCCGCCGCGAGCAGCACCCGCTCGTCGCGCTCTCCGCATAACCGCTGCAAGCGCCGGGCGACGTGGACGTCCGCAGCCCCCAGCACACCAGCTCGGTTGAACTC
>JBBPZH010000040.1:0-9310 GCA_038198965.1 Propionibacteriales bacterium
GCCGAGGACGTCGACGGCGAGGCGCTGTCGACCCTGGTCGTCAACGCGATCCGCAAGACCCTCAAGGTCGCGGCCGTCAAGGCTCCGGGCTTCGGAGACCGTCGCAAGGCCATGCTCGCCGACATCGCCATCCTCACCGGTGGCCAGGTCATCAGCGAGGAAGTCGGCCTCAAGCTCGAGTCCGCCACCGTCGAGCTGCTCGGCTCGGCCCGCAAGGTGGTCGTCACCAAGGACGAGACGACGATCGTCGAGGGTGCCGGTGACTCCGAGCAGATCGCCGGCCGGGTCAACCAGATCCGCGCTGAGATCGAGAACAGCGATTCCGACTACGACCGGGAGAAGCTGCAGGAGCGGCTGGCCAAGCTGGCCGGCGGCGTCGCGGTGATCAAGGTCGGCGCCGCCACCGAGGTGGAGCTCAAGGAGCGCAAGCACCGCATCGAAGACGCGGTCCGCGCTGCGAAGGCCTCCGTCGAGGAGGGCATCGTCGCCGGTGGTGGGGTAGCCCTGCTGCAGGCCGCGACCAACGCGTTCGAGAAGCTCGAGCTCGAAGGCGACGAGGCGACCGGCGTCAACATCGTCCGAGTCGCCACTGCTGCACCGCTCAAGCAGATCGCTGTCAACGCCGGCCTCGAGGGCGGCGTTGTGGCCGAGAAGGTGCGCGGTCTCGAACCGGGTTACGGGCTCAACGCCGCATCCGGTGAGTACGTCGACATGCTGGCCGCCGGCATCCCAGACCCGGCAAAGGTCGTCCGCTCAGCGCTGGAGAACGCCGCGTCCATCGCGGCGCTGTTCCTCACCACCGAAGCAGTGGTGGCTGACAAGCCGGAGAAGGCCGCTCCCGCCATGCCCGGCGGCGACGGCGGCATGGGCGGCATGGACTTCTGATCATCTGAAGCCCGCCTTTCAGCCGAGCGGCCCCGACCGTTTTCTGGTCGGGGCCGCTTTGCGTTCCCATGCAGAGCCGCTAGGGGGTGGACAGGTCAACACCGGCGAGCTCCCCCAGCGGAGCCACCACCCGCCCGCTCTCCGAGCACACCCAATGCGGGTCCGGCCCGAGCTCGGGCTCGATCACCAGACTGTGTTCGACCGGGTTGGCGCAACCCTGGCACACCGGCCAGCGCTGCGCCGCGTCGAAGAGGGTGTCCTGTACGGCGTGCGCGACAAGCCCGCCGACGAAGGCGGCTCCCGGGTCCCACTGGGAGAGCCACCAGGCACGCGAGGCCACACAGTCCTCGACGACCGAAACCGTGTGCGGGTCGGTAAGCCCACGGGCGCAAAGGTCACGAAGCACTCGTGCTCGTGCACCGAACAGCGGGTCTCCCGTCGTCACGACCCCCATCCTGGCAGTCTGAGCAAATGGCAGGTGATGCCTCGCAGCGGGCACTGGTGGAGGTGGTCACGCTGCATCCAAGCGATGCCGAACGAGCCGAAGAGGGAGGCGCCGATCGGCTGCATGCGTGCGCTCTCGACGAGGGAGAGCAGCGGTCAATTGAGCCACGCGAGGCCAGTGCGATCGTCCGCGCCACGTCGCTGCCGGTCCGGGTGACGTTACGGCTGTCGCCGGGTTTCTCCACGATGGGCGGCGAGCTCACCCGCCTGCAGGGGCTGGTCACCGATTACCTTTCGGTGGGCGTCGAGGGCTTTGTGTTCGGCTTCTTGACCAGCGACCTCGAGGTGGATGTCGAGGTGTGCGGGGCGTTGGCCGAGGCGCTCGCCGGAGCTCCGTGGACCTTTGACCGCACCTTCGACGCGGCCCTCGAGACACAACGCGCCTGGCGCGCACTCCACGATCTGATCGGGCTCGACTGCGTGCAGACATCTGGGGCCTCGCTCGGCATGGCGGCCGGCTTCGACGACCTCTTGGCCATGGCTGCCGCGGATGCCGCGTTCGCGGCGGTGGCAGAGGCGTCAGCCGGCGTACGCCCAGAACACGTGCCGTGGCTGGTGCGTGCTGGTATCACCAGGCTCCACCTCGGCCCAGAGGTCAGACCCGGTGGCTCCTGGTCCAAGTCGTATGTCGATCCCGGGTTCGTGCGGTCCTGGCGGACACTGCTCGACGATGCGGTGACGAGGGCCGACGTACGCCGTCAGCACCCTGACGTGCAAGCGCTGCAGTAAGCGCCGGTCGTCGTTATCGTGACGGCATGACCCAGACGTCAGGCCATCCTCCGAACTGGTATCCCGACCCCTGGGGGCGGCACGAGCACCGGTATTACGACGGCGCCAACTGGACCGAGCACGTCGCGAGCCACGGACGGCAGAGTGTCGACCCGCCGGGTGGTTACTCACACACACCGACCGTCGACCGTCCCACCGAGAAGGTGCAGCGCGATGTCAGCCGGGCGGGCATCGAGGCAGGTGCGGTCTCCGGTGGCGGGTCGCTGTTCACCGAATCGGTCCTGGTGGTCAACCAGAAGCCGAAGCTGATCGAGATCAACCAGGAGTTCGCCGTCTACGACCAGCACGGTCGCCAGATCGGCGCGGTGCGTCAGGTTGGTCAAAGCGCCGCGAAGAAGGTGATGCGCTTCGTGGCCGATGTCGACCAGTTCATGACTCATAAGTTCCAGGTCGTCGACGCCGACGGTCAGGTGGTGCTCGCGCTGACGCGGCCGCGCAAGGTGATGAAATCCCGGATGATCGTGGAGGCGGGCAACGGGCAGGAACTCGGGCAGATCGTCCAGCGGAACGTCCTCGGCAAGATCCGGTTCTCGTTGGAGAGCGGCGGCCAACAGATCGGTTCGCTCAACGGTGAGAACTGGCGGGCCTGGAACTTCAATCTCCAAGATGGCGCTGGCCGCGAGGTGGCGCGGATCACGAAGACCTGGGAGGGGCTCGCCAAGACGATGTTCACGACTGCGGACAACTACGTCGTCCAGATCCACGAGCCGCTTCCGCACCCGCTGCACAGCCTGGTGATCGCGTCGGCTCTGGGCATCGACACCGCCCTGAAGCAGGACGCCCGCGGCCTCAACGCAGGGAGCCTGTTCAGCTGAGCAGTCTCCGACCGCGAGCGGAGATCGCCGATCGGCAGAGTCTGGTCCGAACGGCGCAGCGCGCGATTTCGCGCTTTACCGGCCCCACTGAGGTCCTTGGCGCAAGCGGATCCCTATCCGAACGGCGGAGCGGGCGATTTCGCGCTCACCGATGAGTTGTCCATGGATCGGTCGTCTACCTCAGCAGAAGTTATGGACGCAACCAGCTATTAGGAGAGGACCCCGCATTCCATGAACACCGCCACCACCCTCCTCACTGCCGGCACCTGGGTCGGCGACCCCATCCATTCCGACATCTCGTTCAGGGTCCGCCACATGGGCGTCGGCAAGGTCAGGGGGACGTTCGCCCTCACCTCAGCGGCGCTGACAGTCGGCGATGGCGGCGCCCCGAGCGCCGGGGTGACCGCCATCATCGACGCCGCCTCGGTGCACACCGGAAGCGAGCAGCGCGACCAGCACGTCCGGTCCGCGGACTTCCTGGACGTGGAGAAGTACCCGACGACCGAGTTCACCTCGGTCCAGGTCCGCGACTTCGACGGCGAGACCTTCACCGTGGTCGGGGAACTCACGCTGCACGGCGTCACCAGGACCGTGGAGCTGCAGGCCGAGTTCCTCGGGGTTGTCGCCGACCCGTCCGGTGTACAGCGCACGGGGTTCTCGGCGACCACCACCATCAGCCGCGCATCGTTCGGCGTCGACATCCAACTAGGTTTCGGCGCCGGCAACGTCGTGGTCGCCGACACCATCGAGATCGCCATCGAGATCGAGTTCACCGCCGACCAATCGGACCTGCGATGAGCAACGCCGTGCTGTACATGTCGATGTCCGTAGACGGATTCATCGCCGGGCCCAACGAGGGACCGGGCAACGGGCTCGGAGATCGCGGGCACCGCCTGCACGAGTGGTTCCTACCGGGCGCCGACGCCGATCATGAGGGCGTTGTCGGGCATCTGACGGGTGTGAAACGCGAGGTCATGGACGAGCTCATGGCCACCGGAGCGGTGGTCGTCGGCCGACGGACCTTCGAGCTCGCTGGCGGCTGGGACGGCGATCACCACGACGGCGTGCCTGGTCCGCCGGTTGACCACTCCGGAGGTCGAGGAGTTCGCACAGCGCGTCATGCACCTGCGTTACCGCCTCCTCCGCTAAGGGAACGCCGACCGGACGATCGCATCCCGGCGAGTGGGTGCCCGATTACCTCAGCACTTCCTCTCCGTCGAGGAGATGCAGCGAGTCGACGAAGCCCTTCGCTGGCTTCTCCGACCTGTAGCCAGCGTCGGCACTCGAGGCACGACCGTCCGGCGATCAGATGGCGATAACTCGGATAAGGTCTTCGAGGCCTGCGAAGTCGTTGCCGTTGCGCGTATAAAGATCAAGGGTGTGCTAATTGTGCTACAGCCGCCAGGCGGGCCGCTTAACGTGTCCACATGACCCGCTACGACTGACCGGATGCCGAATCGCCTGTTAGGTGCGGCAGAACCCGCCGGTCACATGGGGAGCGGCTTGGTGTGCAGGATCAGCAGCGAGGTGACCGCCCGTGTGAGGCAGACGTAGAGCCGGCGTAAGCCGGTGATGTAGTCGTCGTCGGCGGCGATATCCGTCGGCTCGAGCAGGACCACCGAGTCGAACTCCAGTCCCTTGGCAAGCGTTGCGGGCACCACGTCGACCCTTACCTCCATGTCGTCGTCGCGGCCGAGGACGGAGTGGTCGACACCCTGCGACGTAAGCCGGGTGTCGGCCGCTTTGACCATGGCATCGGGAACGATGACTCCGATGGAACCCGGCTCGCTCAGCTGCGCCTTGACAGCCGCAGTCACGGCGTCCAGCGAGCTTGCGCACTCTTTGATGTGTAGGTGGCCCTTCGCCGAGCGGACAGCCCGCGGCCGACTGAGCGACGGGGCGATCGTCGGAAGCAGCCGAGTCGCGTAGTCGAGGACGTCAGCGGGCACCCGGAAACCCAAGGTCAGCTCCTCCAGGAGCGCACCGCTCTTGCCCAGATGAGCCAAGGCGTCGTCCCAGTTGCCCACGGCCCACGGCGTGGTGGCCTGGGCAAGGTCGCCCAGCACCGTCGCCGAGCCGGTGGAGCAGTGTCGGCCAACGCTGCGCAGCATCATGGGGGAGAGGTCTTGTGCCTCGTCGAGCACGACGTGCCCCAGACTCGGCGTGCGCTCCACGAGATCTCTCACCTCGTCAACCAGGACCGCGTCGTGCAGCGACCAGCGGTGTGGCCGGGCCTTACCGCTGCTGCTTGCGCACAGCAACTCGATTTCGCCGTCGCTGAGGACCCCGGAGGCTGCCTCGGCCAAGAGGTCCCGGTCAGTGAGGATTCTGCCGACGAGCCGCTTGGCGTCGACTGCCGGCCAGACCGAATCGGTGAACTGCTTGACCGGACGGCTCCGCGCCACGGCGTTCTGTACGCGGTCGTCAGGGGACTCACCGGCAAGCTCCATCTTGGCGAGCAGCGCCGAGGCCAGCCGCTGGGGCAGTAGGGCCCGGCCAGCGCCGTACCGGACTCCCCGGCCGCGCAGCTCGGTGAGGATCTCATCAGCCTGATACTCCGGCACCCGCCAACGTCGGGCGCCAGAAGGCACCACCAGCGCCTCGGTTGCTGGTTTCAGCGCCGACCACACTGCCCGGTTCAGCACCTGAGCAAGCCGAGCGTCACCTTTGAGACGAGCGACCTCCGGCGGATCAGCCACCGTGATTCTGACGTCGGATACCAGCTCTTCAATGGTCGCCTGGCGGGCGTCGATCTCGCCGAGCGCGGGAAGCACATCGGCGATGTACCGCAGAAACGACGCATTGGGTCCGACCACCAGGACGCCTTGGCGGCTCAGCCGGTCGCGATGGGCATACAGCAGGTACGCCGCTCGATGCAATCCCACGGCGGTCTTCCCCGTGCCAGGCGCCCCTTGGACGCACACAGTCGTGTCGAGGTCAGCGCGAACGATGTCATCCTGCTCTGGCTGGATGGTGGCCACGATGTCGCGCATGGGACCTTGCCGGGGACGTTCGATCTCCGCCTCGAGGATTGAACTGCGCAGCGGCTCGGAGTCGCCGGACTCGCGGCGACCCGGGCCGTCGGTCCCAGGTTGGGTGCCGTCCGACAGTAGGTGCTCGTCCTCAAAGGCGGTGAGCGTGCCGTGTTGGAAGCCGAACCTGCGGCGCAGCTCGACGCCCATCGGGTCCCGCCGGTTGGCCCGATAGAACGGACGCGAGATAGGCGCCCGCCAGTCGACAACCATCGGGTTGCCGGCGTCGTCTGTGACGTGCCGACGGCCGATGTAGAATCGCTCGTTGGATGCCCCGATTGTTGCGTCGCGAAATGCCGCGTCGAGATAGTCCACCCGGCCAAAGAAGAGCGGAATCTCCGGGTCGTCCTCGAGTGCCTTCATCCGTTGGTAGAGCGTGAACTTCAGGTACTCACCGCTGACCCGGTCGCCGGCCAACGCGGTCATCGACGCCGTGCGGTCTCGCATGGTGGAAAGCGCGAGCCGGGAGTCGCGCAGATGGACCTGCTCGTCGCCCAACTCGCCGTGGCCGCTGCCACCGGGAGCTGATGAAACCGGATCTGGGCGCGCCGAAACCGGCAAATCATCAGCGGGCATCGAGGTATTGTCGCCGACCTCTTGCCCAGCGTCTACCGTCTGACGTCGGCGTATCAGGCTTGCATCTGCGTGGCGCCCTTGCGCCTAGCCCGATACGCCGCCACGTTGGCTCGCGACGAGCACCGGTCAGAGCAGTAGCGCCGCGACGAGTTCGGGGAGGTGTCGATGAACACGTTGTCGCACCGGTCTGCCGAACAGACCCCGAGTCGGGTCGGGCCGTAGTCGGCGACGAGCATGGCCATGCCCATCGCGCATTCGGCAGTGATAAGCCCGGCGACACTCGATCCGCGCTCTGCGACGTGCAGGTGCCAGGTCTGGCTGTCGTGCCCGGCGATGTACGGCGATACCGGATGCCGTGCGAGCAGGGCGTTGATCAACTCGACCACGCGGTTCTCGTCGCCTGTTGCGGACGCCTCGAAGATCGCGCGCACGTCGCGGCGCAGCCGCCGCAGCGGAGCAAGGTCACGCTCCTCGACCCGCGATCGCAGCCAAGGACGCTGATCGAGATAGGCCGTCAGGTCGTCGCCCGTCTGCATCGGCGCATTGACGAGCTCTGCGGCGAGATCGGCGTAGCGCACGAAGTCCACGCCGACATGGTAAGCGCGTTTAGACGGCGCTTGTAATGCTCACCAGCTGTGCCGGCGTCTTACGGGACGTCCTTACCGGCGCGTGGGAGTATGTGGTGGCCGACAGGAAGGGGTCCGTTGATGGCGCTGATCCAGGCGCGCAGGCTGAGCAAGACGTTCGGCAGCAAGCCGGCAGTGCGCGACCTGTCGTTCGATGTCGTTCCGGGCTCGGTCACCGGGTTCCTCGGGCCGAACGGCGCGGGAAAGTCGACAACGATGCGGTTGATGCTGGGGCTCGACAACGGCAACGGTGTGACGACGTACGACGGCGTCGCCTATCGCGATCTCACGCACCCGTTGCGGCAGGTTGGTGCAGTCCTCGACGCAAAGCCCTTCCACCCCACCCGAAAGGCCGTCAACCACCTGCGGATGCTTGCGGTCTCCAACGACATACCCCGAACCCGCGTCACCGAGGTCATCAACCTGGTCGGTCTCGGGGAGGTGGCAAACGCCAAGCCGAAGACATTCTCCTTGGGCATGGGTCAGCGGCTCGGTCTCGCGACTGCGCTGCTGGGTGACCCCGGGACCCTGATCCTTGACGAACCCGCCAACGGCCTCGACCCGCAAGGCGTGCATTGGCTCCGGAACATGCTGAAGGCGCTGGCTGCGCAGGGACGCTCGATCTTCATCTCCAGTCATCTGCTGTCGGAGATGGCCCTGATGGCAGATCACCTGGTGGTGGTCGGGCGCGGCAGCCTCATCGCGAGCGGCAAGATGACCGACTTCATCTCGACAAGTTCAAGGAACGCGGTCATCGCCCGTGTCGACGGCGCCGACCGCATGTCCCGCGAGCTGGAAGCCCGCGGCGTTGCCGTGGCGACCGAGCCCGACGGCAAACTGGTCGTGACCGGCATGATGTCCGATCAGGTCGGCGAGCTGGCCCACACGCTTGGACTGCGGGTGTTCGAGCTGTCCAACCGGCAGGCAACGTTGGAAGAGGCGTTTCTCGACGCCACCGGTGCGTCGGAGGAGTTCCGCGCCTCCATGGGCTTCGGTCCGCCACCCGGTTACGGCGGCCCGCCACCGGGTTACGGCGGCCCGCCACCGGGTTACGGCGGCCCGCCACCGGGTTACGGCGGCCCGCCACCGGGGTGGGCTGCGCCGCCGCCGGTTCAGCAGGGCCAAGGGCAGTCGCAGTGACCGGGGCTCTGAAGTACGAGTGGACTCGCATCCGCACGATCGCCTCGAGCTACTGGATGTCTGGGTTTGCCGTCGTCTTGAGCGTCGGGATCGCGTTGCTGATCGCGGTTCTCTCGAGCGCGCATGACATGCAGGAGCTCAATCTCGCCCAGTTCACGTCGTGGGTGCTCACCGCTGGTGCGTCCTTCGCCGGCATCCCCGTGCTCGCCGCCGCATTCTTCGCCGTCATGGGTGCCATGACGATGGGGCATGAGTACCGCTACGGCACCAACAAGGCCACACTGACCGCACTGCCCGACCGGGTGGCGGTCTACGCAGCCAAGTGCCTGATCTTGTTCGTATGGGTCACGGTGTCGGTGGCTGCGATCTTGCTGCTCAACGCCCTCGTCGCCGCTCTCTTTATGGGCAATCCGCAGTTCTCGACCGACGCCATCCGTCCGATCGTGAACTACTGGGGTTACTGCGTCGGCTTCGCGTTCGCCGGGCTGGGCCTGGCCGCCATCTTCCGCAACCAGACCGGTGCGATCGTTGCCGTTCTGGTATGGCCGTTCGTCCTCGAGCCCATCGTCTACACGGTGCTGGGTGTGATCGGTGAGCGATCCAACAACGCCGGAATGGGCGCGATCACCAATCTGTTGCCGGCTTCCGCCGGCCGCCGGTCGATCTTCGACCCGTACGACATCTTCGCCGGCTTCAGTGGCGTTATCCACACGTGGGGAGTGGGCGGGAGCACGCTGGTGTTCTGGATCGGCATACTGCTTGTGGTCGGCGGCGGAGTCACGTCGTTCCTGCTGCGCGACGCCTGAACCGCTTCAACTCAGCGTTACAGTTTGGGCCGTGAGTGAGCGTCTTGTCGTGGGCTTCGACCTGGACATGACCATCCTCGACAGCCGGCCGGGCATCAAGCTGGTGTGGGACGAGTTCTCCGCCCAGACCGGCGTCC
>JBBPZH010000041.1:0-6658 GCA_038198965.1 Propionibacteriales bacterium
TGGCATCCGCGAACGCTGCAATGAAGCGCGGAGAGTGGAAGCGGAGCAAGTACTCGGGTGTGGAGCTCTACGAGAAGACGGTCGGCATCGCCGGGCTGGGCAAGATCGGCGTGCTGGTTGCGCAGCGGCTCAGCGCGTTCGGCATGCGGGTTCTCGCCTACGACCCCTATGTCCAGGCTGGCCGCGCCGCTCAGCTCGGTGTTCGACTGGTGAGTCTCGATGAGCTGCTCACCGAGTCCGACTTCATCTCCGTCCACCTCCCCAAGACGCCCGAGACCCTCGGGCTGATCGGCGAAGAACAGCTCGCGATGTGCAAGCCGACGGCCATCGTCGTCAACGCCGCCCGCGGAGGCATCGTAGACGAGCACGCCCTGTACGTCGCCCTCAAGGAGGGTCGGCTCGCGGGCGCGGCCCTTGACGTGTTCGCGACGGAGCCGTGCACGGACTCGCCGCTGTTCGAGTTCGACAACGTCGTCGCTACTCCGCACCTCGGTGCGTCGACGCACGAAGCCCAGGAAAAGGCCGGTGTGGCGGTCGCTCGGTCGGTGCGGCTGGCGTTGAGCGGAGAGCTCGTTCCCGATGCGGTCAACGTGCAGGGTGGCGTCATCGCCGAGGACGTGCGCCCCGGCATCCCGCTGACGGAGAAGCTTGGCCGCATCTTCAGTGCGCTTGCCGGTGAGGTGGCGCAACAGCTCGATGTGGAGGTGCGCGGGGAGATCGCCGAGTCCGACGTCAAGGTGCTCGAGCTGGCGGCCCTCAAAGGCATCTTCCTCGACGTAGTAGAGGAGACCGTCTCCTACGTCAACGCGCCGCTTCTCGCGGCTGAGCGAGGCCTCGCCGTCCGTCTCGTGACCGACCGGGAGAGCCCGGACCACCGCAATCTCGTCACATTGCGCGGGACGATGGCCGGTGGCCGAGCCATATCGGTGTCAGGCACGCTCATCGGAATCCACCAGCGTGAACGCCTGGTGGAGATCAACGGGTACGACGTCGATCTCGAGCCGTCTGCTCACCTCGCGTTCTTCACCTACGAGGACCGGCCGGGCATGGTGGGCGCCGTCGGACGAATCCTCGGTGACGCCGACATCAACATCGGCGGTATGCAGGTGGCTCGCGACTGTGCTGGTGGCCGTGCCCTCGTGGCGCTGACCGTCGACAGCGCCATCCCACCGGCCGTGCTCGACGACATCGCCGATCAGATGCACGCCGACCTCGCGCGCGCCGTCGACGTCTGAGTCGGCGGGCCGCGTTCTGACGAGTCGCCGAACGCGAGCGAAGCCAAGGCCGGGCAAGTGGACTAGTTTGGCGCGTATGACGTCAGCCGACATCACCGTCGAGCGCCGCGCGGCTTCGACCGACGCTAATCGGCGGGCCGAGATCCTCACCGCACCAGGCTTCGGTCAGTTTTTCACCGACCACATGTTCACCGCGTCGTGGGACCCTGACAGCGGCTGGCATGACCAGAGGATCCAGCCCTACGGACCGTTCCAGCTCGACCCGGCCTGCGCAGTGCTGCACTACGCGCAGGAAGTCTTTGAGGGTCTGAAGGCCTATCGCCACGACGACGGCTCGGTCTGGGCCTTCCGACCCGAGATCAACGCTGCTCGCATGCAGCGCTCCGCAGTCCGGATGGCCATGCCGGAGCTGCCGACCGAGGACTTCCTCGCCGCGATCACCGCGTTGGTCACGATCGACAGCGACTGGGTGCCGTCGGGGGAGGAGAAGTCGCTGTATCTGCGGCCGTTCATGTTCGCATCCGAGACGTTTCTCGGCGTACGACCGGCCAAGCGGGTCACGTTCGCGCTGATCGCGTCGCCGGCGGGTGCCTACTTCAGTGGTGGTCTGAGACCGGTCACGATCTGGCTCAGCGAGGACTACACCCGCTCAGCTCCAGGCGGCACCGGGGCCGCCAAGTGCGGCGGCAACTATGCCGCCAGCTTGGTCGCGCAGCAGGAAGCATTCCGCGCGGGCTGCGACCAGGTCGTGTTCCTCGACGCTGTGGAGCGCTCCGTGGTGGAGGAGCTTGGCGGCATGAACATCTTCTTTGTGTACGCCGACGGCACGCTGGTGACTCCCGAGCTCTCCGGATCGATCTTGGAAGGGGTCACGAGGTCATCAATTCTGGAGCTCGCCGGGGAGCTTGGCCACCCCGTCGAGGAGCGAAGGGTGACGATCGACGAGTGGCGCAAGGGGGTAGTCGCCGGTGAGATCGTCGAGGTCTTCGCCTGCGGGACCGCCGCCGTGATCACCTCGATCAGCACCCTCAAATGGCGGGACGGGGCGGTGTCTGCTGGGAGCGACATTGGGCCGGTGACGGCCGCACTGCGGCAGCGTCTGCTCGACATCCAGTACGGCCGCGCAGCCGACACCCACGGCTGGCTGTATCGCCTCTTTTAGCAGCCGACCTCGCTGGGCGGCGAGTTTCCGTGGGTTTCGGCGGGCAGCGTCATGGTGGATCCGGCCGGGCAACCCCTCTGCCTCTACGCCAGCTCCGACGAATAGCTCCTCAGCCGCTGGCAGGTTTCGGTTGTCGGAGGCACCTTCCGCCCGCCGGTAGGGTTGGCGGCTGTGACGGGCAGGTGGCAGTGAGGGTCGCTCGGTTCAGCGTCGAGGACGAGCCAAGGTACGGCGTCGTTGGTGGCCCAGATGGTGACGAGATCGTTGCTGCCGTGGCTGGCGATCCGCTGTACAGCGGCCTTGAGCTGACGGGGGAGCAGTTCCCGCTTGTCGACGTCCGTCTGCTGGCACCGGTGATCCCGCGCAGCAAGGTGGCGTGCATCGGGCGCAACTATGCCGACCATGCGGCTGAGATGGGTGGCGAGGTGCCGCCTGAGCCGCTGGTGTTCCTCAAGCCGAACACGTCGGTCGTCGGGCCCTTCGATCCGATCGTCTATCCGACCCAGAGCGAGGACGTGCAGTTCGAGGGAGAGCTCGCAGTCGTCATCGGGCGCATCTGCCGGGATGTCCCCGAGAAGCAGGCGGCCGACGTGATCTACGGCTACACGGTCGCCAACGACGTCACGGCACGCGACCTGCAGCGCCGCGACGGTCAGTGGGCGCGGGCGAAGGGGTTCGACTCCTTCTGCCCGGTCGGGCCGTGGATCGAGACCGACCTCGACCCCGCCGACCTCCACCTGACCACGACGCTCAACGGTGACATGCGCCAAGAGGGGCACACCCGTGACCTGATGTTTGACGTCCCGACGGTCATCGCCTACATCACCTCGTTCATGACCCTGTTGCCGGGTGATGTCGTGTTGACCGGCACGCCGGCTGGCGTCGGGCCAATGCAGCCCGGGGACTCGGTGTCGGTAACCGTCGACGGAATCGGCACACTGACCAATACGGTGGTGGTCCGTGACTGAAGCTGCATTGGAGGTGCTCGCCGACCTCGCTCCCGGCGACGTACGCCTGCGCTTCGCTCCGTCGCCGACCGGGTCGCCGCACGTCGGTCTCATCCGCACCGGCTTGTTCAACTGGGCGTTCGCTCGCCACTTCGGGGGCACACTCGTGTTGCGTATCGAGGACACCGATGAGTCCCGCAACACCTCCGACGGACTTACCTCGCTGCTTTCGTCGCTGCGCTGGCTCGGCATCGACTGGGACGAGGGACCGGAGGTAGGCGGCCCGTTCGCGCCGTACGTGCAATCCCAGCGCATCGAGATGTACGCCGACATCGCCGCCCGACTGCATGACGCCGGGTACGCCTACGACTGCTACTGCTCGCAAGCCGAGCTTGACGAGCGGCGGCAGCTGGCGCGAGCGGAGGGCCGAACGTCAGGGTATGACGGGCATTGCCGCGAACTGACCGACGAACAGGTGGGGGCGTACCAGGCGGCGGGGCGCCGTCCGGTGCTGCGCTTTCGGATGCCGGACGAGCCGATCACGTTCGTCGATCTGGTGCGCGGCAACGTCACGTTCCAGCCTGAGCACGTGCCCGACTACGTGCTGGTGCGCGCCAACGGCCACCCGCTCTACACACTCGTCAACCCCGTCGACGACGCCCTCATGGAGATCACGCACGTCTTGCGGGGCGAGGATCTGTTGTCGTCGACGCCCCGTCAGATTGCGCTGTACGGCGCCCTCGCCGACCTCGGTGTCGGCAAGCGATTGCCGCGGTTCGGCCACCTGCCCACCGTCATGGGGGAAGGTAACCGGAAGCTTTCGAAACGCGACAAGGGCTCGGGGTTGGCCGAGTACGTCGAGCGCGGCTTTCTCCCTGAGGCGTTGCTCAACTACCTGGCGCTGCTCGGTTGGGGGATAGCGGAGGACCGCGATGTCTTCACGGTCGAGGAGCTGGTCGCCGCTTTCGACGTCCGACGGGTCAACCCCAACCCGGCCCGGTTCGATCTGAAGAAGTGTGAGTCGATCAACGCCAGTCATCTGCGGATGCTCCCGGTCGACGAGCTGGCACGCCGGCTGGCGCCGTACCTCCAGCTCGCCGGCCTTCTCGATGACCCGCCAACCAGCCACCAGCAGGCCCTGCTCGCGGCCGCCGCTCCGCTGGTCCACGAGCGGATGACGACGCTCAGCGAAGGCGTGGACCTGCTGCGCTTCCTGTTCGTCTCCGAGGAGGAGTTCGAACTCGACCCCGACGACGCCGCGAAGGCGCTCACCGACGACGGCCGAGCCGTCGTCAGCGCTTCGTACGACGCGTTGGATCGCATCGAGGGCTGGGACACCACCGCCATCGAGGGTGCACTGCGCCGAGCGCTCGTGGAGGAGCGGGGGCTGAAGCCGCGGAACGCATTCGGTCCCGTGCGTGTCGCCGTCACCGGCCGCCGCATCTCCCCGCCGCTGTTTGAGTCCCTGGAACTCCTGGGCCGGGAGCGTTCGCTGGATCGGTTGAGCGCAGCAGCGCAGTGAGTTTCGCCGGCGACGGCCAGGTCGCGCCTCAGCCCGTCAGCCCCACCGACTTTCTGTACGCCGTGCGCCGTCGGCACGGCGCGCTGTGGCGGCTTGTCGTCGTGCTGGTGGCGATCGTCGCCGGCCTCGTGGTGCTGCCACTGGCGGTGCTGTTGCTTGCCGAGGGAGTGGCCAGGCTCATCGGCACCAGCTACAGCTTCCTGCTGACCGACGGCGTGAGCCCCCTGGACATGCTCGTTATCAACCTCGGCCTCGCCGCCCTGATCGGGTGGGCGATGCTGCTGGCCCGCGTCCTGTACGGCGTCCGGCCCCGCTGGCTGTCTTCCATGCGGCCGGGATTGCGGTGGGCATGGCTGAGCCGTTGCGTCGCCATGACAACTGTTGTGTGGTCCCTGTTGCTGGTCGGTGGCACCTGGGGTGCGATTGCGCTGCGTAAGACCCCGATCGGGGCGAGTGTGTGGCTGTTCGTGATCGTCGTGCTATTGACGACGCCGCTGCAGGCAGCGGGCGAGGAGTACCTCTTCCGAGGCGTGCTCCTCAAAGCCACCGGAGCGCTCGGTTGGCCGGTCGTGGTGTGTTGCCTCGCCAACGGTGTGTTGTTCGCGCTCGCGCACCTGCAGTTCGCCCCCGAGCTGCTCGCCGACCGGGTGCTGCTTGGTGTCGTGTTGGCCTTTCTGGCGGTGCGTACACAAGGCTTGGAAGCTGGGATCGCGATCCACACGGTGTACAACCTCGCTGCGTTGATCCCAGCCGGGTTCCTCGACAGAGTCAACCAAACGCTGAACCCGCGAGGCGTGAACTGGGTTCCCGTGGTCGTGCACGCCGTCCTGCTCGCCATCGTCGTGCCGTGGCTGCTGGCAGCGGCCAGCCGGCGCGTTCGCTCTTTACCGCCGCTCGGACACGGACCTTACGCCGCGCCGACGGCCTAACGTAGGGGTGGCCTCGTCGATCTAGATGCTCGCTCCGCCGTCGACCAGATGCCCCAGCTGGTGTCAATGTCGGCGGGAGTCAGTAGCCTGCCGAGGGACAATGACTACCTCACCAAGGAGTATGCGATGACATCGCGCCTCAACCCCTATCTCGCCTTTCCGGGCAACGCCCGCGAGGCGATGGAGTTCTACGAAACCGCCTTTGGCGGCACCCTGCAGGTGAGCACGTTCGGTGAGTACGGCGCAGCTGACGCCCCGAACGCCGACGGGGTCATGCACGCCATGCTCGAGACGGACAGCGGGTTCGTGCTGATGGCATCGGACCTGCAGCCGGGCGCCGAGCAGCACGTCGGTGACAGCATCACGATCAGCTTGTCCGGCGACGACAGCGACGAGCTACGACGCTACTGGGAGAAGCTGTCCGACGGCGGCACCGTCACCATGCCTTTGGAGAAGCAGGTGTGGGGCGACGAGTTCGGCATGTGCGCCGACAAGTTCGGCATCCCGTGGATGGTCAACATCACTCAGCAGTCGAGCTGACCAGCGACTTCGACGTTGATCCGCGGGCTCTCGCGCCGCCCGCTAAGGCCGCCGTGGCGGCGACGAGGCGTTTTGGCGGCGTTTCTGCGCTCCGGTAAGGTCGGGCGTCGGCGTGCCAAACGCCGAGTGCCATGGGGTATGGGGTAATTGGCAGCCCGACTGGTTCTGGTCCAGTTAGTCTAGGTTCGAGTCCTAGTACCCCAGCGAGTCGACGGTCCGCTGTTTCCGATATCGTCAGGCGCTCGATGGCCCCGTTGTGTAGTGGCCTAGCACGCCGCCCTCTCAAGGCGGTAGCGCGGGTTCGAATCCCGTCGGGGCTACCA
>JBBPZH010000042.1:0-15524 GCA_038198965.1 Propionibacteriales bacterium
CGGCGTCAGCTCAGACGGGGCGAACGTTCTCCGCCTGCGGGCCCTTGGGGCCCTGGGTGGTCGTGAACTCCACTCGCTGACCATCGTCAAGGCTCTTGTAGCCCGACGAGTCAATGGCCGAGTAGTGGACGAAAACGTCGGGGCCATCGCCGTCTTGCTCGATGAAGCCGAAGCCCTTTTCAGCGTTGAACCACTTGACGGTTCCCTGAGACATGCGTGTTTCTCCTTGCGACTGCCGAACGAGACCGCTTCCTGCGGACTCGGGTTACCACGAGACACTCTGGCTCAGGCATTCACCAGGAGCAAAAGCGCCCGCTGTCAGACTTTGCGGGCGTCAAACGAACAACCCAGTACAAAACTGCAACCAGCAAAAACGTTACGGCTGACAGGGCCTGCGGTCAACCCGAGGGCCGGACGCCGTGGAAACGCAGCGCAAAATTGACGCAAGCCACCCGTCATCCAAATGACCCCTAGGTGCATGTAAATTGCATGCATGGTTGCCTTGCAGATCCGAGACGTCCCCGATGACATCCGCCAGACGCTGGCCGACCTGGCTGCCGCCCGCGGCCAGTCGATGCAGTCGTTCCTGCTCAGTTTGGTCACCGACGAGGCGCGCCGCTCCACCAACCTGACCATCCTGGAGCGGTTCGGCAGTCGCCGAGACGGTTCGCGACTGTCGACGAAGCAGGTCACTGAAGCGCTCGACCGGGCGCGAGCCGACCGAGAGGACGTTCTCAGCGACGTCACGAGCGAGGTCCGGTGATCGTGGTCGACGCCTCGGTGCTGGTCAACGCCTTGACTGACGACGGACCGGTCGGCGCACACGGGCGCGCCGAGCTCGGCCGCGATCCACACTGGGCCGCACCAGAACACCTCGTCGTGGAAGCGTTCTCTGCGATCCGTGGCCGATGGCTTGGGCACAAGATCAGCGAGCAGCGCGCCTTCGATGCTTTCACTGCGATGACGGCCGTGACCATCGACCTCGTCGCCGCGACATCTCTACTGGACCGCATGTGGGCACTGCGTCGCAACGTCACCGGTTACGACGCCGCCTACCTCGCCGCCGCCGAGACATTCGGCTGCGCTCTGGTGACAGCCGACGTCCGCCTCAGGCGGGCACCTGACCTCCGATGCGAGATCCGGCTCGCCCTGCCGCCCCTATGAGCCGTCCGCCGAACCCGGGGCGTCGGTAGCGGAACCCCCTTGCGCGGCAACCACCATGATCAGCTGTCGACCTCACGGCCGACGACGACTCCCTCCGCCAGCGCATCGAGCCGGCCGATGAGTATGTCGGAGGTCACGGGCTCCTGGTAGAGGTAGCCCTGGGCGAAGCCGACGCCGACACGCGACAGCAACGTGTGCTGCTCCGTAGTCTCCACTCCCTCGGCGACACAACGGACGCCGAGCTCGGTCGCCAAGATGGCGTGGGCGCGGACGATCGCAGCCGCAGCTCGCTCCGTCGGCGCCTCGGTCACGAAGCTGCGGTCGATCTTGATCTCTTGGATGGGCATCGAACGCACGTAGGTCATCGAGCCGAAGCCCGTGCCGAAGTCGTCGATGCTGAACGTCACCCCGGACGCCGTCAGCCGACGCATGCCTTGCAGTGTGCGGGGGTTGGCATCGAGGTAGGCGTGCTCGGTGATCACACACGTCAACCGCTCGGGAGCAAGGCCGTTGGTGTAGAGCGCGTCATGGACAATGCTCTCGAAGTTCTCGATCCGTTCGAGCTGTCGGACGCACACGTTGACCGACAGCCGCAGCGGATGACCGGCCTCGTGCCAGAGCTTGGCTTCTCGACACGCTTCGTCGAACACGGCGCGCTCGATCTCGATCATGAGCCCGAGTTCCTCGGCGACGGAGAGGAACGTCGAGGGATAGATAAGCTCGCCGTTGTCATCGCGCAACCGCAGGAGCGCTTCGACCGCGGTCACGCTGCCGTCGTACAGCGAAACGATCGGCTGGTAATGCAGGACGATCCGCGAATGGGCCAAGGCGGTCCGCAAAACCTCTTCGACGTGCTGGCGACGCTTCTCGGCTACCCGCAGCGACTCGTCGTACAACCACACACCACGGTCACCGTGCCGTTTCGCCTGGTACATGGCTGAGTCGGCGTTGTGCAGCAGGTCCTCGGCCGGTGCCGAGTGCCGGCCGTCGCTGAAGACGACGCCGATGCTGGCGGTGACGTGGAACTCGTCCCCGTCGAGCGCGATCGGCTGAGAGATCGCGTCGTCGACTCGCTGGGCGAACTGCAGCGCGGCTGCTTCGTCCCGGACGTCCTCCGCGAGCACGGTGAACTCGTCGCCGCCCCAGCGGGAGACGGCGTCATCGGGGCGGATCACGGCACACAGCCGTTGGGCGACCGCGCGCAACACTCGGTCACCGATGGCGTGGGAGTGGGCGTCGTTCACCCGCTTGAAGCCGTTGAGGTCGATGAACAGCAAACCGAGAGGTCGTCCGGTGGCGTCGCGGTCGGCCACGGCGGCGTGCAGCCGCTGCAGGAGCAATGACCGGTTGCCGACCCCGGTGACGGTGTCGTGCGTGGCCAGGTGCTGCAGGCGGCCAACCGCCTCCTCGGTGCGGGAGCGCAGCGTCGCGTGCTCCAACGCCAGGGCGGCAGAGACCGCAAACGCCTCGAGCGCGTCGCAGGTCACCTTGTCGGGCCGTTTGCCATCGCGGGGTACGTCGACCGACAGCACCCCTAACAGTGATCCGTCAGAGGCGTACAGCGGGGCGAACAGCCCGTCCTCGGGGTGCCAGGACTCGGCGTCGTCGTCGTGGATGTCCATGTCGGGGATCCAGCTGAGCATGTCGGCAACGTCGACGACCTGAGCATGATCGAGGAAGCGCAGCCTGCCCCACCCGACACTCGCAGCGAGAATGCGGCGCCAAGTCTCCGCGGTCTCGCATCTTCCCAGCAGGAGATCTCGCACCTCGGTCGGACCGGCGCACGACACAACTTCGAGCGAACCGTCGGTCCGGACGAGGTTGACCACGGCCACCTCGAAACCCAAGGCGTTGACAATCGTCTGCGCCAAGAGGTCGAGCGTGGCCTGCAGACTGAGCTGCATACCCCCGTCCGCGGCGGCAAGAGAGCTGGGAGGCTCGACCTCGCCGGTCATGTCAGCCGCTCCGAGCCGTGCCGATGCTCCGCCCCCGCCACAGCAGGTGGGCGCCGCAGCGCTGGGTGGTGACGTCGAGCATGGCGGCATCCTCTCGGGCGCAGTGAGCATGTTTCGCGCCTTGAGTGGAATTTACACGATCTGGCCGACTCCGACAGACCCCGCGATTAGGCTGCTGTCGTGAGCGCTGCCGACTGGGGACTCTTGCTGTCGGCCTTTGTGGCTTCGTTCGTGGAGTGCGTCGAGGCGCTCACCATCGTGTTGGCGATGGGAGTTACGCGGGGCTGGCGCGCCGCGCTCGCCGGGACGGGTGCGGCTCTGGTGGCCCTGGCCGCAATCACCGCGGTCGCGGGTACGGCGCTCCTGCGGTTCGTCTCACCGGCGGTCCTGCAGCTCGTGATCGGTGGGCTGCTGTTGACCTTCGGCCTGCAGTGGCTCCGCAAGGCTGTCCTGCGGGCCGCGGGACGCAAGTCGTTGCACGACGAGGCGGCCGAGTACGAAGCGCAGACCCGAGCCGGCCGGTCTGCGCCGGCATCGACCTTGTTCGGATTCGATGCGTTCGGCTTCGTCGTCTCGTTCAAGGCGGTGCTGCTCGAAGGTGTCGAGGTGGTCTTCATCGTCGTGACCTTCGGTGTCAACGCGCACAATCTGCCACTCGCCGCTGTCGGCGGCGCCGCCGCATCGGTCGCGGTCCTTGCCGCGGGACTACTCCTGCACCGACCCCTCAGCGTGGTGCCGGAGAACACCCTCAAGTACGTCGTCGGACTGATGCTCACGACGTTCGGCACATTTTGGTCTCTGGAGGGGCTCTCCACCATCGTCGGCGGTGGCTCAGGCACCACCTGGCCCGGAGGGGACTGGGCTCTTGTCGGTCTGCTGGCCGGGTGGGCGCTGTGGTCGCGGGTGCTGATCGGCTTGTTGCGCGTACCCTCCGACGAGATCCAGTCGCCTGTCCCATCCGTCGGAGTGGCACCGTGAACGCCCTCCGGAGCGTGTGGGGAGTCCTGGTTGACCTGGTGGTCGGAGATGACCCCAAGATCGCCGGCGCGGTCGTAGTCGTCCTCGGCGTCGCCCTGGTAATGTCGCTGGCTGGTGTGGCGGCGCCGGTCGTTGTCGTCGGCGGCGCGTTGTTGGTGGCGGCGACCTTCGGTGTCGTGCTAGCCGTCGACGTACGTCGCTCAGTCAGCCGCCGCGGCGACTGATCCGCTCAGCGGGAAGCTTTCGATGCGCTCGTAGCGAGGTCCGCCGCGCTGGCCGAGGTGGGACTCGACCAGGGCCAGCTGCTCGGCTGTCCACCAGGGACCTGTGTAGGAGCCGATCTCGGCGACCAAGTTGGTTAGATCGGCGCGGTCACGCGTCCGGGCAAGCGTCACATGCGGCTGCTGCTGGTAGCCGGCAAGCTGTCGCCAGGCTGTCACGTTACCGGCAACGCCCACCCACAGCACTCTGGCCATCCATGCCTTCTCCGGGAACGTGCCGGCGCCGCTGAGCCGTAGCTCGAGTCTCGGGGAGCGCGCAGCTCGCACGGCCCAGCGTCGCACTTGCCGATCCACCTCGTGCCGGCCGCACTCCCCGAGGAATTCCAAGGTCAGGTGCCAGCGGCTCGGGTGCGCCAGCGCAGATGGGGATGCGCGGTTCGCACGCCGTCGATGTGCTCGTCGAGGTCGGCGACGACCTGAACCGGCAGCGGCAGAGCAGCAAAGAGTCGGGTCATCGGCTGCCGACGAGGGGCTGAGATTTAGGAGTTGGTGACGTACGACGACAGCTGGTCGCGCTCGAACTCCAGCTCCCCGATGCGGGACTTCACCACGTCGCCGATCGACACGAGGCCGTGGAGCTGCCCGTCCTGCACCACGGGAACGTGCCGGATCCGGTGCTCACTCATCAGCAGCATCAACGCTTCGATGGAGTCTTCGGGGGACACGGTCCGCACTTGCTGGGTCATGATCTCTGCGACAGTGGCGTCGAGCACGTCAGCCCCGGCCACGAGCCGGCGTACGACGTCGCGCTCGGACACGATGCCGGTGACCGGCTGGTCTGGAGTGCTGACGATGGCGGCGCCGATGTTGTTCTCGGCGAGGAGGCCGAGCAGCTCCCTGACGCTGGACTGCGGCGAGATGCTGACCACCGCGTCACCCTTGCCCTGCAGCACGTCCGCGATCCGCATGGTCCACCTCCGCCTGTTCGCTGCACCTGACACGACCCTAGACCCGGGTGGCCCGCCGCGATAGCCGTCAAGCGCGCTCAAGCGCGGTTGCGTGGCGTCACGCGGGAGCAGGCGCACCCTGCCGCAGCACGTGCAGGACTTCGTCGTGCACTCGGCCGTTGCTCGACACCGCGTTGCCGCCCCCGGGGCCGTCGACGCCGCGCAGGCTGGTGAACCGCCCGCCGGCCTCCTGCACGATCACGGCGAGCGCCGCCATGTCGTAGAGCTGAAGCACCGGATCGGCAGCCACATCGACGGCGCCCTCGGCGACCAGCATGTGGGACCAGAAGTCGCCGTACGCTCTGGTGCGCCAGCAGCGCTGAGTCAGCGTCAAGAAGGGGTCAAGGCCCCCCAGTCTGATCCAGTCGTCCAGGGAGGAGTAGGAGAACGACGCGTCGTCGAGGCGCCCGATGTCAGACACCCGGCATGCCGATGCGGCGTGCAACGACTTGCCGGTCCAGGCGCCACCGCCCTCCGACGCCCACCATCGCCGTCCCAGCGCCGGCGCCGAGACCACGCCGGCGACCACCGTGTCCCCGACCATCAAGGCGACCAGCGTCGCCCACACCGGCACACCGCGGACGAAGTTGTGGGTGCCGTCGATGGGGTCGATGACCCAGCGGCGTGGCCCCCAGCCGGTACTGCCGCCTTCTTCACCGAGCACTGCATCGCGAGGTCGCGCCCGGCCGAGCGTACGGCGCAGCGCCTCCTCCACGGACCGGTCGGCGTCGGAAACCAAGGTGAGGTCGGGCTTGGCGACCACATGGAGGTCCTGGGCCTTGAACCTGTCCATGCTCAAGGAGTCGGCGTCATCGGCCAGCACGTGCGCCAGTCGGAGGTCGTCGTTGTACGCCGAGGGCATGCGGCTCAGCGTATTGGCTGGCTGTTCCCCCATCCCGCTCATTCGGAGACGTCGGGCCGGACGGCATGCGGACGCACTGGCTGACCTCCGAAAGCATTGACGACTCGCGGGTCGTAGCACCAACGTCCACGTGCCGGATCGAGGAGGTCGTGCGTTAATTGGACGTGTACCGCGGGGTCTTGGCGCGAGGCGGCCGGCGGCGTACTCCAACCCGAACGAGGTGCCATGCCCAGCCAGATCAACGGTCTTCCGATACACCCGCTGGTGGTGCACGCAGCGGTTGTCTTGGTGCCACTTGCCGCGCTTCTCGGCGTGCTCTTCGCGATACCGCGCACTCGCGCCTGGTCTCGGGTGCCCTTGGTGCTCGTGGCTCTCGCCGGCGCGGCCGCGGTGCTGGCGGCCAAGATCACCGGTGGCCAGTTGCTGCAGGTGATCACGCGGGAGGGACAGATGCAAGGACCGGTCGGCGACCTGGTCCGGCAGCACCAGCAGCGTGCCAATGTGCTGGTGCTCGCCATGCTCGGCTACGCCGTTCTCGCGATCGCGGCGTTCGTCGTCAGTCGGCGCGCCACCGGCACCGAGCTGGTCACGACGATCGCCGCCGTCCTGCTGGTGGCGGGTGCCGCCGGAGTGGCGTTCCAGACCTATCGGGTCGGCGAAATCGGTTCCCGTGCCGTGTGGAACCCCGATGGTCAGCGCGACTTTTCGACCTCCGGCAACGGCAACGGGTAGCCATCGGCATCCGTCTCCGCTGCCCCGCTCGATGCCGGCTCGGTCGGCTCACGGGCCTCCAGCAGCCGCCGAAACGACTCCACTCGCTGCTGGTCGAGCCGGCCGTCCCTCACAGCCACGTCGAGCGCGCACTCCGGCTCTGAGGCAGCATGGGTGCAGCCGCGGGGGCAGTCCCGCGTGAGTCTCCGAAGGTCGTCGAAGGCCTCGATCAACCTGGCGGCCTCGACGTGGGCCAGACCGAACGACCGGATGCCGGGAGTGTCGATCACCCACCCACCTCCCGGCAGCGCAAGCGCGTACGCAGAGGTCGACGTGTGACGCCCGCGGCCGGTCACCGCGTTGACCGTGCCGGTCAGCCGGGTGGCGCCGGGCACCAGCGCGTTCACCAGCGTTGACTTGCCCACGCCGGAGTGGCCCAGCAGCACGCTGACCTCGTCGCGCAGCTCCTGACGAAACGGGTCGAGATCACCGCCGCGCTCGACGACGACGGCGTGTACGCCGAGCGGCCCGTACGTCGCCAGCAGGTCCGCGGGGCTCGCCAGATCGGTCTTTGTCACGCAGAGCAGGGGGTCGAGCCCGGCGTCGTACGCCGCCACCAGCGCCCGGTCGATCAGCCGCGGCCGGGGCTCCGGATCGGCGACCGAGGTGACGATGACCAGCTGGGTGGCGTTGGCGACGACGATGCGCTCGACCGGGTCGGTGTCGTCCGCGGTCCGCCGCAGGACGGTGGTGCGCGGCTCGATGTCAACGATCCGGGCCAACGAGCCGGCCGCGCCCGACGTGTCACCCACCAGCCGGACGGTGTCTCCGACCACGACACCTTGCCGACCGAGCGGACGGGATTTCATCGCGGTGACCACCTGCGGCTCAGCCTCGCTGAACCCGGACGGTCGTAGGTGGACGGTGAAGCGGCCGCGGTCCACGGTGACCACGACGCCGGTCACTGCCTCCTCGTGCGCCGGCCGGATCTTGGTGCGCGGCCGGGTGTGCCGCCGCGGCCGGTCGAACCGGCTCGGGTCGTCGAGGTCACGCGCGGGAGTCACCGCAGCAGCGCCAACCAGGACTCGACGAATCCGGGGTGCGTCTTCGCGGTGGTCGCCACATCGACGATTCGTACGCCGGGCACCACCAACCCGAGCACGGCAGCCGCCTGCGCGATCCGATGGTCGGCGTACGTCTGCAGTGTCGCGCCGGTGAGCCGTCGCGGGCGGATGTGCAGGGTGTCGCTGCCCGCGGTCACTTGGCACCCGAGGCGGGTGAGCTCGCCGGCCAGCGCCGCCAGCCTGTCGGTCTCGTGACCGCGCAGATGGGCGATGCCGCGCAGATACGACGGCCCGCACGCGACCGCCGCGACCGCCGCGATCACCGGCGTGAGCTCGCCAACCTCGTGCAGGTCCAGGTCGACCGCGCCGATGCGCTGCGGTCCGGTGACGGTGAGGCCCGCTGCATCGCGGCGTACCCCTGCGCCGAACTGCTCGAAGATGTCGCGCAACCGGTCACCCGGCTGAGTCGTCTGCGCTGGCCAGCCGGCGATCGTGACCTCTCCTCCGGTCACGACGGCGGCGGCGAGGAACGGGGCGGCGTTGCTGAGGTCGGGTTCGACCTCGAACGACAGCGGCGCGATCTCACCCGGCAGCACCCGCCACCTGGACGGCTCGGAGTCGTCGACGATGATCCCACGTTGGCGCAGCATCGCCACGGTCATTTCGATGTGCGGAAGCGAGGGCACCGGCTTGCCGTCGGAGCGCACATCGAGCCCGGTGTCGAAGCGCGCCCCGCTCAGCAATAACCCGGACACGAACTGGCTGGACGCCGACGCGTCGAGGCTGACACTTCCGCCGCGCACGGCGCCTGCCGCGTCGAGCCAGAACGGCAGCCGGTCTGTCGACGGCTGAACGGCCACCCCGAGCGTGCGCAGCGCCGCCAGCATCGGACCCAAGGGGCGCTGGCGCGCGGCCGCATCGCCGTCGAAGTCGATCCGGCCAGCAGCCAGCGCGCTCACCGGCGGGACGAACCTCATGACAGTGCCGGCGAGGCCGCAGTCGATGCTGCCCGGCCCGGAGAGCTGCCTGGGGAACACCTGCCAGGCGTCGGCGGTCTCGTCGATCTGCGTGCCGAGCACCCGCAACGCCTCGACCATGAGCCGGGTGTCGCGAGCCATCAACGGCCGGGCAAGCATTGAGGGACCGGTGGCAAGAGCCGCCAGCACCAGCCCTCGGTTGGTGATCGACTTCGATCCCGGCAGCTGGACGACCCCATGCACGGGCCGGCCGGCGTACGGCGCGGCCCAAGCGGGAGCCGGAGCGGCTACTGCGTGCGAGATCGGCTGATCCTGAGGCGAACCTGGCGACCATGCCGTTTGCTCCGGCTGCCGCCAGCGTTCGCCCTCGCTGTCGCTTTCCGAGCCTGCCCGGCGCGATGCTGCGCCCGCCACGCCAGACTCGGCTTGCCTTCGGTGTCGACGCTCGACAGCAACAGGCCACCGGCCATCGAGACGTTCTTGAGGAAATGGATGCGCTGGTTCGACCGCTGCAGCGGCTCGGACTCCTCCCAGAAACGGTGTCCCGCCAGCGTCGTCGGCACCAGACTGCCGACGAGGGCGAGCGAGGCCAGGCGTGGAGCGTGGCCCGTGGCGAGCATCGCGCCACCGGCGATCTGGACTGCCGCGTTGAGCTGGACCAGCTGTTTAGAGTCCAGCGACACGGGAAGCATCGACGTGCGCTCCACGGCAGGGGTCACCCGCTCGGTGACCGGCCGGGCGCGTTGCGCCAGCCGGTCGGCGTTCTTGAGCGCGTTGACGCCTCCGTTGAGGAACATCGACGCCAGCATCGGTCGGGCGACTCTTCTCACCAAGGACATGGGCTCATTCTTACCGCACGCCGACGCGGAGTGCTTCCGGGCACCGGGTCAGGGCGACAAGCGGTGCAGGTCTCGGGGGAACAGCGTGACCTCGCGGATGTTCTCGGCCCCGGTCAACCGGCCCGTCCACCGCTCGAGGCCGATCGCGAATCCGCCGTGCGGTGGGATGCCGTACCTGAACGCGTCGAGGTAGCCGGCGTAGGGCTCCAGCGGCTGGCCGCGCTCGGCCAGCACACGCACGTAGTCGGCGTACCGGTGCAGCCGCTGCGCACCGCTGACCAGCTCCATCCCTCGAAAGATCAGGTCGAAGGACCGGGACCATCGTGGCTCAGCCGGGTCTGGATGGCTGTAAAAGGCGCGGTGCGCGGTGGGATAGCCCTCCACCACGATGAAGTCGCTGTCGTGCTGGCGCTTGGCCCACTCGCCCAGCGTTCGTTCATGCGCGGGCGAGAGGTCGGGCTCGTCGGCCGGAGCTCCGGCGATCTGCAGCGCGTCACGGAAATGCAGCAGCGGAAACTGGTCCGGCACTGAGGGTACGTCGACTCCCAGCAGGTCGACCGCCGCCGCTGCCCGCTCGTGGACGGCCGAGACCATGCCCGCCACGACGTCACGCAGGACGGCGATCACGTCGCGGTGGTCGTCGATGAAACCGATCTCCACGTCGAGCGATACGTACTCGGCCAAGTGGCGCACCGTGTCGTGCGGCTCGGCGCGAAACACCGGTCCCACCTCGTACACGCGCTCGAAAACCCCGACGAGCATCTGTTTGTAGAACTGCGGTGACTGCGCAAGGTAGGCCGGGCGGCCGAAGTAGTTGACAGCGAACACGTTGGCACCCGACTCGGTCGCCGACTCCACCAACTTGGGGCTGTGCACCTCGGTGAAGGAGGTCTCGTCGAGCGCACGCCGGAAGCCGTGCAGCGACGCGGCAGCCAGCTGCCAGGCGGCCTGTTGACGTGGGTGCCGCCAGGTCACCTGGGCTGCGTCGAGCAGCGTCGGCAGGTTGGCAGTCAACGTGGGCCGCCACAGCTCAACTGGTGGCGTCGCCGCTGGATCGGACAGTGCGGTGAAGACCGGCTCGATCACCTCGACACCGCCGGGGGCCTGCCGGTTGACCGCCGGAGTTCCCACCACGTCGACCGGAGTCTCTTCCGGTAGGTCGTTGAGCTGTCGAAGCGTCGCGTCGTCCCGCACGACGATTTGCGCGGTGCCGGAGCGGTCACGCAAGACGACGAAGGCGAGGCCGGAGAGCCGGCGGCGTCGGGCAACCCAGCCGGTGAGTCGCACGAGGGCGTCGGGGGAGTCGGCGTACGTGGGCAACTCGGCGGCAAGCGTGCGTGGCAGCGCGGGTGGCGGGTCGAGCGATGCGGTGGACATGGTCACCTCCAGGGGTCGGTTGCCCTGGAGGCGTGGGCGACGGGCAGGTTCGCGGTGCCACCACACCTTCGCCGACTAGGTGCGCCGGCCTTCGTTTGCGCTACAGCTCGGAAGGGTCTTCGTGCACTCCGTCGCAGTCCGCCTTCTCAGCAGCCGGCGGCTCTCTGTGCTGCGGGTCGGAGCGACTACTTGGCTTCGTCGTCGCTGCCCGTCAGTTTAGGGCAGCCGAGAGCCGGCGGTGATGTGCGAAGGTTGAGTCGTGTGTGGGCGCTACGCCTCCAGCCGCAAGCCGGAGGACCTCGTCGAGGAGTTCGAAGTCGACCGCGTCGACGTCGCGGCGCCCCTTGAGCCTGACTTCAACGTGGCCCCGACCAAGGAGGTCTACGCCGTCTTCGAGCGGGTGCCCAAGCACGCGGCGGACCCGGTCGAGGAGAAGCAGCGGCGACTCGCAGTGCTCAACTGGGGGCTGGTGCCTTCGTGGGCGAAGGACCGCTCGATCGGCTCGCGGTTGATCAATGCCCGCGTCGAGACGCTGGCTGAAAAGCCGGCGTTTCGACGGGCGTTCGCCTCGCGACGCTGTCTGCTGCCCGCTGACGGCTACTACGAGTGGTATCCGACGTCTGGGCGCACCAAGGCGAACAAGCCGATAAAGCGGCCGTTCTTCATCCACCCCGCCGATGGCGGGGTGCTCGCTATGGCCGGACTGTACGAGATCTGGCGCGACTCGTCGGTGGACGAGGACTCGCCTGGGGCTTTCGTGTGGACGTCGACGGTCATCACCACCACGGCCGAGGACTCCCTCGGCCACCTCCACGACCGCATGCCGATGATCGTGGAGTCCGATCGATACGCCGACTGGCTCGACCCGACTCGTACGGCGGCCGACGAGCTCAGGCCGTTGCTTGTCCCCGCGACGCCGGACCGGCTCGAGGCCTATCCGGTGTCGACGGACGTGAACTCAGTGCAAAACAACGGCCCGGAGCTGGTGGCGCCGCTGCCGCTCGAGGTCGAAGCCGGCCCAGACACCCTGTTCGACCCGTGACCACCTCGGTGCGCACGATCTCCACGGCGTACGGCGACGCTCGGCTGCACACTGACCGTTCCAGGCACCCGACAGCGGCGCTGGTGCTCGGACATGGCGCCGGCGGCGGGATCGACTCGCCCGACTTGGCGGCACTCGCCCGCGATCTGCTCAGGTCAGGCATCACGGTGTTCCGGATCGAGCAACCGTGGCAGGTGGCGGGCCGTCGGGTCGCCCCCCGGCCGCCGGCACTGGACGTTGCCACGGTGGCGTGCCTCAATGCGATCCGCGTGCGATGCCCATTGGTACTCGGGGGCCGCAGCGCCGGGGCTCGGGTTGCGTGCCGCCTGGCGGCCCCGATGGGAGCAGTTGGCTGTGTGGCCCTTGCCTTCCCGCTGCAGCCGCCCCGAAATGCGCCCTCGCGGCTGCCGGAACTCCTCGGCGTCGGGCTTCCCACGTTCGTCGTGCAGGGAGAGCGTGACACGTTCGGCGGGCCAAGTGCCTTCCCTGACAGTGTCGACCTGACAGTGATCCCGGACGCCGACCACAGCTTCGCCGTGCCGCGCCGTGCCGCGCTCTCGCAAGAGGATGTGTATGCGCTGGTGGTGGAGGCCGTGATGGAGTGGGTTAGCGCCCGGGTGAGCTGAGTCGGGAATGTGCGGCTCGGCACCGGAGTTAAACCTTCAACATGACCTGCGCTGTTGCCGAACGGCTCCCAACGACGCTACGGCGCGTCTCCTCAACCGCCGAGTGTCGGCGTGGGTCGCTACGCTGGGCCGCAATGACACCACTGAGTCCCCCTTCCGAGAGCGTCGAGGAGCGCACCGCTCGATTCGAGCGCGACGCGCTTGTGCATCTTGACCAGCTCTACTCCGCCGCACTGCGCATGACGCGCAATCCGCAAGACGCCGAAGACTTGGTCCAAGAGACGTACACGAAGGCCTTCGCAGCGTTCCACCAGTTCAAGCAGGGCACCAATCTCAAAGCCTGGCTCTACCGCATTCTCACCAACTCCTTCATCAACAACTACCGCAAGAAGCAGCGCCAGCCGGCCCAAGATCCTCATGAGCAGATCGAGGACTGGCAGCTCGCGCGAGCGGAGACGCACACGTCGTCAGGATTGAAGTCCGCCGAGGTCGAGGCCCTCGAGCGGCTCCCTGACAGCGACGTCAAAGACGCGCTGCAGTCGCTGCCAGAGGACTTCCGCCTCGCGGTCTACCTTGCCGATGTCGAAGGCTTCGCCTACAAAGAGATCGCGGAGATCATGGGCACTCCAGTGGGCACGGTGATGTCCCGCCTGCACCGGGGCAGGAGCCAGCTCCGCAATCTGCTCAGCGACTACGCCCGTGAGCGCGGGCTCACCCGCGCACCCGCCGACGCGGCGACGTTGCGCGCTCCGGAGGTGACGCCATGAGCTGCGGGCGAGCGGCAGGTGTCAACTGCGCTGAGGTGCTGGAGCGGCTCTACGAGTTCGTTGACCAAGAGCTCGACGAGGCCTACTGGACCAAACTGCGTCACCACCTCGACGAGTGTGGCCCGTGCCTGAGCCGGGTCGATCTCGAGCGGCTGGTCAAGATGCTCGTCGCCAGGTCGTGCTGTGAGCAGGCGCCGGTCGAGTTGAAGCAGCGCGTACTGTTCTCGATCCGGCAAATGCCGATGACCTCCGGTGAGGCGTCGTCTTTCGGCGAGCCACGGGTCTTCGGGGAGACCCGATTCCCGTTCGGTGGGACCGCTGGGGGCGGCATCTTCTAAACGCCGGGTGACCAGCGCCCCGGCTCAGTCGCGGGTGCGGACCAGCGTTGCGGCGGGTCTAACTCCTGCCCGTCAGTCCAGAAATCTGTCGCTAGGCGTTGGGGCGCTTTCCGTGGTTTGCGGCCTTCTTACGCCGCGCCCGACGCTTGCGTCCTGTCTTGCTCATCTGCCCCTCGCTCGTCCGATGCTGGGTCTCCGGTGCACATTGTCGCAGATGCGCGGCGGCGAGCCGGTTGAGCGCTCGCTTGTCGGCACCCTACGACGTCGAAGTCGATGTATCGGAGTTGTGCTGGATCACCGTCCGGAACCCCCAGAGCGTCAGGTCGTCATCGACGTCCCAGTCCAACGACTCGTCTCGCCAGAAGCCCAAACTTTTGTAGAGGCGGTGCGCCGCCATCATCTCCGGCATGCTGCACAACACCACCTCGCGCACCCCCAGCTCCCGCGATCGCGCCAGGCAGCGGCGCACCAGAGCACGAGCAGCACCTCGACCGCGCACCGCCGGGTCGACCGCGAGCATCCGGAACTCCGCTTCATCGTCCTTGCTCAGCTCGCGGTACCCCGAGCCTGGAGGACAGTACGTTACGGCTCCGGCGACCACGCCGGCGATCTCTGCGACCCAAAGCTCTGCGTCGCGCATGCGGGACGCGACGTCCGTGAGCTCGTCGAGGTAGTCGTCGTCTGCCGACAGCAGGCCCCCGTCGACGTACGCGCGAACAGTGAGCGAGGCGATACCAGGCAGATCAGACCGATGTGCCAAGCGGGTCAAGACGTCGTCAGACACCCTTGGGTGCAGCAGTTCAGCGCGATCAGGCGCGGACGCGGGTGCGCGCGTTGCGACGCTTGAGCGCGCGCCGCTCGTCCTCGGACAGGCCGCCCCAGACACCGTGGTCCTGGCCGGCCTCGAGCGCCCAGGCCAGGCACTGCTCTCGCACATCGCACCGCCGGCACACTGATTTCGCCGCGTCTATCTGGTGAATGGCCGGACCTGTGTTACCGATCGGGAAGAACAGCTCCGGGTCCTCTTCGAGGCACGCGGCGCGGTGGCGCCAGTCCATGGGGCATAACTCCTGTTCGTCGCATCTGTTCACCGCTGCCCTTGGCTCTCATCGTTCGTGAAAGATTTCACGAACGATCACCGGAACACTGTGCAGCAGGGGATACACATCGGGAAGAGCCGTAAGGCGCACGGCGTCGTACCCCGATGGTGGCAAGAGAATCGGCCGCGCACAACCCCTGCGGGGCTGTCGGTTGCATCACAAGATGACAGCGAAGCGGTCACCGGGCTGCACTTAGGGTGGTCCGGTGATCGCGGAGCAGACCGTACGGCGGGTGCACGCCGCTGCGGTCGTCGTCTGGGTGGAGGCGGCCACTGCGCTCGCGCTGGGCGTCGCGGAGCTCGTGGGGCTCGACAGCGCCCGGCTCACCGTCGCGATCACGACCAGCGCGTTCTTCGTGGTCTACGCCGTTGGTCTGGCGTTGGCCGGCCGCGGCTTGGCGCGCTTTCGAACCTGGAGCCGGGGTCCGGTGGTGCTAGCCCAACTGATCCAGCTGGGTGTCGCGTGGAGCTTCCATGGCGGCTCGACCGACTGGGTC
>JBBPZH010000043.1:0-12687 GCA_038198965.1 Propionibacteriales bacterium
GTCCGTCCAGCTTGGCCAACAGAGATGAGCGAGCCCATCGCAGGTCGTCGTGCAGGTACTCCTTGGCAAAGTCGTCGATCATGTCACGAGCGTTTCACCCATCGACCCAAGCCGTGACGAGAAGGCAGTCTCCCCAACGTACACAACATCCTCTTTGCCCGCTGCGCGGTCGGTCAGTCGTTGATCGCCTCGATGCCACTCGAGCCCTTCAAGGTGGTCCCGCGTGGCCCTTGGCAGAAATGGATGTCCTTCCCTCCATGTCGGCGCCGTCCGGTCATGCCTTCATTGGCGGCTCGTACCGACCATTTCCCAAGAATGACCGCTGAAGATCCGTTTGCGGGAAGATGTCAGTGGGGTCGGTAGGCGTCGGCGCCTGCGACGACGCCTACCACCGTGACGAGTCGACGGGTGTCGTCGATGCGGTAGAGCACGCGGTAGGTGCCTCGTCGGGCGCTGTGGCGGTCGTCCAGGGGCGGGCGCAGCCGTTTGCCTACCCGATGCGGGTTCTCGAGTAGTGCGCCGATAATGAACTCGTAGGCGGCGAAGGCCACCGGTTCGGGCAGTTGGTCGGTGAGTTGTCGGCGAGCGGTGGGAGCGATGATCAGCTCGTACGGCTGATCGCTCACGCAGTGGTTCGCCGAGCCCGCATGGCCGCTGCGAGGCTCTCTTGGTCCTCGCCCTCGCCGCGAGCCAGCTCGGCGTCGGCTTCGCTGAGCGAGCGCATCAGCGCTGGGTCGGAAAGCACGGCGATCGTCTCCTCGAGCGCTTCGAGGTCCTCCACGGCCAAGAGCACGGCAGTGGGCCGTCCATGGACCGTCACTGTGATCCGCTCATGCTCGGCCCCTGCACGAGCCACTAACTCGGAAAGGTGAGCCTTGGCTTCCGCGAGCGACCTGGTCTCCGACATGGTCACAAGTATGACCATCTTCACACAGCGCGCAAGCGGGCGGGTTGGCTCCCGGGTCAGGGGTGCAGGAGTTCACTGATGACGGCGCGCTACGGCGCGTTGCCGGTGATGGCCGCGACCGGCGGTGGACCGGCCCATGTGACGTATCCGAAACCCGATCCTCCTGCGGCACACCTGCTCGGCGGCGCTCGGCCCGGCGTTGTCCCAGTGAGTTCAAGAGGACCTTGTGCTACAGTGACGCACATGGACTCGTCGGTCGGTGTACGCGAGTTGCGGCAAAATCTCAGCCGCTACCTGGAGCGCGTGAAGGCGGGCGAGGCGTTCGTGGTGACCGAACGCGGCATCGAAGTCGCACGCCTCACGCCGTCCGGTTGTCGCCGGAGCGCGTTGGCACGGCTGATCGCCGAGCGGGGCGCATCGATTCCGCAGGGCGATCTGATCGCCAACCTGGGGCGGCGCCATCGCGTCAACGGCCCTTCGACAGCCGACGTGCTCGCCGAGCAGCGAGAGGAACGTCTCTGAACGTCGATGCGACGCTCGCGTACCTGGACACGTCGGCATACGTCAAGTTGATCGTCGACGAGCCCGAGTCCGGGGCCTTGCACCGCGAGTTGGGTCGCTGGTCGGCGTGGACCTCAAGCGCGTTGCTCGGTGTTGAAGCGGTGCGCGCCTGCCGGCGTCTGGGAGATGACGTCGCCGATTCGGCGGAGGCGAGCCTGAGCGACATCGCGCTGGTCCCCGTGGACGACACAGTGCTGGCGGTCGCACGACGTCTCGACCCCAGCGAGCTGCGGTCGCTGGATGCCATCCACCTGGCCACCGCGTTGAGCATCGGCACCGATCTCGGGGTGCTTTTCAGCTACGACGACCGACTGACGTCGGCGGCCGTGGCAGCCGGTCTGCGCGTGCTGACTCCCGCCTGAGCCCGTGGCTCCGTCACAACCACCCCGGCGAGTCGCATGTGGAGCCCGATCAAGCAGTCACGGTGGGGCCGAATCAACCCGACGTAGACAGCCAAATCACGGCGCCGTCAGCCGACCTTGTGGCCCAGCTTGATGTCGACTGGAGACGTCTTCCCGTTGCGCTGGACGCTCAACGTAATGGTTCGACCGGGCTCGAACGACCTGATCTCCACGATCAGCTCGATGCCGTCGTGCACCGGTTGCCCGTTGACCTCGGTCACGACGTCACCCGTGTGAATGCCCGCCGTGTCCGCCGGGCTGCCCGCGCTCACACCTTCGACGCGGGCACCGTCGTACCCGGTTGCCACGCTCACCTGAGCACCGATGATCGGGTACTCGGCGTGCCCGGTCTTGATGATCTGCCGGACGGTGGTCGTCACCTGGTCAATCGGGATCGCGAAACCAACCCCGATGCTGCCCGACTGCTGCGTTGACGACCCACCGAGCGTCGCGATCGCAGAGTTGACACCGATGACGGACCCGCGCAGGTCGACGAGCGGACCGCCGGAGTTGCCCGGGTTGATCGCCGCATCGGTCTGCAACGCGTTCAGGTACGACGTCTCACCCTTGCCGCCGGCGGTCACCGGGCGGTGCGTGGCACTGATGATGCCCGACGTCACCGTGGAGTTCAGCCCGAGCGGCGAACCGATCGCGACAACGGTCTCACCGACCTGCACGTTGGCTGAGCTCCCGAGCGTGACGGGAGTGAGGTTCGATGAGTCGACCGAGAGCACCGCGAGGTCGTACGACGGGCTGCGGCCGACGATCGACGCAGACACCTCCCGACCGTCGGGCAACGCCACCTTGATCTCGCCGCCAGCGACCGCGGGCTCGATCACGTGGTTGTTGGTGACGACATGGCCGGCGTCGTCGTACACGAAACCAGAGCCGCTCACGTGTGCCGACGTCCCGGTGACGTCGATCGAGACGACGCTCGGCAGCACCCGGTCGGCGACCCCCACAACCGGGCTGCCTGCCGCCGCCCGCCCGGTCGGTAGCGGCAGCGGGCTGGCTGGCGGAGAAGTGCCACCAGACGAGTCCGCCGCCGAGGCATTCGAGCTGCCACTCTCGGTCGACTCGACGACGGTGGCGCCGAGCGCTCCTCCGCCGAGACCGAGAAGCAGGCTGACCAGACCGATGACCAGCCACGGCACGCGGACACGTTGGCGTGCCGGCGCCGGCTCGGCGGGCGGCAACCAGGCTCCGGCACCGGTCCCCCCCGGTGTCCCGTACGGCGGTTGCTGGAAAGGACCTGGCTGAAAGGGGCGTGGCTGGAAGGGGCCCGGTTGGTAAGGGCCTGGCTGGTAGCTGGGCAGTGGCTGGGTCGGCTCGCCGTGAGGCGGTTGCGGAGACGCACCGTACGGCGGCTGGGGAGGGGGGCCTGAAACCGGCGGCTGACCCGGCGGCTGCGGACGCTCAGGCGGCTGGGCCTGCGGCCGCCACCAAGGGTCCTCCGGCGGATCGGGACCTTGCGGTGGTTCACTCACATACTGCTCCTCAGGTGTCCTTGCAGTGCCTCAAGTTTGCCGTAAAGGCAAGGTGCTGCGCGTGGATGTGCGGATACGTCGCCAGGGGCTAGGCTCAGCGCGTCATATCGTCGCCCCAGCGGGGTCAGACCGAGGAGGCTGCCATCGCCACTGGGTTGAAGCCAGCGTCGTGGACCTACGCCGAGAACTTCGTCGCAGAAGACGACGTACTGCGCAACGCCCGCGCGCGGGCGGCTGATCTGCCCGCAACCCCGATCGGCCCAGGAGGCGGCGCGGCGCTGCGGTTCCTTGCCGCCTTGCTCAACGCCAGGAACGTCGTCGAGATCGGCACGGGTTGTGGCGTGTCGGGGCTTTGGCTCATGCGGGGTATGCGACCCGACGGAGTCCTGACCAGCGTCGATATCGAGGCCGAGCATCAGCGGCTGGCGAAGATTGCGATGACGGAGGCCGGCATCACCCATCAGCGGCTGCGGCTCATCCCCGGCGCCGCTTTGGAGGTATTGCCCAGGCTCACCGCTGGCCACTACGACCTGGTGTTCGCCGACGGCGACAAGCAGGAGTACCCGCACTACCTCGAACAAGCCCGACGACTGCTGCGCCCCGGCGGGGTTGTCGCGTTCGACAACTCGCTGTGGCACGACCGGGTCGCCGACCCCGCCGTGCGTGACCCGGAGACGCTGGCGATCCGCGACACCATCACCTCGCTCTCCGACGACGACCGCTTCGTGTCGGTTCTGCTGCCGGTCGGCGACGGTTTGCTGGCGGCCCACAAGCGCAACTGAGCTGCGCCTCCGCTCACGAAGTCGGCACCCAGAAGCGCAGCTTTTCGCCGCGCCGGTCCTCCAGGACACCACAGCAGTTCTCGATTACCTTCCGTGAGGGGACGTTGATGTCGTCGCAGGTGAGCAGCGCCGGGTCGATGCCGAGCCGCCTCGCCACCGGAAGCGCGGCGGAAAGCATCGCGGTGGCGTGGCCTCGTCGACGTGCAGACGGGCGTACGCCGTACCCGATGTGACCGCCGAAGTCGAGCAACCAGGGCGTGAGGGCATGCCGGACCGACAGCCGCCCGAGGTACGCCGAGCCGTCGACCCACCACAGGTGCGTGGCGGCCACGATCCCGTCGGGCAGCTCGGTGCGCTCATCGGCCTGCTCGGTCAGCCGCTCGGTGAAGGCCGCGAACCGGTCCGGTGCCTCGAGCTCCTCCAACGTGACCGACTCCCCGGCGAAGTCGCCGATCGGTGGCAGCACCGACAACCCGGTCGTGTGCTCGCTCTCGCCAGCTGCGCGGATCTCTTCCACGGCGGCTAGGAACGAGGCCTGGACGTGCGGGGCGGGCGCGATCAGCTCCGGCATCACGTCAGCCCTCGAACTGGCTGAGCCAGGTGAGCAGCAGCCGGGCACCGAAGCCCGTAGCCCCTGTTGTGTACTCGAACTCGTCCTTGGCGGAATCGCCGATGCTGGCAATGTCCAGATGCGCCCACCGGCGGTCGCCAGCGAAGTGCTGCAGAAACAGGGCAGCGGTGATCGCGCCCGGACCACGGGCGGCATTCGTAGCGTCGGCGACCGGATTCTCCAGGAGCGACTCGTACTCCTGGCTCAACGGCAACCGCCATACGGGTTCGCCTGCCTGTTGGCCGGCCCCGATGAGCTGCGCCGCGAGCACGTCGTCGTTGGCGAACACCACACCGAGTGAGGTGCCGACAGCGACCCGGCCGGCGCCGGTCAGCGTCGCGATGTCGACCACCACATCAGGGTCGAGGTGGGCGTCGGCGTAGGCGAGCGCGTCGGCCAACACCAGCCGGCCCTCAGCGTCGGTGTTGCCGACCTCGCTGGTGCGCCCGCCGTACTGGGTGACGACGTCGCCGGGCCGCATCGAGGCACCGCCGAACGCATTCTCCGCCGCTGCGACCAGCCCGGTCACGCGGACCGGGATCGCCAGGTCACGCAGCGCTCCCATCACCGCGATCACCACGCCGGCACCGGTCATGTCTCGCTTCATGTTCATCATCGCGTCTCGCGGTTTGATCGAAATCCCGCCGGTGTCGAACGTGATGCCCTTGCCGACCAGGGCGACCAGTGGCGTTCGGGCATCCGTTCCGTCGGGCCGGTAGTCCAACCGCACGAACCGGGACGGCGAGGGCGATCCGGCTCCCACCGCAAGGAGTCCGCCCATGCCGTTGTCCGCCAGGACGTCGTCATCCCACACCTCGACCCGCAGACCGCTCCGGGCAGCCGCCGCACGGGCCCACGACTCGAGCTGTTGCGGGTTCTTCTCGTTCGAGGGCGTGAGGGCGAAGCTGCGCGCCCGCCACGAGGCGATCCCTTTGACAGTGGCTCGGCGTACGACGTCCGCGGCCGAGGGCGCCACATCGGTGAGCACGATGCGCGGTACAACCGCCGCCTCGGGCGCGGATGTGCGCTGGAAGCAGAACCCGCCCAGAACCAGTCCCTCGCAGAACGCTCCGAGGACCTCGTCCGTCGCGGTGGCACCGATCGAGGTGCTGGCCACTTGCCCGGCTTTCAGGCGCCGGACCAGCGCGGCGCCCGCTCGCCGGTAGTCGCGAGCGGTCTCATCTCCGAGCCCAACCAGGACTACGTGACGCCGCGGCGTCGAAGGCACCGGGTGCAGCTGGATGTCGCCGGCGGCGCCACTGGCGTTCGCGCGGTCCAGCATGTCGAACGCGTCCACTTCGGCAGCCTGAAGAGCGTCGGCTGCCTGGCGGGAGAGCACATACGAGCCGTTCGCGCCGGTGTAGCCGACGGCGAGCAGCGAGGCGTCCGCCGCTTCGAGCCCAGACGGCGTACCGATCGCAATGCCGGGAGGAGCCGGGTCATCGGCGCGGGTGCGAGGCATCCGCCACACAGTAGGACCCTGGCGGTGCCAGCGCACCGGCCAGGGTCCTTCCGGGTGGGTCAGGTTCGTCGGCGGTCGCGACCGTTGTCGGGCGCTCGCTCAGCCGGCGTGTTGGGGCAATCTCAGGTGGTCACCAGGCTGAGGGCGTCCTCGAGAGCTTTGGCTTCCTCGGCGTTGAGCTCGACCACGAGCCGCCCCCCGCCCTCGAGCGGCACCCGCATCACCAGCCCGCGTCCCTCTTTGGTCACTTCCAGCGGACCGTCGCCTGTCCGCGGCTTCATCGCCGCCATGCGCGAACCTACCCTTCGTGTTCTAGCGCCGGACTCCACCCCGTCGGTGTCGCGAGGCCGGGATCGCTGCAGTTGTCAGGTGTCCATTATCGCACCGGTGAGCGGGCGGTGGTGCCAGACTGCTGCTGCCATGAACGCCCGCTCCTCGCTGTTCGATCTGTACGGCGACCACCTGCGCTCCCGCGGGGGTGCAGCACCGGTCGCCGCACTGGTGCAGTTGATGGCACCGCTGGGCATCGCTCCGCCCGCTGTCCGCACCGCGATCTCCCGGATGGTCCGGCAGCACTGGCTCGAGCCGGTCCGGCTGCCGCAAGGCGCCGGCTACCAGCTCACCGCCCGAGCAGAGCGGCGGCTGAGCGACGCGGCAGCACGTATCTACCGCAGTGGCATCGCCCCATGGGACGGCCGCTGGCACGTCGTCGTCCTGGACCCGGTCTCCGACCGCGGTGCTCGCGATCGGGTTCGAACGGGCCTGGGCTTTCTCGGCTACGCCTCCCTGCGCGACACCACCTGGCTCAGCCCCCGGCCCTCCGGCGAGCTCGACGCGCTGTTGGAGAGCGAGGGTGTGCGAGCGCGGCGTTTCCTCGCCGAGTACGACGGCGACTCCGCAACGCTCACCGACACCGCATGGGATCTTCGTGGGTTGGACCGCTCGTACGGCCGCTGGTTGGATGACGCAAAATCGCTGGTGAGCGAGGCGGGCGCTGAGTGCTCGGATCAGGAAGCTTTTGTGACCCGCAGCCGGTTGGTGCACGAGTGGCGCAAGTTCCTCTTCCGTGACCCGGGCCTGCCTGCGGAACTCCTGCCGCCGGATTGGGCCGGCCGGCGCGCCGCGGAGTTCTTCGACGCCGAGGCGGCACGGTTGTTGCCAGGCACCGGCCGTTACGTTGAGGCCTGCCTGCGAGCGGACGGAGGCACGCGGTGAGCGTCACCGATCGAGCGGTCTGGTACGACGTCGCGGCCGGTGTCGCGACTCTCACGCTCAACCGGCCCCACTCCATGAACAGCCTCGACACTGCAACCAAGGAGCAGCTCCTCGCGGCCGTCCGCCGAGCAGGTGAGGACGAGAACGCACGGGCGGTTGTGCTCACCGGGAAGGGGCGGGCGTTCTGCGTTGGCCAGGACCTGCGCGAGCACGCGGACAATCTGGCGAACCAACCGCTGGACGGGGTGTGGGCCACCGTCGACCAGCACTACGCACCGCTCGCACACGCCATCGCCACGATGCCCAAACCCGTTGTGGCTGCCGTGAACGGCGTAGCGGCTGGTGCCGGATTGTCCATAGCCGCCGCCTGTGATTGGCGGGTAGCCGCCGACAGCGCCACGTTCACCACGGCGTTCACCGGAGTCGGTCTGTCGTGCGACACGGGGTTGTCGTGGACCCTGCCGCGGCTGGTCGGGCACGGCATGGCGATGGAGCTGCTGTTGTGGCCCCGCAGCATCACCGCCGCCGAAGCGCTCGACATAGGGCTGGTGAACTGGGTGTTCCCCGGCGACGAGCTTGCAGACAAGGTGGCTGACATCGTCGCTCGGCTGGCGGCCGGGCCGACGCTTGCCTACGCCGCGGTCAAGGAAGCGGTTGCCTATGGCGCCGCTCATTCGCTTGACGAGACGTTGGCGTTCGAGGCCCAGCTCATGCGGCGAACTGGTGGATCCGCCGACCACCGGAACGCCGTACAGTCGTTCGTTGCCAAGGAGAAGCCGACCTACACGGGTCGCTGACGTCGCAACCGGGGGTCTCGTGCACCGAGTCGCTCTCACCGGTGTGATCACCGCCGCGGTCCTGTTGACCGGCGCAACCGAAGGCTCGCTCGTAGCGCCGCTCCTGCGGGGGTGCAGGTTCGATGGTTGCTGCCCTGGCTGGACCCGAGACGCTCGCCTCGCGTCGCCATGGGCCTGCACGACTTCCTGGTGGGCCGGTGGCCCCGCGCCGCCTCAGCTCAAAAGTGGCCGCCGATGGCATGCAGCAGTCCGCGTGGTGCTTTCACATGCAGATAGTGCCGGCTGGGCGAAGCCCCGAACTCGACGGTCACACAGGCTCCTGCGTGCCGTTTGTTGAACCACTGGGACAGCGTGCCGTGGCAAGCGCCTGAGCAGTTGAACTTCTTGATCGGCAGGTTGAGGTGGCGGGCGACGGTGCGCGAGAACGGGCGGTCCTTTGCGCCGGACACATCGACTCCGCGGAACGGTGAGTGGAAACTCAGCACGTAGTTCGGATCAACCGCGTTGAGGAACCGCTCAAGCGCACGAGTCTCCGGTTCTGACGACGGTGCCGGTCCCGAGTAGTAATAGCCGGTGATGGCCTGCCAGCGCACCGGGAAGTTGCGGTTGAGGTCGACGCCATGGGCATTGTGCCGGTCGTTGCGCAAGACGCCGTCGGGATTGGCGCGCGGGATGACCCAGAGGTTGACCCCCTTCACCGGTCTCCCGTCGCGCAGGTCGCCGAGGACGACCAGCCCGCCGGTCTCATTGCCGTGGATGGCCCCGATCGCCACAACCGTCGTGGCCGCCTTGGGATTGCCGAGCTCGTAGGCGCGCAGCGGATGACCGTTGACAGAGTGCCCGATGATGCGGCTGGTGACGACGGCAGGGCGGTGGAGCTTGCCCATGACGGACGAGTGATGCTGGCCTGCAGCCTCCCCTGCCCGGCCCAGCCTGGCGGCACTCGGCGAATCGGACGCATGCACCCCGACGGCAGCGGCCGAAGCGGCGGCGACCAGGGCCAACGCGCTCCCCAAGCCGGCGAGACCGACTCGCGGACTCCCCAACCGAATGTGCCTCAACGCCTCACTCCTCCTTCGCTCCGCTGGCGCACCCAGCACTGCGCCAGGTGGTCATTGACGAGGCCGGCTGCCTGCATCAACGCGTACGCCGTCACCGGGCCGACGAATACGAAACCCGATCGCTTCAGGGCAACGGCGAGTGCTTTGGAGTCTTCAGTTTGCGCCGGCACGTCCGATACCGCCACCGGTGCGGGCTGGGTGTCGGGGGCGAAGCTCCAGACGAAGGCCGCAAGTCCCTCGCTGAGCCGCGACGCGGCGGCGGCGTTGCGAAGCACCGCGTCGATCTTGGCGCGGTTGCGGACGATGCCGCTGTCGGCCAGCAGGCGTGCGCGGTCGGTGTCGTCGAAGCCGGCGACTCGCTCGATGTCGAAACCTGCGAACGCTCGGCGGAAGTTCTCCCGCTTGCGGAGGATGGTGAGCCAGGAAAGGCCCGACTGGAAGGCCTCCAGGCACAACCGCTCGAAGATGCCGTCGTCGGTGCGAATCGGCTTTCCCCATTCATCGTCGTGGTAGGCCAGATAGATCGGCTTCGAAGTCGCCCAAGGGCAGCGCAGCCTGCCGTCCGGCCCGTCAACCGTGGAGCCAGTCACCCGTCGCGGCGGTCGGGGCTGTCCAACGGCACATCGGGCTCCAGCGGAACCGCTGGCTCGAGCGATACTGCTGGCTCGAGCGATACTGCTGGCTCAAAGGCAGCCGTCGGCTCGAACCCAGCCGGTTCGAACGCAGCCGTCGGCTCCAAAGGAGCGGTCTGCTCCATCGGAGCAGCTGCGTGCCGGGGTGCCGCGATCGGGTCGGGGGCGATGGCTTCGGGAGAGATGGGTTCCGGAGGGCTGGGTTCCCGAGTTCTGCGCTGCTCTACAAGGGGGGTGCCGCGAACTGCCTCGGCGGCGGCTTCTTGAGCCTGCCGGGCACGCAGGTCAGCGGCCAACCTGTCGAGCAGCGCGTCGACCTCGTCCATGCGGTAGCCACGCACGGCGGTGGAGAGCCGCACCGCCTCCAGGTCATCGGCCGTGAGCGGCCGGCCGGTGGGGAGCGTCGCGTCCGGCCGGTCGTCGTACACCTCGACCATCGCGTCGTCGCGTCCGGCCGTGAGGACCGCTATCGCGCCGATCACCACGATGAGCAGCACGGCCCACACCCAGATCACGCTGTCGATAGTCCCACGTGTGCGAATCGTGGCCCGCGAACTGGGCCGTTCTGAGGCTCGCGCCCGCTGCCTACTGCGCTTTGCCTCGACCGGCTTGCGGGTCAGGCAGCTCAGCGTCGACGGCGTGCGGGTCAGGCGGCTCAGCGTCGGAACGGCTCGCAGTGTCGTGCTCTTCTCGCGCCCGCCCCATGATCTTGACGGCATCGTCGATGTCGTCGGTGATGGTGAGCAGGTCGATGTCGGACGAGTCGATCATGTTCTCGCTCAGCGCCACGTCGCGTAGCCACTCCTGCAAGCCGCTCCAATACGTCGACCCCAGCAGCACGATCGGAAACGACGTGACCTTCTCGGTCTGCACGAGCGTCACCGCCTCGAAGATCTCGTCGAGCGTGCCGAATCCACCGGGCAGACCGATGAACCCTTGGGCGTACTTGACGAACATCGTCTTGCGCGCAAAGAAGTAGCGGAAGTTGATGCCGATATCGACCCACTGATTGAGCCCCCCCTCGAACGGCAGCTCGATCCCGAGCCCCACCGACGTGCCGCCCGCTTGGCTGGCGCCACGGTTGACCGCTTCCATGATCCCCGGCCCCCCGCCGGTGATAACGGCGAAGCCTGCGCCGGCCAAGGCCGCACCCACCTGAACGGCCTTCGCATAGTCGGGATGGTCTCTTGGCGTGCGAGCCGAGCCGAAGACGGAGATGGCCGGTCCCAGCTCCGCCAGGGCACCGAACCCCTCGACGAATTCGGCTTGGATCCGCAGCACCCGCCACTGGTCGGTATGCACCCACTCCCCACGCCCGCGGGAGTCGAGCAGCCGCTGGTCAGTGGTCGACTCCTCGATCTGGTCACGCCGCAGAATCACCGGGCCGCGGTGCCGTTCGGCCGGTTGCGGAGACGACTGGTCGGTCATGCCGTCAACCTAACGCTGAGGTTCGCTTGCCACCTGCGAGAGGCGCGTCTCCCGGGCCCAAGGATCCGACGTTGAGGTCGCCATAGCAGCGCAGGCGTCGGATCTTCCAACTGGCGGCAGTCAGCTCAGCCATGTGGTCAGGGAGTCGAGGCAGTGCTGAAGCTGAGCGAGCGGCACATGCTCACCCTGGGAGTGAGCGAGCTCGGGGTTGCCTGGCCCGAAGTTCACGGCCGGTACGCCGAGCGCGCTGAACCGCGACACGTCGGTCCAGCCGAACTTCGGGTTGACCTCGCCGCCGACGGCATCGACGAAGGCGGCGGCGGCGGGCCGGTCGAGGCCGGGCAGGGCTCCCGGCGCGCTGTCAGTGATCGCCACGTAGAAGTCTGCGAACACCTCGGCCAGGTGACTCACCGCCTCCTCGACAGACCGGTCTGGCGCGAAGCGGTAGTTCACAGTCACTGTGCAAGCGTCTGGCAGCACGTTGCCGGCAACCCCACCGGCGATACCGACGGCGTTCAAACCCTCGTGGTAGCGCAGGCCGTCGATCACCGGCCGCCGCGGCTCGTACGCCGTCAACCGCTCGAGCACAGCGCCGGCCGCATGGATTGCGTTCACCCCGTTCCACGACCGCGCGCTGTGGGCGCGCACACCGGTCGTGGTGACCTCCGCGCGCATCGTTCCCTGGCAGCCCGCCTCAACTACGGCGTTCGAGGGCTCCATGAGCACCGCAAAGTCAGCTGCCAGCCAGTCCGGGTGGGCTGAGGAGATCAACCCAAGGCCGTTGCGGTCGGCTTCGACCTCCTCGGCGTCGTAGAAGACGTACGTGACGTCGCGAGACGGAGTTTGCAATGCCGCGGCGAGCTTCAGGCCGACAGCAACGCCGCCTTTCATGTCGCACGATCCAAGGCCGTAAAGGATGTCTCCCTCAATCCGTGACGGAAGGTTCGCGTTGACAGGGACCGTGTCGACATGACCGGCGAGGACAACGCGGTCTGGCCGGCCCGTCGACGTACGGGCGACGACGGAGTTGTCGTGGCGATCGACCGTCAGCCAGGGCACGGCACGAAGAGCAGCATCGATCGCATCCGTGATCGCTGCCTCGTTGCCACTCACCGACTCCACGTCGACGAGCGCTGCCGTGAGGGCGACGACGTCGCTGCTGAGGTCGATCTCGGTCATGCGAGCAGGAAGGCGCAGAACTCGTTGCCCTCGGGGTCGGCGAAGACATGCCAGTGGATCTCTTGGTCTGCCGCCCGCAACAGCGTCGCCCCGGCGTTGAGCAGGTCATCGGGGGACTGCACTGACACGTCCCAGTGGACCCGGTTCTTCACCGTCTTGGGCTCA
>JBBPZH010000044.1:0-3576 GCA_038198965.1 Propionibacteriales bacterium
AGCGCCACGAGCAGGTGCTCCGTAGAGATGAACTCATCGCCGAGCGACTCAGCCAGCTGCTCGGCAGAAGTCAGGGCAGAGATCGTGGCGCGAGCGTACGACGGCGACGACACGGTGCTGCCCGAAACGGCTGGCAGCTGGCGGCGCAGGTCGGTGGCTCGTTCGGTCGCGGTTGCAGGGTCGACGCCGGCAGCGCGCAGGAGTGCGCCGGCAATACCGTCGGGCTGGGCCAAAAGCGTCGACAGCAGGTGGACCGGCTCGACGGTCGGGTTGCCCGCCGTGGTGGCGAGCTCGATCGCCGCGCCCAGGGCCTCCTGGCTGCGGCGGGTGAACTTGTTCGCGTCCATAGCTGCCGTGGCTCCTTTGCCCGCGGCCCATTTGGCGCGGGACGGTCTTGCGTCGTGGTATCAGTGGTTGGCCGAGCGTGGCTCCCAGCGGGTGAGGGCGCTGCGGGCGCGGATCACCGGCAGGTTCGGCAGCGCGTGCGCCGCGTCCAGCAGCTCCCCCTCAAGCTCGGCCACTCGGAGCTGCAGGGCTGCGACCTGATCTTCCAGCTGAAGAATCCTGCGCACCCCCTCGATCCCGATGCCGACAGAGGTCAGTTGAGCGACCGTGCGTAGGAGGGCGATGTCGCGACGCGAGTAGCGTCGGCCACCACCGCCGGTGCGCCCGGGGCGGACCAGTCCCATGCGGTCGTAGCTGCGCAGCGTCTGCGGATGCATACCGGTGAGCTCGGCCGCGACACTGATCACGAAGACCGGAGCGTCGTCGTTGCCGGCGTCGAAACTCGGCCGTGCCCTAGGCATGGGTGGCTCAGGGCGCGCCCTAGCCATGGCTGCCTCCGGCTCGGCTCAGCAGGTCGCGGCGTGGGTCGTGTCCGTTGGCTGCGGCTCGGAACGCTTCGACCGCAGCCCGTGATGCGTCATCGAGCGACTTAGGTGTCTCGACCTCGACAGTCACCAGCAGGTCGCCCTTGGTGCCGTCTCGGCGCGGAGCTCCGCGTCCCTTGACCCGGAACGTCCGGCCGTTCGGCGTGCCTGCCGGTATTTTCAACGTCACCGGCGATCCGCCAAGGGTGGGCACCGCGATCTCTGCGCCGAGGGTTGCCTCGTCGAAGCGGACCGGCACACTCAGCGTCAGGTTGTCGCCACTGCGACCGAAGATCGGGTGGGGTGTGACATGGACGGTGACATAGAGATCACCGGCCGGCCCGCCGTGCTCGCCGGGCACCCCCTTGCCACGCAGCCGGATCCGCTGACCGTCCCGGACGCCGGCGGGGATCCTGGCCTGAATCGTGCGCGTTGAGACCCCGCGGCCAGAGCCGTGGCACATCGGGCACGGGTCATCGACCATGAGGCCCCTGCCGAGGCACACCCGGCACGGCTCGGTCATCGAGAAGACTCCGCCCTGGCTCGAGGTCTGCATGCCGGAGCCCTCGCAGTTAGGGCAGACGTGTGGCAGCGTGCCGGCTCGGGCACCGGTCCCAGAGCAGGCGGGGCAGGCGCTCTCACTGCTCAGCTTGAGCGGCACCGTCAGACCGTTGAGGGCCTGGTCGAAGGTGAGCGTTGTCTCCGTTTCGACGTCCTGGCCGCGCCGCGGCTGCGCCGAACGGGGGTGGCCGCCACTGCCGAACATGCCGCCGAACAGATCCGACAGCGGACTGTCGCCGGCGCCACCGCCGAACAAGTCGGAGAAGTCGTAGCTTTGTTGCCCGGGACGCGGCACCCGGAAACGACCGGAACCAAACAGCTCCCGCTGTTCGTCGTACTCCTTGCGCTTGTCAGCGTCGGAGAGTACTGCGTAGGCCTCGGAGATCGACTTGAACCTCGCTTCGGCCCCAGTGTCCCCGGGCTTTGAGTCGGGGTGGTTCTGCCGCGCCAGCTTGCGGTAGGCCTTCTTGATCTCGTCGGCAGTCGCAGTCTTGGGCACACCGAGGACGTCGTAGAAGTCCTTGCTCGCCCAGTCAGCAGGGCTCATGGCTCCTCACCTCCTGCGTTCGGCCCCACCGCTGTCGTGACAACTGCATCATCCGCTGCTACTGACGCGTGTCGCTCGGCTGGTCACCCGCTGCTTCGGGCGCTTGGCTCGATTTGTCAGGCGCTGGTGAGGCCGGCCCTTCACCGTCTGACAAGTCGGCGGTGGTGGCATCGGGCGACGTCGGTACGTCGGCTGCCGGAGGTTCGGCCACCGCCACCCGGGCCGGCCGAAGAACCTTGTCGTGGTGCCGGTACCCCACCTGGAGGACCATCTGACACACGGGTTCGCTGACCTCATCGGAGTAGCTGTGCATCAGCGCCTCGTGCACCCTCGGGTCGAACCGGTCCCCGGGTTCGCCGAAACTCTCGAGCCCGAGGTTGCTCAGGATGCGTTCGAGCGCCTCAGCGACAGCCCGAAAGCCCCCTGAGAGCTCCGCATGCTCTCGGGCCCTGGCGATGTCGTCGAGCACGGGCAGCAGCGACGAGAGGACCGAGCCGATCGTGCTCTGTCTGGCGCTCTCACGGTCACGGTCGACGCGACGCTTGTAGTTGACGTATTCGGCCTGCAACCGCTGGAGGTCTGCCGTGCGCTCGGCGAGCTTCGCCTCCAAATCGGAGGCCGCTTCGGCATCGCTCGGCGTGCCGGCCGATGCCGACGGGGTTGCGTCCTCGGGCGGGGAGGCAGCCGCAGGGCGCGGCTCCCTCAACTGGCCGGTCTGCGGGTCGATCCGCCGCTTGTCGCGGATTATCGGCCCCTGCTGCTCGTACTCAGGTTCTGCCGTCACTGAGCGTCCCCGGCGTTGCTTCCCGGTCCTTCGTCCACGATCTCGGCGTCGACCACGTCGTCGTCACTCGTCGATTCGCCGGTCGCACTCGCGGTGGACGTGTCACCACTGTCAGCGGATCCCGCCTGCGCATACATGGCCGAACCCATCTTCTGGCTCGACGCCGCCAGCTTGGCCGCGGCGCTGGAGATCGCGTCGGTGTCGTCGCCTTCGAGCGCGGTCTTGACAGCCGCGATGTCGGCCTCGACCTCACTGCGGACGTCGGCCGGGATCTTGTCGCCGTTCTCGCTGAGGAACTTCTCCGTGGAGTAGACCGCCGAGTCTGCGGTGTTGCGCAGCTCGACAGCCTCCTTGCGCTGGCGGTCCTCCTCGGCGTACTGCTCGGCGTCGCGGATCATCTTGTCGATGTCGTCCTTCGACAGCGCGGAACCGCCGGTGATAGTCATCGACTGCTCACGACCGGTGCCCCGGTCCTTGGCGGAGACGTGCACGATGCCGTTGGCGTCGATGTCGAACGTGACCTCGATCTGGGGTATGCCGCGTGGTGCCGGCGGGAGGCCGGTCAAGTCGAAGTTGCCGAGCAGTTGGTTGGCAGCGGCCATCTCGCGCTCGCCTTGGTACACCTGGATCATGACGGACGGCTGGTTGTCATCGGCCGTGCTGAAGATCTCCGAGCGCTTGGTGGGGATCGTGGTGTTGCGCTCGATGAGCTTGGTCATCACGCCACCCTTGGTCTCGATGCCGAGGCTCAGTGGGGTGACGTCGAGGAGTAGGACGTCCTTGACCTCGCCCTTGAGCACGCCGGCCTGCAGTGC
>JBBPZH010000045.1:0-9276 GCA_038198965.1 Propionibacteriales bacterium
CTGACGGCTGAGACGGTTCTTCGGCAGCATGCCCCACACCGCCTTCTCGATGGCGCGCCGCGGGTCTTTGGCGAGCAGGTCGGAGTACGACGTCGCAGTCAAGCCACCGGGGTAGCCCGAGTGCCGGTAGGCGAGCTTCGTGTCGCGCTTGCTGCCGGTCAGTGCCACCTTGTCGGCGTTGACGATGATGACGAAGTCACCGGTGTCAAGATGCGGGGCGTAGGTCGCCTTGTGCTTGCCGCGCAGCAACGTCGCTGCCTGCACGGCCAACCGCCCGAGCACGACGTCGGTGGCGTCGATGACGTGCCAGTCCTTAGTGACGTCGGTCGGCTTGGGGGTGTACGTGCGCACGGTCGGTGACCTCATCTGGGTTGCTGAATCGGCTTGGAGCCCATGCTGAGCGCCGGCGCGTGCAAGGCGCTGGGACCCACCGTGGGTGTCGCACTTCGGGATCGGCGAAGGAGTCGGACGACCGCCTCAGTGCCGAGTGAGCACAACGACCGCCCAGGATACCTGGACCAGACGATGGGGGTCAAAGTTCACCGGCTGGCCGGCGTCGGGAGCGGGTGGCCCGTTCGGCGGTTCTTTGGCACAACGCCTAAGTTGGGGACACTGACACACTGACATCTAAGGAGCGCTGCTTCGTGTCCACCGACACTGCCTCCACTGACACCGCCGGAAACTCCGCTGCTGACGGCGCCGGCTCGGCGAGCCGCTCCGGCCTGACGATCCGCGACAACCGCACTGGCACCGAATACGACGTACCTGTCGATCACGGCACGGTTCGTGCTGGCGATCTGGCCAAGATCAAGGTCGACGACGGGCCCGGACTAGCTGTCTACGACCCTGGATTCGTCAACACGGCGTCGTGCCGGTCGGCCATCACGTTCATCGACGGCGACGAGGGCATCCTCGAGTACCGCGGCTACCCGATCGAGGTCCTCGCGGAGAAGTCGACGTACCTCGAGGTGGCCTATCTCCTGATCCACGGCGAGCTGCCGACGCAACAGCAGTACCAGGAGTGGGAGCACCAGATCACCTTCCACACCTTCGTGCACGAGAACATCAAGAGCTTCATGGAGGGTTTCCGCTACGACGCCCACCCCATGGGCATGCTGCTCGCCTCAGTCGGCGCGATGTCGACGTTCTACCCCGAGTCGCGCAACATCGCAGACGCTGGCGTGCGTGACATGCAGGCCATCCGGCTGATCGCCAAGATGCCGACGCTCGGCGCCTGGGCGTTCCGGCACGCGCAGGGCAAGCCCTACATCTACCCCGACAACGAGCTGAGCTACGCGGCCAACTTCTTGTCGATGCTGTTCAAGATGAGTGAGCACAAGTTCCACGCTGACGAGCGGTTGGTCAAGGCGCTCGAGGTGCTCTTCATCCTGCATGCAGACCACGAGCAGAACTGCTCGACGAATGCGGTGCGCTCCGTGGGCTCCTCGCAAGTCGACCCGTACTCTGCGATCGCCGCCGGCATCGGCGCGCTGTTCGGGCCACTGCATGGTGGCGCGAACGAGGCGGTCCTGAAGATGCTGCGTCGCATCGGCTCGGTCGACAAGGTGCCGGAGTTCATCGAGGGGGTGAAAAGCGGCAAGGAGCGCCTGATGGGCTTCGGTCACCGGGTCTACAAGAACTACGATCCGCGCGCGAAGATCATCAAGCGCGCCGCTGAGGGCGTCTTCGAGGTCACCGGCGTCAACCCGCTGCTCAAGATCGCCGTCGAGCTGGAGAAGATCGCACTCGAGGACGAGTACTTCGTGTCACGCAAGCTCTATCCCAACGTCGACTTCTACAGCGGCCTGATCTATGAGGCGCTGAGTTTCCCGCCTGAGATGTTCACCGTGCTCTTCGCCATCCCCCGCACGTCGGGGTGGCTCGCGCAGTGGCTGGAGCTCGTCGACGACCCCGAGCAGAAGATCGCACGGCCCCGGCAGGTTTACACCGGCGAACGCACCCGGGAGTACGTGCCGTGCGCCGACCGCTGGACGTAGCAGCAGGCGACACCGGCAGGCACGCGACGCCGCAAGACCAAGCCGGTGGCGGGTTCGGCGCTCCGCCAAATCGCGGGTTCGGTGCCGAAGGATTGGGTACAGCGGATCAATGGCTCGCACACAGTCTCTGGCGAAGATCACCGACAGCGAGGACCGGTTGCTGCAGATCGTCTTCGACGTGCTGGCGACGTACCGCCTCACGACGCTGATCAAGGACGACAAGATCACCGAAGACATCCGCAACGTGGTCTTCAAGAAGTACGGCGAGCCCAGCGAGGAAGACTCCCGCAAGATCAGCTATCTGCTCACCTGCCCCTGGTGCCTGAGCATCTACTTCGGAGCTGCGGCGGTGCTCGCGGGAGCCCGGTGGCCCCGGATGTGGAAGCCGGTGTCGAAGGCACTGTCGTACTCGGCGATGACGGGTCTGCTGGCCGAAGGGCGGGCAAACGCGCAGGAGCCCGAGCAGGCGCCCGACCAGCAAGTCGAGGCGCCCGATGCGAGCCTGCACCAGCTGAAGTCCGGCTGATCCTGCGCTGCGTCCCACCAAGGATCAGTGCGCCCTGACCACGCGCCCCTCGTCCCAGACCGGCTCAGCAGCCTCGTAGACCGACCCGTCCGCACCGAAGACCAAGTACCGGTCGAACGCACGCGCGAACCACCGGTCGTGCGTCACCGCAAGCACCGTTCCGTCGAAGCTCCCCAGCCCTTCCTCCAGCGCCTCTGCAGACTCGACGTCAAGGTTGTCGGTCGGTTCGTCCAGAAGGAGTAAGGTGGCGCCGGACAGCTCGAGCAGCAGGATCTGCAGCCGAGCCTGCTGACCACCCGACAGCGACTCGAACCTCTGCTCCGAGGCGTGCGCCAGCTCGTACCGGTCGAGCGCGCGCGCCGCCTCCTCACGCGGCATGCCGGCCCGATGGGCGTCACCGCGGTGCAGGATCTCCAACAGCGTGCGGCCAACCAGCTCAGGGTGGGCATGCGTCTGCACGAACCACCCGGGCCGAACGCGTGCCCCAAGACGTGCTCGCCCAGTGTGCGCGACCGGCTCGATCGGCGCCTCGCTGACGGGACGGTGCTCGACTTCGGGGTCTGACCCGCCAGCAGCGAGCAGCCGGAGGAAGTGCGACTTGCCGGAGCCGTTCGAGCCGAGCACGGCGACCCGCTCGCCGTACCACACCTCGAGGTCGAACGGTCGCATGAGGCCGCTGAGCTCGAGCGACTCGCAGATCACCGCGCGCTTGCCGGTGCGCCCGCCAGTGAGCCGCATCGTCACCTGCTGCTCACGTGGCTGGTTCTCCGGCGGACCGGCCTCTTCGAAGCGGCGCAACCGGGTCACCGCGGCGTGATAGCGCGACGCCATCTCGGCGTTGTACGCCGCCTTCTGCTTATACATCAGCATCAGCGCCCGCAGCTTGGCGTGCTGCTCGTCCCAGCGTCTGCGCTGCTCTTCCAAGCGCGCGAATCGTTGTCGGCGCGCCTGGTGGTAGGTCGAGAAACCGCTCGGGTGCACCCAGGCGGTGTTACCGGCGGCGCCGAGCTCCAGCGTGACGACGCGCGTGGCCGTGTTGCTCATCAACTCACGGTCGTGGCTGACGAACAGCACGGTCTTTGGCGACTCACGCAGCCGTTGTTCCAGCCACAGCTTCCCGGGCACGTCAAGGAAGTTGTCGGGCTCGTCGAGGAGCAACACGTCCTCCGGCCCGCGCAACAGCGCCTCCACGATCAATCGCTTCTGCTCACCACCGCTCAGCGTGCTCAGCTCGCGATATCGCGCACGGTCGTAAGGAACGCCTAAAGCGGCGATCGTGCAGACGTCCCAGAGAACCTCAGCGTCGTACCCACCGGCGTCCGACCACTCGGTGAGCGCCTCGGCGTACTGCATCTGCGTTCGTTCGTCCTCGGTCTCCATCATCGCGAGCTCGGCTGCGTCGAGCCTGGCCGCAGCGGTCCGTACGCGTTGCGATGCGACGGAGAGCAGCAGGTCGTGCACTGTCGAGCCCGCGTGCTCCTGGGTCAGCAGCTGCCGCATCACGCCGAGTCCGCCGGAGCGAGTCACCGCTCCGCCATGCGCAAGGAGGTCGCCGGTGATGATGCGCAGCAGCGTCGACTTGCCGGCACCGTTGGCTCCGATGAGCGCCACCTTGGCGCCCTCGCCGACGCGAAACGACACATCGTCGAGCAATACCCGGCCATCCGGGAGCTCGTAGCGGACGCCCGCTACGTCGACGTGCCCCACGTCTCTGCCTTTCGCCTCGCACCGATTCTCAGGCACCGGCCGGTCATCCTGCCGTGCCGATGTCCCGCCTGCACGCTCTTTACTTCACCCCGTTGGAGCCGGTTCAACGATCAGGCCGCCACCGGCTCGAGGAGGCGCGCTCGCAGCCTCAGGACTCGGCCAAGTCCTTGAGCGCGTCTGAGATCGCGCGGTGGAACGTCGGGAAGGCGTAGATCATCGACCGCAACGACTCCGTCGGCACCTCGGCGTGTACGGCGACCGTCAGTGCCGCCAACACCTCGCCGCCCGTCGGTCCGGCCGAGGTGGCGCCGACCAGCACGCCGCGGTCGGCGTCCTCAACCAGCTTGATCAGTCCCTCGTTGCCCAGCTTGTGGATCCACCCACGCGACGATGTCGGGATCTGTGCGCTGCCGATGCGGACGGTCAGACCGGCATCGCGCGCCTGCTGCTCGCTCATACCGACCGAGCCGATCTCAGGCTCGGTGAACGTCACCCGCGGCACTGCCCGGTAGTCCGCGGCCGGCCCACCCCGCTGCAGGATGCTGCGCACCGCGACGTCGGCTTGGTACATGGACATGTGCGTGAAGGCTCCCTTGCCGGTGACATCGCCGATCGCCCATAGGCCGTCGCCAGCCCGCATCCACTCGTCGGTCTCCACGGTGCGCGCCGACGGGTCAAGGCCCACGGTGTCCAGCCCGACGTCTGCCAGGTTGGGGCGGCGGCCAGCCGCCACCAACAGCTTGTCCGCTTCGATGGATTGATCATCGACAACAACTCCGAACCTGCCGTCGGCGTACGTTACGGACGTGATGTCGGCGCCGGTCAGCACCTGGATGCCTTCGGCGCCGAAGACCTCGGTCAGCACCGCGCTCGACTCCGGCTCCTCCATCGCCAAGATGCGATCGCCGACCTCGAGCAGCGTGACGGCCACACCGAAGCGGGCGAAGACCTGGCAGAGCTCGGCTCCGACGGCGCCGCCTCCGATGACGATCAGGGAGCCGGGCAGTTCGGTGAGCTGTACGGCGTCGCGGTTCGTCCAGTACGGCGTCTCCGACAGCCCGTCGATCGGCGGCACCCCCGGCGCCGTACCGGGATTGAGCACGACTCCACGCCGTGCTGTGAACGTCTCTCCGCCGACGTCGACGGTCCGCGGTCCGGCCAGTCGTCCGTGTCCTCGCACGAACTCGACGCCGGCCTCCTGGAGCCGGTCGACGGCAACGGAGTCGTCCCAGTCGTCGGTGGCTTCGGCCGCGATCCGCTTGGCTACCGGCGTCCAGTCCGGTGCCACCTCGCTGGACCCTGCGAGGTCTGTGATGCGTCGTCCCTCAGCCAGGGTCGCTGCCGCCCGGAGCATCATCTTGGTGGGGATGCACCCGTAGTAAGGGCACTCACCGCCCACCAGGTGCTCGTCGACGGCGACGACATCAAGTCCAGCCTGCGCGAGCTCCGTGGCGACGTACTCACCGCCTGGTCCGACTCCGATGACGACGATGTCTACTTCCTTGCTCACGTGAGAACCTTTCCGACCGGGGCGGTTGATCGCTCCAGTCTGCCCGCCAAGGCCGGCTACCGGCGAGTGGGTCTGCGACGATGCGGCGGGTGACAACGTCGACGGCCAAGGGCTCCGGTGCTGCCACCCTCGCGCGGGTGGCGCGAGGCCTGACTCTGTCATGCCATCCGGTGCCGACGATTGGCGTCACCGCCTTGGCGACGGTCCTGGCGGTCGTGGCGGGGAATCGCTGGCCGACCGTCGCGCTCGTCGCACTCGCGGTGCTCACTGGCCAGCTGTCGATCGGCTGGTCGAACGACCTCGTCGACGCCGACCGGGACATTGCCGTACGCCGGCTGGACAAGCCACTTGCCCAAGGCGCGCTCTCCCGGGGTGGAGTCGCGGCAGCCACGGCTCTCGCCGCTGCGGCGACCGTGCCGCTATCGCTGGCATTGGGCTGGCGGGCCGGGATCGTTCACCTCGTCGCCGTCGCGTCGGGTTGGGTGTACAACGCCGGCCTGAAGTCGACGGTGCTGTCGGTGCTGCCATACGTCGTGACGTTCGGCCTGTTTCCGGCCGTCGCGACACTGCCGCTGCCGGGGGATCCATGGCCGCGGTGGTGGGTGCTGCTCGCCGGAGCGCTGATCGGCGTGAGCGCTCACTTCGGCAACGTGGCCCCCGACCTTGCGGACGATGTCGCAGTTTGTGTGCGCGGGCTCCCGCAACGCCTCGGGCGTACCGCCTGCGGAGTGCTCGCGTGCGCTGCCGCTCTGGCAGCCGTCGGTGTCATCGTCGGGGCGCGGGCGGCTGATTTCACCTGGCTCGGCTGGCTGCTGGCGGCCGCCGCCGCGGCGGCGGCGCTGACGGGACTGACGGCTGTCCGCCGCAATCCCAGTTCAGAAGCCGCGTTCTACGGCGCGATGGTAACCGCAGCTCTGAGCATCGCCCTGCTCGCGACGTCTGGCGGCCTGCCCTGAGTGACCCTGCGCCTCGGCTGGCGCCTCGACCCGGGCGACCCTGTGCCTGAGCGCGAACGTCAGCCTCTCTGACGTTCGCACCGCTGCCTACCGTTGTCACGCGGACTGTCGAGTCCGGCCACTTCCAGCACACGGAAACCCTTGGCGGAAGCCAACCGCCGGCACGGGAAGCCCTCGCCGACGAGCCACCGCTGCAGCGAGTCCGCGCCCAAGTTCTTGCCCACCACCATCACTGCCCGACCCCGTGGGGCCAGTCGCGGCAGCCACGTCAGCAACAGCGAGTGCAGCGCCGGCTTGCCGATGCGAATCGGCGGGTTCGACCAGATCTCGTCGAAGGCCACGTCAGTGGGCACGTCATTTGGCGTTGCCACCCGCATGCGCTGAGCCACGCCGGTGGCGACGGCATTGTCTCTGCACAGCGCGAGCGCGCGCTCGTTGACATCGACGGCCCAGACCTCAGCGGAGGGTACGGCGACAGCCAGCGCACAGGCGATGACGCCGTACCCGCACCCGAGGTCGAGGAAGCGGCCGGTCTCAGCAGGTGGTCTGGCGGCCCGAAACAGCACGGCAGTGCCAATGTCCAAGCGGCCCGACGCGAACACCCCCGATGCGGACTCCAGCCGCAGCTCGTGTCCCCACGCTCTGGCAACGACCGATTGGCGCCGCGGCCCCGACACCGGCTCGCTGGTGAAGTAGTGGTCGCTCACGCCAGGGTCCGGACCGAGCGAGCGACTGCGGCCCGCTCGGCGACTTCGGCGTCCGGCGGGTAGCCGACCTCCTCAAGCGTCAGCCCGCGCGCCGCAACAACAGGCACCCGCGAGTCCCGTGTACGACCGCTCAACGCTGCCGCCGCCCACTCGACCGGCTGCTTGCCCTCGCCCACGACCAGGAGACACCCGACAAGCGAGCGCACCATGTTGTGGCAGAAGGCGTCCGCCACGACACGGGCCACGAGCGACCCGTCCTCGCGGGTCCAGGTGAGCTCGCGCAGTGTCCGGATGGTCGTCGCACCCTCGCGCCGCTTGCAGAACGCCGCGAAGTCGTGCTCACCCAGCAACCCTCGAGCCGCGGAGTTCATCGCTGCCTCATCCAGCGGGTGCGGCCAGCTCAGCACCGTGCGGCGCTGGAGCGGGTCCACGCCGACCGGGTCGTCAAAGACGGAGTAGGAGTACCGACGCCACAGCGCGGAGAACCTGGCGTCGAAACCGGCAGGTGCGGGCACCACTCGGCGTACACGCACGTCATCGGGCAGGACCCGCGCCAACCGGTGTGCGAGCTGCTCGGGAGGCATTCCGGCCAACGCCTCAACGAGCAGGTCGACGGAGCAGACCTGGCCGCGGGCGTGCACGCCCGCGTCGGTCCGTCCGGCAACCGTCAGATGCACGCCGGGAAGCCGAAGCACCATGGCCAGCGCCGACTCCAGCGTCGACTGGACGGTGCGCCGATTGGGCTGAGCGGCCCAGCCAGCGAAGTCCGTCCCGTCGTACGCCACGTCCAGCCGAAGCCGCACTTCTTGGTGCATCCGCCGATTCTGACGTAGCACAGCCTCGGATCGAACTCTTGATGCCCGAGCCGAGACGTTACCTTGTCCCGGATGCTCGTCCTGGTGCGTCACGCGATGCCGGCACATGGACCGCAAACGGCTGCGCGGAACTGGCTGCTGAGCCGCGAAGGCCACTTAGCGGCCCAATCGCTCCGCGCTCGCCTGCCGCGGAGCGCGCTGCTGGTGGCGAGCTCGGAACCAAAAGCGATCTCGACCCTTGAGCCGTCAGGTCCGGTGACCGCAGACGCACGCTTCGATGAGATCTCACGTCCCGAGGTCTACGCCGATACATTCCGTACCGCTCGCCGGACGTACGTTGACGGTACGGATCACGCGGGTTGGGAGGTCCGAGATGACGTCGTACGACGCTTTCAGTCTGGCGTGGTCGAGTACGTCAGAGCAGCAGGTGGTCGGCCGGTAGTCATCGCCTCTCACGGCATGGCGATCACGCTTTGGCTGTCGGCAACCGTCGGACTGGACGACCCCGGCGAGTTCTGGGCACATCTGCGGTTTCCAGATGCCCATGAAGTAGACCTCGACGCCGGGACGGTAACCCGACTTGCGGAGAGAAGCTAGTTGGAGCTGGTCTCTGCCGGAGGCACCGGCTCGCCCCCCGTTGTCTCCACCCGCTCGGTCGTCGGTGGCGCATCGGGTTCGGTGGCTGAGACGCCTTCGCCACCCGTGGTCTCGACCTCGGCCGCATCGTTGGCGCCGACAACATCCGTCGGCTCGGCGCCGGAAGCTGGAGCAACGTCGGACTCTACAATCGATCCCGGCGACGTCACGTCAGGGTCGATCGTGGACGAGTCGACGCCCGTGGTCGTCTCACCAGCCACCGGCTCGGCAGCGGGCATCGGCTCAGCAGAGGCCACCTCCTCGACGGCGTCGGGCACCTCGGCCGTCGCTACGCTCGCTGGCGCACTGGTGGTGCCGGCAGCTGAGGCGCGCGACGACCCAGTGCTCGTCCGTCCGCCGCCGGTGGAGCGGACCTTCGGCGTGAACTCCGCTTCAACCAGCTCGATGACCGCCATGGGCGC
>JBBPZH010000046.1:0-9594 GCA_038198965.1 Propionibacteriales bacterium
CATCTCCGCGATGAGGTCGTTGCCCTCACGGGTGCGCTCCCCCACTCCTGCGAACACCGAGACACCGTTGTGGTCGCGTGCGACGCGGGCGATCATCTCCTGGATCAGCACGGTCTTGCCGACCCCAGCGCCGCCGAACAGGCCGATCTTGCCGCCTTGCACGTACGGCGTCAGCAGGTCGATCACCTTGATGCCGGTGTGGAACATCTCGGTCTTGGGCTCCAGCGCATCGAATGCCGGCGGGTCGCGGTGAATCGGCCAGCGCTCGGTGATCTCGATCTGCTCACCCTCCTTGAGGTTCAGCACCTGACCGATCGCGTTGAACACGTGCCCCTTGGTGACGTCTCCGACCGGCACCGTGATGGCTCCGCCGGTGTCCATCACCGGCGTACCCCGCACGAGCCCGTCAGTCGACTGCATGGAGACCGCGCGCACCATCCCCTCGCCGATGTGCTGCTCCACCTCGAACACGAGTCGACGGGTGACGTCACCGACGACCGCATCGCAGTACAGCGCGTTGTAGATCGCGGGCATCGAGTCGGTGGAGAACTCGACGTCGACGACCGGACCGGTGATGCGGGCCACCCGCCCGACGGCGGCTCCCGCGGTGTCGGTCGAGTCGTTTGTCACGGTGGCAGTCATGGTGTCTTACTCACTTCCCGCAGTCGCGTCAGCAAGCGCGTTCGCGCCGCCGACAATTTCGCTGATCTCTTGGGTGATACCCGCCTGGCGGGCCTTGTTGGCGGTTCGGATGTACTTGTTGATTAATTCTTCGGCATTGTCAGTCGCGGACTTCATGGCCCGTTGACGGGCGGCCAGCTCGGAGGCCGAGGCCTGCAGGAGGCAGAAGAAGATGCGGCTCTCGACGTATCGAGGCAGCAGCGCGTCGAGCACGTCGCCGGCCGAGGGTTCGAACTCATACAGCGGCAGCACCTCGTGCGCCTCAGGCCGCGTCTCGCTCTCCACTACCTCGAGCGGTAGCAGTCGAACCGTCGTCGGCTCCTGAACCAGCATGGTCTTGAACCGGGTGTAGACGACATGTACCTCGTCGACGGCTGTCTCGCCTTCCTCGGCGGTGAACGCCTCGATGAGGGCGCGAGCCATCTCGACGGCGTTGTCGTAGGTGGGTGTGTCGGAGAAACCGGTCCAGCTTTCGACGACCTGGCGCTGCCGAAAGGCGTAGTAGCCGACCCCCTTGCGACCGCTGACGTAGATGTCGACGTCCTTGCCGTCTTGGCTGAGCCTTTCGCGGAGCTGCTCGGCCTCTCGCAGGGCACTGGTGGAGTAGGCGCCGGCCAGACCGCGGTCACTGGTGATCGTCAAGACCGCCGCCCGCTTTGGATTCTCCGGTTCGGTTGTTAGCGGATGGTCGACGTTGGAGTACGTCGCCACCGCAGTGACGGCCCGGGTGAGCTCGCGGGCGTAGGGTGCCGCCGCCTTGGCTCGCTGCTGTGCCTTGACGATGCGGGAGGCAGCGATGAGTTCCATGGCGCGGGTGATCTGCTTTGTCGCCTGCACCGATTTGATGCGCGCCCGGAGCTGCCGGAGAGTGGCTGCCACGGCTCAGCCCCGCTTCTGCCGGACGATCTGCTCCTGCTCGATCTCGTCGTCGGCCAGCGCCTCGTGCTCCTCACGGCCGGCCCGCACCGAGTTGCCTTCGCTCGTCTGGAACTGGTCGAGGAAGGCGTCGTACGCCGTGCTCAGCGCCGCGTCGGTGTCGTCTTCGAACGTCTTGCTCTCGCGGATGGAGTCCATGACGTCGCCGTGCTCGCGTTTCAGGTAGTCGAGGAACTCGCGTTCGAACCGCCGCACATCCTCGACCGGAACGTTGTCGAGCTTGCCGGTCGTACCGGCCCAGATCGAGACGACCTGCTCTTCGACCGGGTACGGCGAGTACTGCGGTTGCTTCAGCAGCTCCATCAGCCGGGCTCCACGGTCAAGCTGCTGGCGCGAGGCCGCGTCGAGGTCGGAGGCAAACATCGCGAAGGCCTCCATCGCGCGGTACTGCGCCAGGTCGACCTTGAGCGAACCGGTCACCTTGCGCATCGCCTTGGTCATCGCGGCGCCACCGACACGGGATACGGACGCGCCGACGTCGATGGCCGGGCGCTGGTTGGCGTTGAAGAGGTCGGACTGCAAGAAGATCTGACCGTCGGTGATCGAGATGACGTTGGTGGGGATGTAGGCCGAGATGTCGTTGGCCTGCGTCTCGACCATGGGCAGACCGGTCATCGAGCCGGCACCCATGTCGTCGGAAAGCTTCGCGCAGCGCTCCAGCAGCCGGCTGTGCAGGTAGAACACGTCGCCCGGGTAGGCCTCGCGACCCGGTGGACGGCGCAGCAGCAACGAGACTGACCGGTAGGCCTCGGCCTGCTTGGTGAGGTCGTCGAACACGATCAGCACGTGCTTGCCGGCGTACATCCAGTGCTGGCCGATCGCCGACCCGGTGTAGGGCGCGAGGTATTTGAAGCCAGCGGCATCCGACGCCGGCGCCGCAACGATCGTGGTGTACTCCAGTGCGCCGGCCTCCTCGAGCGCGCTGCGCATCGCCGCGATCGTGGAGCCCTTTTGGCCGATCGCGACGTAGATGCAGCGCACCTGCTGCTGTGGATCACCGGTTTCCCAGTTCTGCCGTTGGTTGATGATCGTGTCGACCGCGATGGTGGTCTTGCCGGTCTGCCGGTCCCCGATGATGAGCTGGCGCTGACCGCGGCCGATCGGCGTCAGCGCGTCGATCGCCTTGATCCCGGTCTGCAGCGGCTCATGCACGCTCTTTCGCTGCACCACCGAGGCGGCCTGCACCTCTAGGGCGCGCCGGCCTTCGGTGGCGACGTCACCGAGGCCGTCCAGGGGATTGCCCAGGGGGTCGACGACGCGGCCGAGATAGCCGTCGCCGACAGGCACCGACAGCACGTCGCCGGTACGTCGGACTGTCTGGCCCTCTTCGATGCCCGAGAAGTCTCCGAGCACGACGACGCCGATCTCGCGCACGTCGAGGTTGAGCGCGATTCCGAGCGTGCCGTCCTCGAACTGAAGCAGCTCGTTCGCCATCGCAGATGGCAGACCTTCGACGCGCGCGATGCCGTCGCCGGCCTCGGAGACCGTGCCGACCTCCTCGCGGTCGGCGGCCTCGGGTTGATACTCGGTGATGAAGCGCTGGAGAGCGTCCCTGATCTCGTCGGGACGGATCGTCAGCTCTGCCATGGTGGCTCCTACCTTCTCTGGTTGCTCTGGTGCTGCTTCGCGGTGCGGATGGACGTTTTGAGAGGGTTCAGCTCGTCATCTTGCGTCGGGCGTCGTGCAAGCGGGCGATGACGGTGCCGTCGATGATGTCGTCGCCGAGCTCGACCCGGATGCCGCCGAGCATTGCCGGATCGACGACGACGTTGAGGTGCACGTCTCGGGAGTAGATGCGGTGCAGCGCAGCACTCAGCCGCTCCTGCTCGTCTGAGGTCAGCGGGATCGCTGTACGCACGGTTGCCAGCACTCGCTGCTGGTAGTCAGCCGCCACCCGCTGGTAGCTCTCGAGCGCGTTCTCGAAGGACTGTCCCCACGACGCGACGGCGTGCACCGCAAGCCTGGTGGTCGCTGACGACGCCTTGCCATCGAGGAGTTGCGACACCAGTGCCTGCCGGTGCTGGATCGGCACCTGCTTGTGCGTGAGCGCGTCGCGCAGCCGCGGGTCGCCGGCGACGAGACGGCCGAACCTGAACAGCTCGTCCTCCAGATCGTCGACGCGACCCTCTCGGTCTGCGGAGATCACGTAGGCGAGCACGCCGAGGCGCTCGAGGCCGTCAAGGAGGTCACGGCCGGACGACCACCGCCCGCTGACCGCCGTTGACAGTACGTCGAGCGTGCTCTGGCTCACCTTGCCCGCGAACACCGCTCGCACCAACGCTTCCTTGGCGTCGCCGTTCGCTGATGGGTCGGTCAATACCCGCCGCAATGCCCCCTGCTGGTGGATGACCTCCGCCGCTGCGAACAGCTCGTCCCCCAGGCGCTCGGCCTGACGGTCCCGGGCGCGCTGGGTGACGCACTCCTCAGCCCGCGCCAGGCTTTCGGCCGAGAACCCGCGCATCAGCCCTGCCCCACCGGCGTACCGCTGGTCGAGACCGCTGGTTGCTGTTCGAGGTCGCCGAGGAAGCGTTCGACCGTACGGCGTCTGCGGGCCTCGTCCTCGAGCGACTCACCGACGATGCGACCGGCGAGATCGGTGGCGAGCGCGCCGACCTCGGCGCGCAGCTGCGTGAAGACCTGCTGCCGCTCGGCCTCCAGCTGGGCTTGTGCGGCGCTGGTGATACGACCCGCCTCGGCCTGCGCCTGCTCGCGCATCTCGACCACGATCTGGGCGCCTTGCTGCCGCGCCTCCTCACGGATCCGCGCCGCCTCGTGACGGGCCTCGACCAGCTGGGACTTGTACGTGTCCTCGGCGGCCTGGGCGTTCGCCTTTGCCGTCTCCAGCTCAGTGAACTGGGTGCGAATCTTCTGCTGGCGTTCCGTCATCGCGCGGTTGAGCGGCGGCAGCACGTACCTGGCGAGTACCAGCAAGATGATGATGAAGGCAATCAGCTCGACGAAAAACGTGGCGTTCGGCACGAGGAAGTTGCTTGTCCCCGCCGAATTGGTGCTAGGCATGACCGGTTCCTGTCTGGTTCGGGGCGCCGGACTACTTGCCGAGCACGAAGACGAAGAGCGCCATAAAGGCCAGGTTGATGAAGTACGCCGCTTCGACCAGACCCACGGTGATGAAGAACAGGGTCTGCAGACGTCCTTGAGCTTCTGGCTGACGGGCGACTCCCTGGATCAGCGAGCTTCCGGCCAAACCATCGCCGATGCCGGCGCCGATCGCACCGCCACCGAGTGCTAGGCCACCACCGACGAACGCGCCGGCCGTCTTGATCGCGGAGTCGAGGTTGCTTGCATCTGTTGCTGCCATGGTGTGTGGAGCTCCTTACGTTTGCGATGCGGTCGAGGGGTCGAGATGTCGGTCGTTGCGACGGCGGGAGCGCCGTGCACCGGTCGGCCTTGACGGCGGCGGCGGCCGCTCAGTGGGCCTCACTCACTTCGGGCTGACGAGCGCCGACGGTGTCGTCGGCGTCGTCGGTGGCCGCGTGCGACTCTCCAGCCATGCCGAAGTAGATGACGGTCAGCAGCGCGAAGATGAAAGCCTGGATCAAGCCGATGAACATGTCGAAGAGCTTCCAGATGATGTTCGGCCCCCAGAAGCCCCAGATCGGGATGAGGCCGATGATGGCGATCATGACGCCGCCGGCAAAAATGTTGCCGAAGAGCCGCAGCGCCAACGTGAACGGTTTGACGATCTCCTCGATCACGTTCAGCGGCAGCATGACCTTGTAGGGCTGCAGGTAGTGGCCGAAGTAGCCCTTGACGCCGCGCTCGCGGAAGCTGTGGATATGCACGCCGACGATCACGAGCAGGCCGAGGGCGTAGGTGAGGTTGACGTCGGCGGTGGGTGCTGGGAGGTACTTCGGGTCCTCACCGGTCGGGATGATCTCAAACCAGTTGGCCACCAAGATGAACGTAAACAAGGCGATCGCCAGCGGCACCACGACCGGGTTGACGTAGCCGAGGGTGCTCTCTACTTCAGCGGTGACCCGCCCTACGAGCTCCTCCCAGGCAAGCTGGAGCTTGGTCGGATTTTCTGCACTGGCCCGCGCCCGCACCAAAAGGCCCAGGCCCAGGACGACCGCGCCGGCGAGGGCCGTGGCGTAGATCGTGTCGAGGTTGACGGTCAGTCCGAAGATCGTGGCCTGGATGTGGTTGCCGACCTGGATGTCGGCGGCCACCGGGACGGCGCTCATGCCTTGCGCATTTCGTTCAGCAGCGGCAGACCGGTGAAGACGATCATGACCAGGTGCATGACTGCGAGACCGACGAGCACCACCGCTCCGTTCGGCCAAAACACTGCGACCAGGGCAAGTGCGATAACGGTGACGATGGCCAGCCGACCGACTGCACCAAACGCGAAATGTTTGCGGGTGAGCTCAGTCCCCTGGTTGAGGGAGCGGTACAACGAAAGCTCCGTCAGGACATGATTGAGCAGGCTCAAGAGGACACCAGCGGCAAAGAAGACCGCCAGCTGCGGGTTGCCACTGGGCAGGGCGATCCAGGCCACCGCGACCGACAGCGACAGCCCAACGAGCAACGGACGGCGTTGCCTGGCAAGCACCGTCGACAGGCCGCTCGAAGTCACCTGCCGGTTCTCCTCTCCCGACGAGACGTCGTTCATGGGCGTCACTGCGCTGCGCAGATGCGGTCGAACAGGGGGCTGACAGACTCAGATCTCGGCAGCACTGCCTCCAGCATGACCGGGCAGGCTGGAGACGAGGGCGCCGCAGAGCCTATCGTCAACGAGCCCGCCGACGCCAAGCAGGGCGCTGCGTGAATTGCAAGCCGATCAGTGCCGGCGCACCAGCGTGTTGACGCTAGGTCGCGAGTCGGGGTCATCGGCTGGTCACCGCGCATTCGGTCGACGTAAGAAAATCGAGGGATCGTGGGTGCTTGTGAAAATTAGCACAAAGTCCTGAGGATTTCCTAATCGACCGTGCGTCAGGCTTCTTCGGACCGGATCAGCCCGGAGTGGCCGGGTAGGCCGAAGGTCACAAGGAGGGCGCTGAGCGCCATCAAAGCGATGCCCAGCGCGGCCCACCATGCGGAGAACAAGCTGAGGATGACCACCCCGAAGGCAACCAGGCCAGCCCACAGGTACATGACGAGGACCGCGCGCCGCTGTGAGTGCCCGATCTCCAGCAGCCGGTGATGCAGGTGTTTCTTGTCCGGCGACATCGGCGAGCGACCGGCCCGGGTGCGCCGTACGACCGCGAGCATCATGTCGGCGAAGGGCACGAGCAGCACGGCGAACGGCAAGATCAGCGGCAGCAGCGCGGGCAGCGCGGGCAACAAGCCGCCGGTGCCCTGGTTGATCGTCGTCGTCGTGAACTGACCGGTGAGGCTGATCGCAGAGCAGGCGAGCATGAACCCGATCAACAACGCGCCTGAGTCGCCCATGAACATGCGCGCTGGGAAGAAGTTGTGCGGCAGGAAACCGAAGCAGGCTCCGGCGAGGGCTGCGGCAAGCATGGCAGCGGTTGTGGCCAGCTCGGTGTTGTTGATGAGCACGAGTGCCACCGAGAACGAAAAGAAGGCGACCGCACCGATGCCGATCACGCCAGCGGCGAGACCGTCGAGCCCGTCGACGAAGTTGACGGCGTTCACCGTTGCCACGATGACCAAGATGGTGATCAGCGCTGCCTGCGACCCGCCGAGAGAGAACATCGCGAACGTCTGACCGCCCGGACCCGGGTACGGCAGCCAGGTGAACTGCAACCCCTGCACCACGACCACGCCGGCCGCCAGCACCTCACCCGCCAGCTTGGTGATCGCGTCGAGCTCGAAGATGTCGTCGAAAACGCCAACCAGGCAGATGACGACGCCACCCACGAGGATCGCCCGGGTATCGGCGAAGATGAGCTCGTGCAGTGGCGTGTGCCCGAGGAAGGGCAGCTGCCGGGCGACCAGCACCGCGGCCAGCAGACCTCCCATCATCGCTACACCGCCGAAGTACGGAATCGGGATCTCGTGCACATCGCGGTCGCGCACCCGTGCCACCGCACCGAACCGGACCGCCAGCTCGCGAGCCGGCACCGCCAACAGATAGGTGACCGAGAGCGCCGTCAAGAAAACCAGGACGTACTCCGGCATCAGTTCGGCTCGGGGATCTGCACTGCGGGCGAGATGTCCCTGATCCGGTCGGCCGAGATCGCACCCGTTCGTACCAGCTTGAGGGTGTCTCCCGTTGCGTCGACCATCGTGGAGGCGATCCCCTGCGTCGGCCCGGCGTCCAGGTAGACGTCGACGGCATCACCAAGCATCGCCTGGGCCTCGGCGATGGTGGCCGCGGGCGGCTTGCCGGTGATGTTTGCACTGCTGACTGCCAACGGGCCGGTTTCGACGAGGAGGTCCAAAGCGACGTCGCAGTCGGGCATGCGGACGGCGACGGTTGACCGGCTGTCCCCGAGATCCCACCGCAAGCTCGGCTGCTGCCGGCAGATCAATGTCAGGCCACCCGGCCACAATTCCTCCGCCAGCTCCCTTGCCTCCGGGCTCAGGCTGGTCGTCAGGGCTTGCAGCGTGTCCATCGAGCCGACCAGGACGGGCACCGGCATGCTGCGGCTGCGGCCCTTGGCCCGCAACAGCCGGCGTACGCCGGTGGCGTCGAACGCGTCTGCGGCGAGCCCGTACACGGTGTCGGTGGGCATCACGACAAGTCCGCTTCGGGCCAACGCCTGCCTCGCGGCCGCAAAGCCGGCAGACCGCGCCGCCAGGTCGTCACACGCGTAGACGTCGCTCACGTCATCATCGTGCCAGCCGCACCTGAACGCGGGGTGCAGCCACCGCCGCGATCAGCGGCGAACCACGCGACGAGCTGAGACGAACCGGGGACGTCCGTTGAGGTCGCTATGGTCCTGGATCGATGCCCACCATCCGGTCCGGGCGAACACGGCCGGCGCCAGGTCGCCCTGGACGTCGGCGTGCTCGCACAGCACCAGCCCGCCGTCGCGCAGCAACCGGGCAGCTACCTCGACCACGGTCCTGATCGCTGCCAAGCCGTCGTCGCCGGACCACAGCGCGAGCGGCGGGTCATGCTCGCGAGCCTCCCTTGCGACCGACTCGTAGGCATCCAGCGGAATGTACGGCGGGTTCGCGGTGACGACGGACGCTTGCCCGTCGAGGTCGGCCAGGTCGGCCACAACGGCCATGTCGAAACAGCGCACCTCGACGTCGAGCCCCGCGGTGTTGCGCTCGGCGTACGCCGCTGCCTCCGGTGACAGCTCCACTGCGACCACCCGGGAGCCGGGTGCCTCCGATGCCATAGCCGCCGCGATGGCGCCCGACCCAGCGCAGAGGTCGACGGCCAGCGGGCGCTCATCCCCGCGCTGGATACATGCGGCGAGCTCCTCGAGTGCGGCTGCAGCCAGGACTTCTGTCTCTGGCCGGGGAATGAAGACTCCCGGGCCGACCTCCAGGTCCCGGTATCGGAACGCAGCTCGACCGGTGATGTGCTGCAGGGGCACCCGAGCTGCCCGCCGAGCGACGGCGCAGTCGAAGGCTGCTGAGTCGGCGTCGCTTAGGGCGGTCACCGCAGCAAGTCGGCCGCGCGGGAGCGCAAGGACATGCGCCAGCAGGATCTCGGCGTCGGTGCTGGGCGACTCTACCCCAGCGCCGGCCAGGCGTTCGGCGGCTCCGTCAAGGGCGGCGCGAACTGCCGATTTCACGAAGCGGGTGCCTCGACAGCCGCCAGCCGTGCCTCCAGATCGGCGTCGACGCACGCGTCGACGACGGCTTGCAGATCGCCGCCGAGAACGGCGTCCAGGTTGTAGGCCTTGTAGCCGACGCGGTGATCGGTGATGCGGTTCTCAGCGAAGTTGTAGGTGCGAATGCGCTCGGACCGGTCCACCGTGCGCACCTGCGACCGGCGGGCGTCGGCCGCCTCGGCGTCGGCTTGGTCCTGGGCGAGCTGCAGCAACCGTGACCGCAGCACACGCAAGGCCTGGTCGCGGTTCTGCAGCTGGC
>JBBPZH010000047.1:0-6004 GCA_038198965.1 Propionibacteriales bacterium
ACAACTAATAATGATGTAGTCATGCTCGATGTCCAGGCGGCCGCATCGTTGGCCTCACGGACGCCTGAAACCGTACGCCGATGGGTTTGGAGTGGGCGGCTGCCCGCCGAGCGTCAGGGCCGCCGACTTCTCGTCGCTCGCGACGACGTGCTCCGCATCGCGGGCGTCGACGTGCCCGGTGGTCGCCATGTGAGCTTGGTCGAGTGGGCAGCCGAACTCCTAGCCGACGATGACCGCACCAGCAAGGCCAAGACCGCCAGCGACCTCGTGTTGGCGGATCGAGCTGAGCGATCCGCCTAGTGCCCGTCGTCGATGCAAGCGTGGTGACCGACTGGGTCGCCCCCGATGTGGACCTGTCGGCCAGCGCGGGTCGTCTCCTCGCGCAATTCGCCTCCGCTGAGGCACCTCTCTACGCGCCGCGGCTGCTCTTCCTCGAGGTCGCCAACGCTCTGTTGACCGGCTGTCGGCGGGGTCGCTGGGACGGTGCAGCCGCTGACCGCGCCTACGAGCGGCTCCGGCTCATGCCGATCTCCATTGCCGACACCGCGGCCGATCGCGACCGCGCTTGGGACTTGTCTCGCCGCCACGATGAGCACCCGATCTACGACATGGTGTACGTCGCCTTGGCGGAACGGCTGCAGGACCAGCTCTATACGGCAGACGTCCGACTGAAGCGTCGCTTGGCGCTTTTCGACTTCGTCGTGGTCCCTTGAGGCGGTCCGAGCCGCCCTCGAGAGGCCTGTCACCGGCGCGAGCGGTTTGCCTGGCCGTCCCTCGGCGCTGCCTGGCGCTCCGCCTCGTGCTTGACGCTCCGCAGTGACTCCGCGACCACGCTTTCTCGCGCAGAGCCCGCGGTGCTCGCTCGCCGTACGGCGTTGCGATGATGTCGAACACCGTCTCTCGAGGAGCCGAGATGCTGAGCTGCTGGGGTCCAAGCGGCCGGTTCCGTCGCCCCACACCGAGGTCGAGGGGCGCAGCGCCGGTGACGAGCCCGAGATACGCCGCTGTCAATGCACCGCCGGTTGCAAGTCCCGACAAGACAACCAAGCGACGTGGCGCGCTCACGTCAGCGGACTCGGTTCGACGACGTCTCGTTCACATCCGGCAACAGCCCTACCTTGTCGAACCATCCGCTCGCCCTCCTCCGGTGTAGCCAGGCTACGAAAGTCATGACGCTCGCCCCGACGTTGCGCAACGTCGCCGCCTCGACGTCCTCAACGTATGACACCCAGATCCGACTCGACAGCCGAGGATGCCTCCAGGCACCAAGGAGCCTGCCCTTGAGACGCGACAGCGGCAGCCCGTAGCGTTACCGTACGGCGCTGGGCGAACTGCCGGCGTGGGAGTGGCTGTGGCAGGTGTCCAGGTGAGAGTGAGCTCGAGAGCCGCCGTCCCGGCGCCCCCGGTACGCCGGCTGAAAGCTCAAGAGCAAGGGTTGGCCCAGATGAGCAAGAAGCGCCGCGACAGGTCCCGGCCTCAGCAGCCGAGGCGCCGGAGCCGCCCCACCACCGGCCACCTCCGCGTGGTGCCGACACAGCCGGAGGGCGAATCGCCGTACGAGCAGGAGCTGATTCAGACACTCCGGCGAGGACTGCGGGCGCGCCATCCCCTCGACTTCCTGCTCGCCGTCAGCGGGATCCTCACGGTCACGGATCCCCGTTCGCGCTCACCCCTCGAGCGCGACAAGACTCCTCACACCGGCCTTGACGCCCTCGTCGAGTCGTTCACCGGCGTCGACATCGCCGAGACCACCGCTGCGCTAACCGTGATCGCCACGTTGGCCTCAGATGAAGTGCTGGCCGCTCGGATCGGCAAGACCCTCACCCACAGAGACCAGCCGATCCCCACGTCCTTGAGCGGCTTGAACGAGATCCACGTCCGCCGCGTGATGACCTTGACGCACATTCTGGGAGACGGTGACGACTACTTCGTTGAAAGCTCTCTGCCCAGCGGTGACCTGCTGACGGCGATGGTGTACGTCGATCACAACATGGGCACGATCGTGAAGGACGCTTTTGTCATCGACCGCCCCATCGATGACGTCATCGAAATCTACAACGACAAGGTGGCCGACCCCGAGTCGACGTTCGCCGACATCGATTTCGCGAGCCAGAGCGGTGATCGAGGAATCGATCGACCACGGCGCAATGCTGTTTCCGCCGGTGGAAACCGATACTTGGCCGATGTGTCGGCCCCTCGTTGAGTGGCTCGTACGCCGTCTACCGCCCGGCGGAACCGTCCCGCATCGTCACGACTGTACCGATCTGGAACTTGAAGAGCTGCGCGACGACTTCTTCGCCTCGGAGTACGGCAAACCGGTCGACCATCCGGACGAGCGAAGTCTGTTGGAGGACATCACGTGGTTCGGCAGCGGCTGGGCCGGTGGTGACCCGCTGCGCTGGAGCCCGGTGAACGTCGAGATACTGATGGTGGACTGGATCCCGCGCAAGATCGTCGCCGACGTTGAACTCCTCGCAAAGGCACCTCACCTGATCCGGGCGTTCATCCGCTACTGCCACAACCGCCGGGAGATACCTGGTCCCCTCACCGAGGAAACAGTGGCTGCGGTTTCGCAGTGGGAGCCGGAGTACCAGAGGGCGATCCGCAGCAGTCGGCCCCAAGGGGCGAACGCCCTCGCAGGGGCGCTACTCGAGGCGTTGCACCCGGCCGGAGGTGAGTCGGTCAATATCGCAGACATCATGCTCGAGAGCCTGGATCGGGCAGTTGGCGGGCGAACAGTACTAGCCAACCTCGACGTCGAGCCACTTCCCGACGAGGCAATGGTTTGGGCCGGCCTGCCCGACGACATCCAACCTAGGGTTCGCGAGGTCCTCGACTTGACCGACGCCTGCGCGGCTGCGTTGTTCGATGTCGAGCATCGCACCGCCTTCAGGCGGTTGCTCAGCCGTGCCGCGGCGGGCGATCCGGCCATCTTCCGTCGAAAAGGTGCCGCCAACCGCGCCGCGGGCGCGGTGTGTTGGATCGTCGCGAGCGCAAACCATTCCGTCGGCCCTAGGTCCAGCCGCCTCGAGTCTCGAGAACTGCTGCATTGGTTCGGTATCTCCGGATCGGTGTCCCAACGAGCCGAGGTCTTCCTGCGCGCTATCGGAATACCGAACCACATGCACGGCGGTATGGATCTCGAATCTCCCGACTTCCTGGTGTCTGCTCGCCGCGCAGGGATCGTCTCGCTGCGAGACAAGTACCAGGGCATGTCCGAGCTGGCCGACGGCTGAGGCGGCCTTCGAAGGTGGCTGGCGTCAGGCGAAGAAGGTGCGGGACGTGGCTGGCTTTCGGGGGGATTGGCGTAGCCGGCATCCCACGGGAACCGGGCCGTTCTTGTCGTCGTACGTGAGCCGCAACACCGGGACAGTCTGAGACGGCTGCGTCTGCTCGTCGCTCGGACGCTTCGGCGGCGTGCCGTAGACGATCCGCTTGCGGAACAGCTCGTGGCAAGGGCCCTCTACTCGATGCTGCCTGCCGGGACGACCCACTGCGTGCGCTGACCCGTCAGCGTTGAGATCCGGTCGAAGTCGGCGTCGTAGTGCAGGACGATCAAGTCGCGCTCCTCAGCGGCGGCGGCGATCAGCAGGTCCGGGATCTTGCGTCCACGTTGACTCGCCTGCGCAAGCAGCCGCTGAACCTGCAGTGCACGGCGCACATGCGCCACCGAAGTCTCGACCAGGTCGAAGGCGCTCAGCGCATGGACCAGCGCATCCCACTCCTGGATGTTGCGCGCGGAGTAGCCGACCTCGAGGTCTGAAACCGAGGCCCGAGCTAGTTGTCCTGACACTGCGAGGGGCTCGATGACCTGGCGGACCTCACGACGACCCAAGCGCTTGAGGACGCTGGTGTCGACCAGGAAGGTCAGCGCCAAGCGTCATCCCGGTCCGGGACATTTGCCGCGGCGAGGCGGTCGAGCGCGACGGCGACGAGGCGGACGCGCTGCGAGGTCGCTCGCCGAAGGGCCTCGTTCACGGTGTCCCTGATCGTTGCGGTACCCAACTCCGCGCGAGCGGCGCCGAGCGCCTCCTCGTCGAGGTCCACCAGATGCTTCGCCATGTTGCCAGTATATGTCGAGCCGCGGGCGTATAGATGTCATCCGGTCAGCCGGGACGGCTTAGCCGCGCGGTTCCCCAACGTTCGACCGATGAGGTCAGCCCCTGCGGAGCTGCGGCAGCACTTCGTCGCCGTACATGGTGAGCATGTCGGCATAGTTCGGGCCCATGTTGGACACGTACACCTCGTCGAAGCCCGCTTCGAGGTATGGCTTGAAGGCCTCGAAGTGGTCGCCGACGCCGTTGCCGCAGACGACCGACGAACGCGTCATCTCCTCGGTGACAAGCTCGGACGCCTGCTCGAAGTGCTTCGGCGACGGCAACACCTGCGCAAGCTCACCGGGCAAGCCGCTGTTGGCCCAAAGCCGGTGAGCAATCTTTGCGCCCTCGTCTGCTGTCTCGGCGTAGCTGACCTTGAAGCCGGCCTGGGTGACCTTGCCCGGACCGGCGGCTTCGCGGTACTTGGCCACCATGTCCGCGTCCGGTGAGGTGGAGATGAACCCGTCACCGATGCGGACCGCCACGTCGAGCGCCTTCGGTCCGAACGCCGACACATACACCGGCGGGGGCTCGTCCGGAAGCGTGTAGATGCGGGCGGTGTCGACGGTGTAGTGGCGGCCGCGGTGGCTGACTACCTCACCGGTCCATAGCTGCCGCATCACGTCGACGGCTTCCTCGAGCATCTCCAGCCGGACGTCCGCGGTGGGCCAAACGGTGCCGAGGATGTGCTCGTTGAGAGCTTCCCCCGTGCCGACACCTAGGCGGAAGCGGCCGTCCAGCATCACGGCGCTGGTCGCCGCCGCCTGCGCCACGATTGCCGGGTGCGTACGAAGCGTCGGGCAGGTCACCGCTGTGGTGACGGGCAGGTTGCACACCTGCGAGATAGCGCCGATAAGTGACCACACGAACGGGCTCTCGCCCTGCTCGTCGTTCCAGGGATGATAGTGGTCGCTGATCCATAGGGCCTCGAAGCCGGCCTCCTCGGCCTTGGCCGCCTGCTCGATCAGCTCGGCGGGAGAGAACTCCTCGCACGACAGGAAGTAGCCGAAAGTCGTCATGCCAGCCGTGTACCCGAGGCTGCACGCGACATGCTCACGTCATTCGCGGTACGGCGATTGTGGTGTCGCGCTTTGCCGGGCCGCTTGCAGCGCCCCCGCCGAGGCGCCGATTAGGTTGTCGGCCATGGGAGGCGCCGCGAGCAAGACGCCAGCCGTTGAGCTCGACGTGGGGACTCGGACGGTGCGGATCTCCAACCCCGACCGGGTGTACTTCCCGGCTTCCGGAGCGACGAAGCTGGACCTCGCTCACTACTACCTGAGCGTCGGCGACGGCATCGTGCGGGCGTTACGCGAGCGGCCGTGCATGCTGCACCGGTTCCCGACCGGCCTGACGGGCGACAAGGTGCACCAGAAGCGGCTCCCCGCTGGCGCCCCCGACTGGGTCGAGACCGTCCGGCTGCACTTCCCCCGCTGGAACCGCACCGCAGACGAGCTGTGCGTGACCGAGCTCGGGGCCGTCATCTGGGCGGTGCAGATGTCGACCGTCGAGTTCCACCCGTGGAACAGCCGTCGCGCCGACCCCGAGCAACCTGATGAGTGGCGCATCGACCTCGATCCGGGACCGCTCTCCGACTTCGCTCAGGTACGCCGAGTGGCGGGCGTGGCCCACGAGATCCTCGACGAGCTGGGCGCCATCGGCTTCCCGAAGACCAGCGGCGGGTCCGGCCTGCATGTCTACGTGCGGATCCGCCCCGACCATGGGCACAAGGTCGTCCGACGGGCCGCACTGGCCTTCGCCCGTGAGGTCGAGCGGCGCGCTCCCGACGACGTGACGACCCTGTGGTGGCGCAAGGACCGCGACCCCCACCACCTCTTCGTCGACTACAACCAGAACGCGCGCGACCACACCATCGCCGCTGCCTACTCCGTGCGCGGCGTACCCGACGC
>JBBPZH010000048.1:0-36285 GCA_038198965.1 Propionibacteriales bacterium
ATGGTCATCGCCCTCAACGTCCTCTTCTGGTAACGAAACGGAGCAGTCATGTCCACTGTGCAAGGCGCCACAGCCGCAGGCGATGACGCTATGTCGAACGGTCCTGCCGCGAAGACCCCCCGCCGAGCCGGGGCGTTCGACATCCGGACGTTCATAGCGACGCTGCTCGGCATCTACGGCGTCGTCTTGGTGGTGATGGGTTTCGCCGGCACGAGCGAGGCCGACCTGAACCGCTCCGACGGGATCAACGTCAACCTGTGGGCCGGTCTCGCCATGGTCGTGGCGTCAGCGGTCCTGATCACCTGGGCGATGCTCCGGCCATTGGCCATACCAGCGGAGACCGACTCGGAGACGCGATCGGAGGGGGAGCGCCCGACGGGACCGGAAGACGTGATGGAGAACGACGTCAACGACGAGCGGCCGTCGGGGCAGGCGACCTAACCCGCGCTCACTCCGCGTTCAACCAACCTTCGATCACTGCCGCCCGGGTCCGCTTGGTGACCTGCTGCTGCTCGGCTGCGAGGACGCCGTAGACGAAGCCGTGCTCTGAGTCGGCTGCCATCCGGCGGAGCAGGGCATCGCTGACGACGCTGTCTTGGTGTTCCCCCAGCAAAGTCTGCAGATCCTTGGTGCGGTCTACCGCTCGATCAGCTTGAGCTCCGAGCACGGGCGCTGCCAGTTCGTTGGCATAGCGGAAGCGCTTGGCCGCTTTGCGCGCCCGGTGGAAGAGCTCGTCATCGGTACGGCGCTTCGCTGCCTGGCGCAGCCGCTTGTCCAGCGCCTGCTCGGCCTGGTCGACGTATCGACCGACTTCCTCCGGCGGTCGTTGAGCTGGTGTTGTGAAAGGAGTCTCGGAGCGCCATCCGTCGATGGTCTTCAACAGCGCGAGGTAGCGCTTGCCGCCTAGAGTCGACCGGACCTTGCGCAAGGCAGTGTCGCGTTCGGCGCCGAGCTTGGCCGTCATCTCGGCTTCCATCGGGCTGATGTCGCTCGCACCGTTCAGGCGTGCCAGCTGCTCGGTCAGCAGCTTCGTTTGTACGTCGATATCCCGGACGGCGCCGAGGAGGCCGGCGTACCAGACGAGTTCGCGCTCGAGCGACTCCAAGCGTTCGGCGTCGAAGAGATCGCGGAACACCCGCAGGGTGCTGCGTAGTCGCCGGATCGCCACCCGTGTCGGGTGGATGAGGTTGTGCTCGCGACGCAGGCCCAGGTCACCGGCGAAGATGGCGTCGTACTGCTCGTTCAGGTAGCGATCGACCAGCCCGCCAAGGTCGTTGCGGAGAGGCCGCACCAGGGGCGGCTCGACGGCCCGGCCGTACTTTGAGGCATGCGCTGCAGGCCGGGCACCAGCGCTGATGAGCAGCCCGCCCACCTGCTGCAAGATCGAGTCGTCGGCTCCGGAAGTGAGCTCGACCTCCAGCTCCCGCCATTCGCTCGGTGGCCGCGCGCCGTCGAGCAACTGCGCGTGCACGAAGTCGTCGCTCACCTCAGCGAGAGCGCGATGGTCGCCGTCGAGAAGGATGCGGCTGCGTCTCGTGGTCGTCAGGGTGGCCCGGCGCACCAGTCGACGGCCGAGCCGCACTCCCAGCAGGAGCGAGCTCAGCTCACCGGGTGGGGTTCCCGCGCTGGAGACCACACCGATCTCAGTCCTGCCGTCTTGCTCGGGGAGCTTGAGGTGCCAGCCGGCGTCCGAGCCGCCGGTCCGGTGGCGAAGGGTGATGCGGTTGCGGCGTAGGTCGTCGCCGGTGGTGTCGTAGTACGTCGCCTCGAGACGGTGCGTATGCGGTTCGACCGCGCCGTCCGGCACCAACACAGAGAGATCCGGCATCTGGAAGTCCGTCGGCGCGTCGTACTTGTCCTCGCGCTCGACCTGCTCCGATGCCATGGCCTTCTAGTCTGTCACTGCAACGCGGAGCGTTCCTGCCGGAGGTCGAGGATGACCGGAGCGTGATCGCTCGCTCCCTTGCCTTTGCGTTCCTGCCGGTCGATCTCAGCACCGGTGACTCGCGCCGCCAACGCCGGACTGGCGAGGAGAAAATCCAGCCGCATGCCCTCACGTCGCGGAAACCGCAATCTGGTGTAGTCCCAGTAGGTGTAGACACCTGGCCCTGGGGCAAATGGTCTGACCACGTCGGCGTACCCCGCGGAGACGATTGCACTGAAGGCTTCTCGTTCGGGTGCCGACACGTGGGTCGAGGTGGCAAAGACCCGCATGTCCCAGACGTCGTCATCCTGCGGGGCGATGTTCCAGTCGCCAGCGAGCAGGATTTGCGCAGCCGAGTCGGCTTCCAGCCAGCCGGCGGCGGCGTCGTGCAAGCGGGCCATCCAGCGGAGCTTGTATACGTAGTGCGGATCGAACAGCGTTCGCCCGTTCGGCACGTACAACGACCACAGCCGGACACCGCCGCAGGTTGCCCCGAGCGCGCGCGCCTCGACGGCTAACGGATCTCCCCAGCTGGGCTGCCCTGGAAAGCTGTCGGTCACCTCGTCGAGCCCGACCCGGGAGGCGATGGCCACCCCGTTCCAACCGGAGGCGCCGAGATGGGTCACCTGGTATCCGAGCCCTTCGAAGGCGGGATACGGGAACTGGTCGTCGCGGCACTTGGTCTCCTGGATGGCCAGTACGTCGACCTGCACCCGCGCCAACCAGGCGGTGACTCGGTCGAGCCGGGCGCGGATCGAGTTGACGTTCCACGTGGCAATGCGCACCGGTGAAACGTACCGGCTCACCCACCCCAACAAGCGTGACCTAAGAATCGCAACGAAGGCTCTCAGGAAGGAGTCTGATGAGCAGTGGTCGCCGCAAAGGTCGGCCCGCTCTAGGAGAGGACCTCCGTACATGGCAACAGTTCGTCCAGGGCGCGGCTGGCTCAGACCGCGCGTCGGCTTGCTCGGTGTAGCGTGTGCCGCCCTGCTTGCCACCACGATGCCGGCCAGCCCGGCTGTATCTGCCGCCACTGGCTGCCCCGCGACAGTGCCGATGACCGGCGTCACCAAGGGCATGGCCGTGCACGGCCTGACCGTGACCAGCGGGACCACGCCCGACAAGTTCCAAGGCAACGTGTTGGGCGTCCTCAAAGACGGCATCGCTCCAGGGCTGGACATGATCATGGTCCACCTGAGCGGCTCGCAGATCACCGACGCCCAAGGCAACGTCGACAAGGGCATTTGGGCCGGCATGTCGGGTTCCCCGGTGTACGCGGCCAACGGCCGCCTGCTCGGCGCCGTGTCCTACGGCCTGTCGTACTCACCCTCCGATGTGGCCGGCCTCACTCCCGCCGTGGAGATGATGAAGCTGATCAACGGTCAGTCGGGTGCCGCCAAGTCGCGTGGCGCGGCCAAGGTTTCCATTCCCAAGGCGGCGGCGAATCGTCTGGTCGCCTCCGGTGCCTTGCGTTCCTCGCAGGCCACAGGCGGCTTCCAACGGCTGCCGATGCCGTTCAGCGTCTCCGGCGTTTCCTCCCGCGCACTGGCCAGGGTCGCCCACCGCTTCAACATCAAGCGGCCTTTGGTCGCCTCAGGCGGTGCGTCGAGCAGTTCTGCCGCTACGAAGATCGTTCCCGGCGGCAATCTCGCCGCGGCGCTCTCCTACGGCGACGCTGCCTGGTACGGCATGGGGACCGCGACGGCAGTATGCGGCAGCAATGTGTTGGGTTTCGGGCACCCGATGCTGTGGTCCGGGAAGAGCTCGCTGTCGATGCATGGTGGCGACGCGATTTACATCCAAAAGGACCAGACCTTCGGGTCCTTCAAAGTCGCTAATCTGAGCGCACCAGTCGGACGCCTGGTGCAGGACCGGCTCGAGGGCATCACCGGGGTTCTCGGCAGTGCTCCGGCGGTGACCCGGGTCAGCTCGCATGTCACGGCCTCCAACGGCAACAGCCGCAACGGTCAAACCGAGGTCGCTTACCGGCCCTACCTTCCCGACATCGCGGCCACCCATCTGTACGCCAACGCCCTGCGAGTGTTGGACAAGATGGGGGCCGGGAGCGCGACGGTGAAGTGGACCTTCAACGGAACGCGCGCCGACGGCAGTAGCTGGAGCTTCACGCGTCAGGACAGGTTCGCCAGTCATTGGGACATTGCGTTCGAGTCGGCGTACGAGTCCTACCGACAGTTGTCGCAGATTCTGCACAACAGGTTCGAGAACGTGCAGATCACCAACGTGCATTACGACGCGTCGTACCGGCCACGGTTCCACGCCCTGACGATCAACAGGGTGGAGGTCAAGCCTGGCGCCAAGTGGATTCCGTTGAGCAAACGCAAGGCCACGCCGGTGAACGCCGGCACCACGCTCCCGGTGCGCGCCACGTTGCTGCCGAACAACGGTGCCGGTGCGCCAGTGGTGGTCCACCTCACGGTGCAGATTCCGCGCGGTTCCAAGGGCAGCAAAGCGGAACTCGTGGTGCAGGGTGGCCCCAGCCGCGGCAGGTCGCGGCTGCACGCCACGTCGTTCGACCAGTTCCTGAGCAAGCTCGCCAGCGCGCCCGGCAACGACTCGGTGACGGCGACGCTTTACACCGACACCAAGGGAGGCCGTGGCAGCGCCAGCTCGGACAGCCAGCAGGTGTCCCAGGTGGTGTCCGGTAACAAATACGGAAGCCTGAGCATCCGCTGACAGCAGCTGTGAGCATTCGCTGACAGGAGCCGATGGGACGGCAGCTCATCCAGGGCTGCCGTCCCATTCAGCTTCTGGAGGCCGACTGCGCTGACCGGTGAGATCAGCTGGCTGGGTCGGGCAGCGGGGTGTGTTCGGCCGGCACCGCCTCGCCGTCAGCGACCGGCCCCGGCGGCGTACCGTGCCCGAACGGGCGCCCGCCGAGGGCTTCGCGGCCGTGCGGCTCCAGCCAGTTGGCCAGGTCAGGGCCCTGCGGCACGATCTGGGTCGGGTTGATGTCGGTGTGCACGATGTAGTAGTGCTGCTTGATCTGCACGAAGTCGATGGTGTCGCCGAACCCCGGTGTTTGGAAGAGATCGCGGGCATACGCCCACAGCACCGGCAGCTCGCTCAGTTTCTGCCGGTTGCACTTGAAGTGGCCGTGGTAGACGGGGTCGAAACGGGCCAGCGTCGTGAAGAGTCGCACGTCGGCCTCCGTGATGGTTTCACCGACGAGATACCGCTGACCCTCGAGCCGCTCGCTGAGCCAGTCGAGTCTGTCGAACAGCCGATCGAACGCACGGTCGTAAGCTCGCTGGGAGCCGGCGAAGCCGCACCGATAGACGCCGTTGTTGACGTCCTTGAAGACGAGGTCGTTGACTTCGTCGATCTCGTCGCGGAGCGCTTCCGGATACAGATCCGGCGCGCCGTCGCGGTGATGCTCGCGCCACTGCGTCGAGAAGTCGAGCGTGATCTGCGGGAAGTCGTTCGTCACGACTTCCCCACTCGGTACGTCGACCACGGCTGGGACGGTGATGCCTCGGGGGTAGTCCGGGAACCGCCTGAAGTACGCCTGTTGCAGGCGCTCGATGCCGAGCACGGGATCGACGCCGCCCGGATCGAGGTCGAACGTCCAGCTGCGCTTGTCGTGAGTCGGCCCGCACAGCCCCATGGAGATCACCGGCTCGAGGCCGAGCAGCCGGCGGACGATGATCGCCCGGTTCGCCCAGGGACAGGCGCGGGCGGCGACCAGCCGGTACCGCCGGGGCTCGACGGGGTAGCCGTCGCGGCCGTCTGACGTGATGCGGGTCGTGATGTAGTTGGTGTCGCGGCTGAACTCCTTGCCGCTCTCGACGTACGAACCCTTGGAGCTCTGCTCAGCTTCTTGCGTGGTCATGGCGGAAGCTCCTCTCGTACGCCGACGGCTGGTGCCCAGTGTGCCCGACTCGCAGCAGCTGGACATCAGCGGTCAAGAGCGCTCCGTGACACGCGAGGCAGGCCGGTGTCCGCCACGGTCTGCCAGGAGTGGTCGCGCCGGATCGTACGATGCTGAGTCGCCACTGCGGCGAAGCGCGATGGCCGACAGCGCCTCGAGCACCACGCGGTTGGCGAGCGCCGCGGTGATGTCAGCGGAGTCGTACGGCGGGCTGACCTCCACGACGTCGACGCCGACTACTGGCAGCTCAAGGCAGATCCGCCGCACCGCATCGAGCAGCTCGCGTGCACTCAAGCCGCCAGGTTCCGGCGTACCCGTGCCTGGTGCGTGGGCGGGGTCGCACACGTCAATGTCTACGGACAAGAACACGCCGTCGCAGTCGTCGGTGGCGATCCCGAACGCCTCGTCGAGGCATGCGGGTAAGCCGCGAGCACCGATCTCGCTCATCTCATAGCAGCGCATCCGCTGCGCCGCCATCCAGCCGAGCGTCTCCGGCCCTGGCCAATAGCCGCGCAAGCCGATCTGCAGGAACCTGTCACCGCGCACGCCACCGGACTCGATCAACCGTCGCATGGGTTGACCGTGACCCCACAGCGAGCCGAACTCGATGTCCCCGGTGTCGGCGTGCGCGTCGAAGTGCAGCATCGAGATGCGCCCGAGGCCGAACACGTTGGCGACCCCCGTCGCGTCCGGATAGGCGATCGAGTGGTCACCGCCGAGTACGACCGGGATCGCCCCAGCCCGGGTGACACGTTCCACCGCTGCCTCCAGTCGAGGAAGTGCGGTCTCGATGTCGCCTGAGTACATCTCCACGTCGCCTGCGTCGAGGATTCGGAGGTCACGCAGTCCGTCGATGCGCAACGCCAGGCTTGGTCTCGAGCCGTCGTGCGGGAGATAGTCGGTCATCCGGATCGCCTGTGGCCCAAAGCGCGTACCCGGCCGGTGTGACGTGCCGCCGTCGAACGGTGCGCCGATGACGACGACGTCCGCGCCGGCGTACGACGCCGGATCGTCAAGGTCGCAGGCGTCCACCCCCAAGAAGGTGATGTCTGGACCGTACTGAGCGCCGTACCGGCTCATCTGCTGTCTCCTCGGAGTCTGCTCCGGCGCAGCATAGGGCCACGTTGCGCACGTCGCCTGCCGGTGCGCTAAAGGCGACACCCGCTCAGTCGGCCACGACCGGCTGACCGAGCGCACGCCGAACGAGAAATCAGCAGCCGCGCGGAACCCTGAGCCATTCGCCCCCGTCTCACCTTCGTCTGAACGAGGGAGGTCGCACATGCGCGTCCGTGGTTTGTCGGTGCTTGCCGGCACCACGCTGTTGGCGTTGGCCGCTTGCGGCCAAGGCACCCAGGCCGGAGCGGGCCGCCCCCAGCCCATCTCGAGGCGCACGACGTGCGCATGGCGAGCGCGACGAGCGACGTGTCGTACGCCGACCTCGCCCGGGGCAATCGCCGGCTCGGCTACCAACTGGCGGGGCGGATCCCCAGCGACTCCGGCAACCTGGTGTTCTCGCCCATCAGCCTCTCGATCGCGTTTGCCATGCTTCGCGAGGGCGCAACGGGGAAAGCGGCGGCACAGATCGACAACGTGCTGCACCTACCGGCGAACCGCTCAGTGGCCTACAACGGACTGTTGCACCAGCTGGCTGCTGTCACCGCTCCCACGGACCTTCAGGTCAGCGACGGGCTGTTCCTCGATCCGGCCTTCACCGTCAAGAGCAGCTACCTCCGGGCGCTCAAGCGCTGGTACGGCGCCGGTGTGGAGCAGACGAGCTTTCCAAGTCCGGCGCTGGACGCGATCAACCAGTGGGTCGATCACCGCACCCACGGCCGGATCCCGCACTTGCTGGACCACCTCGAACCCAGTGACATGCTCGCGCTGGTCAACACTGTCTACCTCGACGCCAAGTGGCAGCAGCCATTCGATCCGCACGACACCGGCAAGGCAACATTCACGACTGCCGATGGAGTCGACATCCCTGTGCCCACGATGCGGGCAACCCGAGTCATGGAGTACGCCGACGGGCCTGGCTGGGAGGCAGTCCGGTTGCCGTATCGCGGCAACGACCTTTCGATGATCGTCTTGCTGCCTGGCGCGGCACTCCATCGTCGTAACGACCTGGTGGCCGGCAAGTCAGCCGCTGTCGACCTGCTCTCGCCGGCGACGTTGACCGCTGCCGAACACGGCTTCACGCGCCGAGACGTGGGATTGTCACTTCCCAAGTGGAATATCGGAACGTCCGCCGATCTCAAACCCGTGCTCATGGGTCTCGGCCTCAATTCGATCTTCGATCCCGGCGGTTTCTCCGCGCTGACGGCTGACCCGAGATTCTCCATCAGCCAAGTGGTTCAGCAGGCCAACATCACGGTGGGGGAGAAGGGCACGAAGGCTGCAGCTGCCACAGCTGTTATCGGCCGAGTCGAGTCCGCGCCTCAACCGGATGTGCGGTTCACCGCGGACCACCCGTTCGCGTTTGCAATCGTGCAGGACGCCACCGGCGTACCGCTCTTCGAAGGCGTGGTCGGCAACCCTTCCTGAGGCAGTGGCCTCGCCTCGATGTTTCTCATGGCGTCCGGCGGCTCGCCTGCGGTATCCTTGCTGTCGTGCAGCGAGTCCTGCTTCTTCGTTAGCCGCGCTGACCAGATCATCGTCAGCGCGGCTGCCCCTCATGCGTGAGGGGTTTTTTTGTGCGCTCGCTCTCCCCGTGAGCCGAGCGGCAGAGACCAGAAGCGGCGTCGATACAGGGAGACCCAGGATGACGGACCAGCAGCAGGCCAGCCGGCGTACGGTGGCAACCGACGTCGGCCAGGGTGAGGCGACGCGTGAGCGCAACCACCAGTCGTACGACGTCCAGGCCGTCCAGGACAAGTGGCTGCGGGTCTGGACCGATCTGGATCCGTTCAGGGCGAGCGACGACGGCAGCCGCGAGCGGCGATATCTGCTGGACATGTTCCCCTACCCCTCGGGCGATCTACACATGGGCCATGCCGAGGTGTTCGCGCTGGCCGACGTGATCGCGCGGTACTGGTTCCAACAGGGGTACGACGTCTTGCACCCCATCGGCTGGGACTCCTTCGGCCTGAATGCCGAGAACGCGGCGATCAAACGCAACGAGCATCCTGCGGAGTGGACCTACAAGAACATCGAGAAGCAGGCGGAGTCGTTCCGTCGGTACGGCATTTCCTTCGACTGGTCGACGCGACTGCACACATCGGATCCGGAGTACTACAAGTGGACGCAATGGCTCTTTCTGCGCCTGTTCGCCAATGGTCTGGCCTACCGCAAGGCGTCGGCGGTCAACTGGTGCCCTCAGGACCAGACCGTGCTGGCCAACGAGCAGGTTATCGGCGGGAGGTGTGAGCGATGCGGCACCGAGGTCACCAAGCGTGAGCTGACGCAGTGGCACTTCAAGGTCACCGAGTTCGTCGACCGCCTGCTCGACGACATGGAGGCGTTGAAAGGCAACTGGCCCGAGCGGGTGCTGACCATGCAGCGCAACTGGATCGGACGCTCGGAGGGCGCACACGTCGACTTCCGGATCGTCGGGTCGGCGGACGGCGAGGCCGGGCGGGCGGAGACCCCATCGACGCCCGCGGCTGCTCGACTGACGCCCCAGCCGGACGATGGCGAGGGGCGACCGGGCATGGTCACCGTTTTCACGACCCGTCCGGACACGCTGTTCGGTGCGACGTTCTTCGTCGTGGCAGCGGATTCGCCGCTGGCGGCGGAACTGTGTGCGCCTGGCCGCCGGGCGGATTTCCAGAGCTACCGCGAACGGGTGGCCCGTACGACGGAGATCGAGCGGCTGACCGAGGGTCGGGAGAAGACCGGCGTGTTCCTGGGCGCGCACGCCGTCAACCCGGTGAACGGCGAGCGCATCCCGGTGTATGCCGCCGACTACGTGCTGGCTGACTACGGCACCGGCGCGATCATGGCGGTGCCGGGCGAAGATCAACGTGACTGGGACTTCGCCAGGAAGTTCGATCTGCCCATCGTGCGCACTGTTGAGCCGCCCGGCGATTTCGACGGCGAGGCGTACACCGGCGACGGCGTCGCTATCAACTCCGCCAACGAGCGGGTCGACCTCAACGGGATGGGAGTGGACGACGCCAAACGCGCAATTGTCGCCTACCTGGAAGCGACCGGCGCGGGGCGCGGCACCGTCAACTATCGGCTGCGCGACTGGCTGGTTTCTAGGCAGCGGTTCTGGGGCGCGCCAATCCCGATCGTGCACTGCGGTAACTGCGGGGAGGTGCCGGTGCCGGAGGACAACCTGCCCGTTGTCCTGCCCGACCTGAAAGGCGCGGACTTGGCACCTCGGGGGGTATCGCCGCTGGCCGCCGCGACCGACTGGGTCAATGTGGATTGCCCCAAGTGCGGCGGCCCGGCGCAGCGCGACACCGACACGATGGACACGTTCGTCGACTCCTCGTGGTACTATCTGCGCTATCCGACGCCACACGACGAGACGCAAGCCTTCGACGTCGAAGCGGTCCGGCGGTGGGGACCAGTCGACCAGTACGTCGGCGGCGTCGAGCATGCGATCTTGCACCTGTTGTACGCCCGGTTCGTCACCAAGGCGCTTCACGACATGGGCTACCTGGACTTCGTCGAGCCGTTCACCGCGCTCCTGAACCAGGGCGAGGTAATCAATCAGGGCAAGGGCATGAGCAAGTCGCTCGGCAACGGCGTCGACCTGGGGGAGCAGATCGCCGAGTACGGCGTGGACGCCGTGCGTCTCACCATGGTGTTCGCCGGGCCCCCGGAAGAGGACATGGACTGGGCCGACGTCTCGCCCGGGGGGTCGCTGCGCTTCCTGCAGCGGGCGTGGCGGTTGAGCGGTGACGTGACGAGCCAGCCTGGCGCGGACCCCTCGGCCGGCGATGTCACGCTGCGGAAGGTGACACACCGGACGATCGCCGAGGCCACTCAGCTGGTCGAAGGACACCGCTTCAACGTCATGGTCGCTCGGGTCATGGAGCTGGTCAACGCTGCCCGCAAGGCCATCGACACCGGCTGCGGACCGGCCGATCCGGCCGTGCGTGAGGCCGCTGAGACGGTGGCGATTCTGCTGAGCCTGGTGGCGCCGTACACCGCAGAGGAGATGTGGGAGCGGCTGGGCCACGCCCCGACCGTCGCCAAAGCGGGTTGGCCACGCCCTGACGAGCGCTTGTTGGTGACTGAGGAAGTGACGTGCGTCGTCCAGGTCCAGGGCAAGGTGCGGAGCAAGCTGCAGGTCAGCCCGATGGTCACCGCGACGGAGCTGGAAGAGCTGGCGCTGGCCCAACCTGCTGTACAAAGGGCAATCGGTGCGGCCACCGTGCGCAAGGTGATAACCCGGGCGCCCAAGATTGTCAACGTCGTCCTCGGCTGACCTGCGGCCGGACGCAGGCGATAGTCTCACCGAATGTCACCGGCTGTCTCCTTGGTCACCGACTCGACGTCGGTCGATCCCGACTTCGCTGCTTCGCTCGGGGTCGTTGTGGTTCCACTGCAAGTCGTGATCGGAGCGACGTCGTACGACGAAGGCGTCGAGGCGAATCCCGAGAAGGTCGCCGCCGCGTTGAAGGACTGGTCGCCGGTGAGCACCAGCCGCCCGGCTCCCGAGGCGTTTCTGCGGGTCTACGAGCAAGCGGCGATGGATGGGGCAGATGAGATCCTCTCGGTCCACCTTTCGGCGGAGGTCTCGGGCACCTTCGAGTCAGCGCAGCTGGCTGCCAAGGAGTCCCCGGTCCCGGTGGAGACCGTCGACAGTCGCCAGCTCGGCATGGGCACTGGATTCGCGCTGCGTGCCGCAAGATCGGCTCTCGACGAGGGTGCGACCGCCACCGAGGCTGCCGACGTCACCCGCCGACGAGCGGAAGCGACGACAGTGCTCTTCTACGTCGACACGCTCGAGTACTTGCGCCGCGGCGGACGCGTCGGCGCTGCCGCGGCGCTGGTCGGCTCGGCGCTCGCCGTCAAGCCGCTGCTCACCGTGAGGGACGGGCGCATCGTGCCGTTGGAGAAAGTCAGGACTGCGAGCCGGGCACTACACCGCCTCGAGGAGCTGGCCGTCACCGCAGCCGGCGACCGGGCCGTCGACGTCGCCGTCTCCCACTTGGCGAACGCCGAGCGGGCTGACGACCTGGCTGGGCGCCTCAGGGAGCGGATGCCGGGTATGTGCGACCTGGTCGTCAACGAGGTTGGCGCGGTCATCGGCGCACATGTCGGCCCAGGCATGCTGGCCGTCGTCGTTTCTCCAGTCACCTGACGCGAGGGGCGACACCGCCACTGACCGCGCAGCCCGGGTGCCTTGATCGCGAAGCCGGCGGGCTCCACAGGTCGACCACTGAGCGCAGTCCACATGGTTGTCCGGGGCGACCGTCGTCCACAGGGCTAGCTCGTTCGCTGTTCGCTACCGGCCGGTCCTGGCAGCCTCATGGCCATGTTCGGTCGACAAGCAACACCTGACAGCGATGCCGCATCGCTGGCGCAGCGACGGCTCGCGGCGTTGGCGACTCAGCTCCAGCTCGAGCCGGCACCCGCCGTCCACCAGCGAAGCGGCGAAGACGAGGAAGCCGGCGTCCACCCTGGCTCTGACCGAGCTGACCAGGGGGAGGATTTCGGCCCAGGGAGCGGCTCTCCGTTGCGTGACGAGCCCCCGGTTCCAGCGCTGCTGATCGGCAGATCCGGCCGGCACTCCGTTCGCCCGCTCAGCCTCGATGCCGGTCGTTGGGGACTCGATCCACAGCACGTCGCGGCGCTGGCCCTGCTGGTGGCCGCCGTGCTGGCGGTCGCCGGATGGTGGGTGCTCCGGGCTTCGCCTCACACGACGCCGGTACAGCTCGCCAACGAGCGCACCGTCCCTCCCAGCGGCGGCTCCACGGCTGCGATTCCGACCGGGTCGCCGGTACAGGCGGCCCCCGTGGGCGGCGGGGTCGGCACTGCCGCTACAGCGACCACTAGTCCCACCGGCACCGTCGTGGTGGACGTGACGGGCAAGGTCCGGCGTCCTGGCATCGTCGAGCTCCCGGTCGGTTCCCGGGTCGACGACGCCCTGAAGGCGGCCGGCGGTGCGCGACCGGCAGTCCGCACCAACACGCTCAACCTGGCACGATTGCTGGTCGACGGCGAGCAGATAGTCGTGGGCGTCAAGATCCCATCGGTGAACGTCGGGCTGCCGCCGGCAGTCACCGGTACGGCGACCTCTGCCGCGATTACCTCGGTCGACCTCAACACGGCCAGTCAGGACCAGTTGGAGACCCTGCCCGGCATCGGCCCGGTGACCGCTGCGGCGATTCTGCAGTGGCGCACCGAGAACGGCAGCTTCACGAGCGTCGACCAGTTGCTCGACGTCTCAGGCATCGGTGACATCACCTTGGCCAACATCAAAGCCTATGTACATGTATGAGCCGCGAGCCGCTCGATCTCCGGCTCGCTCCCCTCGCGGTCGGCACTTGGGTGGCCAGCGCGCTGGCTCTTGGGTGGACTCCTGCCCGGGCGTTGATCGCCGCCGGCGTGCTTCTGCTGGCGGGCGCGGTCCTCCTGCGCAGCCGACCGCCTCACCCGAGCGAGGGTGGCGCTGGAGCACAGCTCGCCGCGGCGTCGAGAGGAGATCGCCGTCGGCTGGCAGCGGCGGCGCTAGTGACGGCTGCTGCGGCGTGCGCTGTGTCGGGTCTGCGAGCCGGATCGGTGTCGAGCAGCCCGCTCATGATCCTCGCCCGCCACCAAGCTTTCGTCCACATTGACGCCGCTCTCACCAGCGACCCCGTCCGCAAGGCGGGCCAGTTCGGCGACTACGTCGTGGTGCGGGCCGATGTCCGCGTCGTCACGGTCGCCGGCACCGCCACGTCCCTGCACGCCCCCGTCCTCATCATCGGTCCGGCAGCCTGGGGGCGGACGACGTTGGGTGACGGCGTGTCAGCCAGCGGGCAACTGCAGCCGCCGCAAGGGATCGACCTCGCCGCCGTCGTGATTGCCGACGGACCGCCCACGATCACCCAATCCGCCGGCCCGCTGCACCAGGGCATCGGCGCCGTTCGAGACGGGCTGGTCCAGGCGGCTGCCGGGCTGCCAACGGCCGAGCGGGCACTCGTTCCGGCGCTGGTCGACGGAGACGTCTCCACCATGCCGGCCGATGTGACGTCGGACTTCAAGACGACGGGGCTCACGCACCTGTTGGCGGTGAGCGGCTCCAATCTCACCCTCGTGCTGGCGTTCGCGTTGTTCGTCGCCCGTTGGTGCCGAGCGAGGGCACTCGCCTTGACACTGATAGGTCTGGGGACGGTGGTGTTCTTCGTGCTGCTGGCACGACCAGAGCCCAGTGTCCTGCGGGCGGCCGCGATGGGGGTCGTTGCGCTGGTGGGACTGTCCGCCGGAGGTCCGCGACGCGGCGTTCGTGTGCTCGCGGTTGCGGTGACCGTCCTGCTGCTCTTCGACCCCTGGCTTGCGAGATCGGTGGGCTTTCTGCTGTCCTCACTCGCCACCGCCGGCATCTTGCTGCTTGCGCCGGCATGGCGAGATGCGATGGCACGCTGGCTACCACCAATCGTCGCCGAGGCTTTCGCTGTTCCGCTGGCCGCACAACTCGTGTGTACGCCGGCAATCGCAGCCATCTCCGGCCAGGTCAGCATGGTCGCAGTCCTGGCGAATGTGGCGGCGGCTCCGGCGGTCGGACCGACGACGGTGCTCGGGCTGATCGCCGGCCTGGTGGCGGTCGTCAACGCTGGCATCGGCCAGCTGCTCGGCCACTTCGCGGGGCTGCCGGCGTCCTGGATCGTGCTGGTCGCCACGCATGGCGCGCAACTCGCCGGAGCTTCCTTGGCGTGGCCGGTGACACCGCTGGCGCTGGTGGTGCTCGGCGCCGTGTGCATTGCCGCGGTTGCCGGCCTGCCCGTCATCCTGCGGCACCGGTACGCATCGCTGGCGGCAGCGGCCTTGCTGGTTGCCGTCGTCCTGCGGCCCATCGGACAGCCGGGCTGGCCGCCATCGGGGTGGTTGATGGTCGCCTGCGACGTCGGCCAAGGCGACGGGCTGGTGCTCAATGCTGGGTCGGGCGCGGCTGTTGTTGTCGACACCGGACCTGACCCCTTGTTGATGAAGCGCTGCCTCGATCGGCTGGGGGTCAACGACATCCCGCTGGTGGTGTTGACCCACTTCCACGCCGATCACGTTGACGGGTTGCCAGGTGTCTTGGCCCACCGGCGAGTTGGTGAGATCGAGACGTCGCCACTGCGCGACCCGTTGGGCGGCGCCGAGGCCGTCGACGCGGAGGCAGCGAAGGCAGGGGTCCCGTTGTCGGTGGCCGTGCCCGGCGAACGACGTACGGTCGGTCAGCTGCACTGGCAGGTGTTGGGGCCGCTCCGCGTGCCGACCGCGCAGCCAGGACAAAGCTCCGGAGACGGCTCCGCGCCCAACAACGCCAGTGTGGTGCTGCTCGTGCAGGTGCAGGGAGTGCACCTGCTGCTCTGTGGAGACGCGGAGCCGGAGGAGCAGGACGACATCTTGGCCACCGGCACCGACCTGACAGTGGACGTGTTCAAGGTCTGCCACCACGGCTCAGCAAACCAAGACCCTGCCTTCTTCGCCGCCACGTCAGCACCGGTGGGCATCATCTCGGTGGGTGCGCACAACGACTACGGCCACCCGGCGGCGCAGACGCTTGGACTCTTGACGCAAGTCGGGGCACGCACCTACCGCACGGACCTCGACGGCGACGTAGCCGTTGTCGAGCGCGCCGGTCAACTGGCGATGGTCACCAGCAAGTGAACTCTGCTGTGCCTCGTCGGGAGGCCGTGTCATCCTTTGGCCATCATGGCTCGACTCTCCGCCAGCGACCTGCTCGGAACCACCACGCTGATCACCGGCAGCAACGAGTTCATTGCCGAGCGGGCGATCGCGAGTGCCAAGTCTGCGGTCAAAGACGCAGACGCAGACGCAGACGTGTCCGAGCTGTCCGGCGCCGACCTAGGCCCGGGAGCATTCGCCGAGATCAGCAGTCCGTCTCTGTTCGCGGCGCTTCGGTGCGTCGTCGTGCGCGCGCTGGAAAACCTCCCCGGCGACGCCGAAGACGACCTGTTGGCGTACGTCACTGCACCCGCAGATGACGTCCACCTCCTCTTGCACCACACCGGCGGCATGAAGGGGAAGGCGTTGCTCGACAGGCTCCGCCAAGCCGGGGTTCATGAGATCAAGGGTCAAGCCCTGAAAAAGTGGGAGCTGCCCCGGTGGGTGGTCAGCGAATTCTCCAGCCACCGCGTGCGGGTCCCGGAGTCTGTTGCCGATGCACTCGTCGACGCCGTAGGCGAAGACTTGAGGGCCCTCGCAGCGGCCGTCGACCAGTTGTCACTCGATGCAGCCGGAGAAGCGGTCACGACGGAAGTCGTGCGCCGCTATTTCGGGGGACGTGCCGAGGTCAAGGGGTTCGCCGTGGCAGATGCCGTGCTCGCCGGTCGACCCGCAGATGCGCTGATCCAGCTGAGATGGGCGTTCGCGAACCGTCTCGACGCCGTACTCGTCACCAGTGCCGTCGCGAGCGGCCTGCGAAGCGTCGCCCGGTATGCGGGGGCGCCGCGTGGACTGCGGGACGCGGACCTCGCCCGGGAGGTCGACGTACCGGTCTGGAAGCTGAAGCAACTGGCCACGCAGTCACGCGGCTGGTCACCGCGCGGCCTCGCCGTCGCGATCACCGCCGCAGCTCAGGCTGATGCCGACGTCAAGGGAGCGGCGGGTGACCGCTTCTGGGCCTGCGAACGCCTCATCATCGCCGTCACCGAAGCGCGCGCCCTGAGCTGATGCCCCCCGGAAGCGCTAAAGAGCCGCGGCCCGCTTGCTGATGGCCGATTTCTTGTTGGCCGCCTGGTTCTTGTGGATGACGCCGGCGGACGCGGCCTGGTCAAGCTTTCTGCTAGCCGCCTGCGCGAGTTTCGGCGCGTGCTCGTTGTCACCGGCGTCAGCAGCCTCGCGGAAGCGTCGTATCGACGTCTTCAGCGCTGACCGCACCGACTTGTTGCGCTCGTGCGCGGCTGCACTTTGCTTGTTGCGCTTGATCTGGGACTTGATGTTTGCCACGGGCCAGGCCTCACGTTCGCTTCGGTTCAGGGAGCGGTACGCCGACCGACACGCGGCGGTACGCGACTGGTCAGGCTACCAGCGGTGCGACAAGTCGGCCAAATTGCTGGACCTGACGACCGAACACGACTCTGACCTGGCAGGATTCCGGGTGTGCCACCCCCCTCTGCCGTAGCCGCGGTCGAAGCATGCCTGGACCAGATCGAGTCAGTGGACGCCCTTGTCAACAGCGTGTGCACCCTCAACCCCCGGGCTGTCGACGAAGCGGCCACCCTCGACGCGGAGGCGGCGGCGGGGCGTCGCCGCAGTGCGCTGCACGGGCGACCCATCCTGGTGAAGGACAACGTCGACACCGCCGACCTGCTCACCACAGCCGGTTCGCTGGCACTGGCCGAGCGCCCGCCGGCTGCCGATGCGCCGCTCGTCTCGCGGCTGCGGGAAGCGGGTCTGGTGGTCGTTGGAAAGACCAATCTGAGCGAGTGGGCGAATTTGCGCGATCCCGCGTCGACGTCCGGATGGAGCGCGTACGGCGGCCTGACTCGCAATCCGTACGCGCTCAACCGGTCGTCCGGCGGGTCCAGCTCCGGCAGCGGGGCGGCGGTGGGGGCACGGCTGGCGCCGTACGCGATCGGCACCGAGACTGATGGTTCGATCACCTGTCCCGCGGCGTTCAACGGCTGTGTCGGCGTCAAGCCGACCGTGGGGTTGGTGCCCGCCGATGGCGTGGTCCCGATCTCGGCGTCGCAAGACACTCCGGGGCCGTTGGCGCTGACCGTCGCCCACGCGGCTGCTGTCCTCACCATCATCGCTGGTGGGGCGACGGACTACGCAGCTGCGGCCGTGCCGGACCGGATCGCCGGCAAACGGATCGGACTGCCCCGCAAGCGCTACTGGGGCTACAGCGCCCTCGCCGACGCAGCCGCTGAACGGGCTGTCGAGCTGCTCGCCGCCGCAGGAGCCGTGATCGTGGACGACACCGACATCGACGCGATGGCGGATTTCGGCTTCGAGCCGGAGATGGTTGTGCTCCTTGCGGAGCTGAAGGCTGGGATGCAGCGTTATTTGGCTACCCGGCCACCGGGAGGACCGACCAGTCTCGCGGACCTCGTTGCCTTCAACGAGGAACATGCTGCCGAGGAGCTCGCGTACTTCGGGCAGGGGTTCTTCGAGCGTGCGGTCGAGGGGCCTGACGTCGGCTCCGCCGAGTATGAGCAGGCCCGAGCCGAGTGCCTGCGGTGCGGCCGCGACGAGGGCATCGACGCGGTGTTGCAAGAGCATGAGCTCGATGCGTTGCTGAGCCCGGCCTCTGCACCGACCATTCCGATCGATCTCGTCAACCCCGAGCATCACTGGGGCAGCTGCACGCAGCCGGCGGCAATCGCTGGCTACCCGCTCGTCACAGTGCCGGCTGCTTTGGTGCACGGGCTGCCGGTGGCCGTGACCTTCTGGGGGACGGCGCACAGCGAAGAGACCCTGCTCAGCCTGGCCGCCAGTTTCGAAGTGGCGCGCGATGCCGCCGATGGTCCGCTGCCGCCGCCGACCTTCCCGCAGTTCGTCTGATTGCACTGGCCGTCGGCGCTCCCTTGCCAGCCAGCCGGCCAACCAGCCAGGCGGGCCAGCCTGCGAGGCACGCCGGCTAACCAGCGAGGCGCGCCAGCCCACCCGGGCAGACATGCAGCCAGCGCATGCCCGCCAGTCGGGCGCGTTTGGCTAGCCGCTCGCGGGAAACCGTCTCTGGGTGGTCATCACCTCCGACGCTCAGGGCGACGGGCTCGTTGGAGACGTACGGCGGATCGCCGTGCTGCGGGCGAACAGCATCGGCGACTTCGTCCTGACGCTGCCGGCGCTCGCCGCGCTGCGGTCGGCGTACCCGTCAGCAGAGATCACGCTCCTCGGGGATGCATGGCATCCCGACCTGCTGGCCGGTCGGCCCGGCCCGTGGGACCGGGTCGAGGTGGTGCCGCCGTATGCGGGGGTGAGAGGGAACGACTCGGCCAGTCACTCGAGCCAGGAAGTGCAAGGCTTCTTCACCGAACAGCGCAGCCGACGGTACGACCTCGCAGTGCAGCTCCACGGCGGGGGAGCGAACTCCAACCCATTCGTCGAGGCGCTCGGGGCGGGGCTCACCGTTGGATTGCGGGACCGCGACGCGCCGCCGTTGGATCGCTGGCTCCGCTACCGGCACTACCAGCACGAGGTGCACCGATTTCTGGAGGTCGTCAGTCTGATCGGTGCCGTCCCCGTGGGCTTCGAGCCGCAGCTGGCGGTCACCCGAGACGACAGGATCGCGGCAGCGGCAGTGCTGCCACGCGGCCGGCCGCTCGTCGCTTTGCATCCAGGCGCCAACGACCCTCGGCGCCGCTGGCCGGGGGAAAACTTCGCGCAGGTGGCTGACGTGGTCGCGGCTCGCGGTGCCTCCGTTGTAGTTATCGGACACGGATGGGCGGATGCCCGAGCGGCTGAGGAGATCATCCGGGCCGCAGGTCGCGAGGTAACGGATCTGGTCGGCAAGCTGACCCTCGCCGGCACGATCGGTGTGCTGGCCGCGAGCCGCCTGGTGGTGGCCAACGACTCCGGACCGCGGCATCTGGCAGCAGCCGTGGGTACGCCGACAGTAGGCGTGTACTGGTGGAGAAATCTGCTCAACACAGGACCGCTCACCGCAGCCCGGCACCGGGTCGTGGTGTCGGCGCGGTCGACCTGCCCGTCGTGTGGGGTCGATCAGGTGCACGCCCGCTGCGACCACGATGCGTCGATCGTCGCCGACGTGTCAGCTGACCAGGTGATCGACGCAGCACTCGATCTCCTCTCCTGATCCTCCGACCGGTTGACGCCCTTCCGCTGCAGCCGACTGGAGGGCGGCTTGCGCACTCTCACTCCTCGACGCGACGGCTCAGGTTCAGGGCGTCGTACGGCGCCCGCACCTTCACGTCGTTGTCGAAGTAGACAAAGACGTCGAGTCCGCGCTCACGCCACGCGACGATGTCGCTGGCCCAGCGGTCGAGCGCCTCGTCGCTGTATCCACTGACGTAGAGCTCCTCCGACCCGTGCAGCCGCACGTACACGAAGTCCGATGTCACCGCCTTGAGCAGCGGCCATTTGCCCGCCGTGTCTGCGACCACCATGCCGATGTCGTGTTGGCGCACGAGGTCGACGGCCTCCGCTTTTGCGAACGAGTCGTGTCGTACTTCGAGCGCATGCCGAAGCGGATGGTCGCCCTCGGCCGTGGTCAGCGCACGGTCGGCAGGAACCTTGTCGGGGTCGTGATGGGCGGCAAGCCGGGCAGCCGCGCTGGTGGTTCGCGGTAACAGGTCGAAGAACGCGGCCAGCCGGGCGGCGTCGTACCCGAGCATCGGCGGCAGCTGCCAGAGCAGGGGTCCTAGCTTGGGGCCGAGGGCCAGCAAGCCGGAGGCGAAGAAGTTCGCCAAGGCGACCTCGACACCGGCGAGTTTCTTCATGTGAGTGATGAAGCGGCCGCCTTTGACAGCGAAGACGAAGTCGTCGGGTGTCTCGCTGCGCCACAAGGCGTAGCTTGACGGGCGCTGCAGGGAGTAGAACGAGCCGTTGATCTCGATGGAGCCGAGGCGCTCCGCGGCGTAGGAGAGCTCACGACGTTGTGGAAGCCCAGGGGGGTAGAAGTCGCCGCGCCAGCCGGCGTACCGCCAGCCAGAGATGCCGACGCGCACGCGAGCCACACGGCAGCCTATGCACGACCCGACGCCTGAGCGGCCGAGGTGACTGGTTCGACGAAGCCGCGGCTGACGACGAGATACGAGCACGACCCTTGGGTAGCATGACTTCCGTCATGTGGAGTTGATCTGACCCCTGCTCGCGCCCGCGGCCATGCCCGGCGAGCAAGCAAGCCTCAGTGGATCCGCTGGATCCGGTCAGGTCGCCTCGTTGTCAGCCCTTTCACCGTTGGTGGCTACCAACCTCATTCACTCCTACGGTGATCGAACGGTGCTCTCGGGGGTTGATCTGCTGGCGAGCCCGGGAGAGCCGGTTGGCTTGGTGGGCGAGAACGGCGTCGGCAAGTCAACGATGCTCCGCCTGCTCGCGGGGGTAGAGGTAGCTGACGCGGGCTCCGTCCGACGCCCGGCGGACCTGGGCTACCTGGCTCAGGAGTTCGTTGTCCCGTCGGGCGCGAGTGTCGCGTCGGTGCTGGGGGCGGTGCTCGCCCCGCTGCACGCGGCGGTGCGCCGACTCGAGGAGCTCGCTCACCGCCTCGACGACCCGGTTGTCGCCGACGCCTACGCGCAGACCCTGGCGTGGGCCGAGCACCACGATGCCTGGGATGCAGATCGCCGGGCGCTGCTTGCGGGTCAGCGCTTGGGCCTGGAGGCCGTTGATCCGACGCGCTTGGTGGCAACGCTGTCGGGTGGCGAGCGAACCAGACTGGCCATGGCGGCCATCATTACGCGGCGCCCCGAGTGCGTCGTGCTGGACGAGCCCACGAATCACCTGGATGACGGGGCAATGGCGTTCCTGGAGGAAACTCTTCGCGCCGCCGCTGGAGTCGTGGTCGTCGCGAGTCACGACCGGGTGTTTCTCGAGAGCGTCTGTGACGTCATCGTGGATCTCGACGACTCGTACTTCGGCGTCGATGGCCACGGAGGCAACAGGTTCGGCGGCGGCTTCGCAAACTATCTGCGACACAAAGAGTCAGCACGGCAACGGTGGGAGCAAGCATTCGCTGATCAGCAGGGGGAGCTGCACGCCCTGCGGACCGCGTTGAAGACGACGACGCGCACCGTTGCACACAACCGGCCGCCGAGCGACGGCGATAGGAACATCTATAACTTCAAAGGCGGTAACGTCCAGGCAACGATCAGCCGGCGAGTCCGTAACGTCGAGCAGCGAATCGCGTTGATCGAACAAGACCGCGTCCCGAAGCCCCCTGCGCGGCTGCGCTTCCAGCAGACACTCAGCAGGGCCGCCGCCGCTAGTGCTGCCGTCTCAGTGCGCGACGTGACGGTCGCTGGGCGGCTCCGGCTCGACCGTTTCGACCTCGCTGCGGGGGAGCACGTCCTGGTCACGGGCACAAACGGCTCAGGCAAATCTACGCTGCTGTCGCTCATCGCGGGTCGGCTGACGGCGGATTCCGGGACGGTGCACGCGTCTTGCCGGTCCGTGGCGATGCTCCCACAACAGATAGCTTTCGACCAGCCGAATCTGACGGCGTACCAGGTGTATGACTCGGCGACCGGTTCCTCCGTGCCGCTGTGCGACCTTGGCTTGCTTCACCCGGTCGAGTTGGCGAAGCCAGTTGGACTCTTGAGCGTTGGCCAGCAGCGCCGACTCGCGATCGCCATCGTGATCGCCCAGCGTCCAGAACTGCTGCTGCTGGACGAGCCGACCAACCACATCTCCCTGGTCCTCGCAAGTGAGCTTGAGGAGGCGCTCGGCTGCTCTACCGGTGCCGTGATGGTGGCTAGCCACGACCGCTGGCTAAGACGGCGATGGCGGGGACGGACGCTGACCCTTCATCCTGCGCCTCGTCCATAGCTGAAAGGTGATTCGGGCATCCTCGTAGTACGGCTCTTGCCACTGTCTGGTTGCCGACACTGACTAGTTGCCGGCGCGCCTCCTGCACACTGGTCGGCGTGACCGTGCGTCAGGTGGGTGTGGAGGAGGAGCTGCTCCTCGTGGACCCGAACACAGGTGAGCTGGCGGACGTGTCCCACGCGGCCATGCGCACGTATCACCTGGCGGCGAGCCGCAGGCGGTCGGGCGAGAGCGGAGCCAAGCCCGACGACATGGAACAGGAGCTGTTCGAGCAGCAGATCGAGACCGCCAGCGAGCCCTGTCTGCAGCTTGGTGACGTGCGAGCGGAGGTACGCCGCTGCCGGCGCTCCGTCGGTGAGGCAGCTCGGGCCGCCGGAGTTGCCGCGGTCGCTGTCCCGACACCCGTGCTCGGAGCCGGTGCGCGCACTGTCACACCCAAGGACCGGTACCGGCGCATCGTCGACTCGTTCGGTGTCGTGGGCCGCGAGGCCGGCGTCTGCGGGACGCACGTGCACATCGAACTCGACAGTGACGAGCAGCGGGTCGGAGTTCTCGACCGGATCCGGCCGTGGCTGCCGTTCCTGCTCGCGGTCAGCGCCAACTCCCCCTTCTGGTGTGGTGACGACACCGGTTACGCCAGCTGGCGCTCGCAGGTCTGGGGGCGCTGGCCCATGACCGGAGCCGCAGAGCCGTACGGCGACCTGGCTGGCTATCGGGCGGTCTGCGACGGCTTCCTGGAGTCCGGAGCAGCCCTCGATGAAGGCATGTTGTACTTCGATGCCCGGCTGGCGGCGGCGTACCCGACCGTGGAGATCCGCATCGCCGACGTGTGCACCGATGTCGACGCGACAGTGCTCGTCGTCGGCTTGTCGCGGGTGCTGGTTGAGACCGCCGCTCAGGAATGGAACGCCGGTCGACAACCCGCTCCGTGGCGCTCGGATCTGCTGCGGGCGGCACAGTGGCGAGCCGCCAAGTTTGGGCTCGCCGGCGATCTGATCCACCCGGTGCAGCGTAAGCTGGCACCCGCGCGGTCGGTGTTCGACTCGGTCTTGGCCCACGCCCGAGACGCCGTGGACGAGGTCGGCGACGCGGCTGAGCTCACGGAGGCGTTCGAGCGGCTGCTGGCTGGGGGCACTGGAGCGGCCCGCCAGCGAGCCATTGCCGAGGCCACCGGAGACCTGCAAGCGGTCGTCACCGACCTCATCGATCGCACCGAATCTTCGTGGCTCCGCGCCTGATCCGACCTCGCCAGCCGGCGGGCGGCCAAGGTCGACCCAACGCCGGCGGCCGTTTCGCTGGCGTTCCCTCCCGAGTTGACAGGCGCTCATGGGCCTATAGCCGGTCCACTGCCTGACGAGTCATTTGACTGAAGGCGTCGGTGCGCGCCATCGAGGAAGCGGGCACCTTCACGACCACGAAAGGCAGGCAGAGTCGGGAGGCCGGGCGGTGCTGGTCGAGTGCCCATCACGGTGAGGTACGCCCCGAAGAGAAGCAGAAGGCCGGTCAGGACATCGTCGTCCAAATCGGGGGTTCGGTGTGCCGCCATCATTTTGTCGAAGCGAGGTGTGTCGGCCCATTCGAGAGCAAAGACCGCTTGATCGACCCACGAAGGACCGCGACGCGCCACTCCCCAGTCAACGAGAACCACAGAATTGTCAGCGCGCATCAAGATGTTGTCGTTCCGGACGTCCCAGTGACACAGCGTGTCCCCACGCAGCTCCTCCGCGAGTGGCGAGATGAGACCGGAGATCTTCGGTGAACTGAGGTCCAGCCAGTCCGGAAGCGCCGCCAGCTCAGCAGGTGTCGCTGTTTGCAGCGTGTCCGTCCAACGAAGCGCCTGGTCGGCCACGGACGGTACGTCGATGCCGGATGGCACCGGCGTGAGCTCCTTGCTCTGCCGCTGCACTGCGCCGAGCACTCGGCGAACGTCACGATCGTCAGCCCAGTCCGGATGACGGCCGGCGATGTCTTCGAGGAGCAGCGCCACCCATCCGCGGTCGTCGTACGACGCCTGCAGCCGCGGCCGCCACGGCACTGCAGGCAACCGGGACAGGACTTCGATCTCGAGCCGGAACAGGTCGGGCGTCTGCGGGTTGAGGTCGGCTCCGACCGCTTTGACGAAGGCGCGGGTGCCGTCGGCGAAGCGGAGACGTGCAGCACAACCCGGTGACATGCCGCCTGGTTGGGTGACCGCGTCCACGACCGGCGCGCCGCAGGTCTCCTCCACCCAGTACCGAACGGGAGATGGGATCGCGTCGTACGACAGCCGCACACCCACGGCCCGCAGCGAAACGTCGGGTGTCACCAGATCGCCAACCGCTCGCGGAGCCAGCCCTCGGTGACGGCGAGGTACCACGCTTGGTGGTCGCGCAGGTGCGGGGAGAACTGCGGCACCGGCTGGCGCACCGCGCCAGCCCAGACCGTCCACAGCACGGCGAGCAGGGAGTCGATCGAAGCGGGGTCGACGTCGCAGCTGAGCGGGTGCCGCGCAACCAGTTCCTCGACATCGACGCCGTCCCCCCGTGCCGACAACAGCAGGCACACGAGGTCGACCCACGGTGCTCCGATGACCGGCCAGTTCCAGTCGACGATCCACACGCCATCCTCGGGTCCGATCAGCACGTTGTCGTCGCGGAAGTCCATGTGCACGATGCTGTCGCCGGCGACATTCTCGGTGGCTTTGTGGCATAGCGCCTCGACCGTCTCGAGGAAGCCGACATCGTGGAAGGTGCCTACGGCGGCCAGCCGCTCGCGACACCCGTCCACGAATCCGGCAGAGATCGGCTCGAGTGCCAACCCGGCGGGTACGGCGGCGAGCGCAGGTGCGATCTCTGTCAGCTTGTCCAAGACTCGGCCGAGCTGCTGCGTCTGCCAGGGACGCCGCGGCGGCACTGCGTCGACGTACTCGTATCCAGTGGCAATCCACCGCAAGCCGCCGACCTCGGCGTCCCGGTGCCACAGCAGCGCCGGAGCGCCGATGCCGTCAGGAAGCGCGGTGAGCTTGCGCACTTCCTCGCGGTAGGCGTCGCTGAGCGGCCACCCGTGTTTGTCGTCGTCGGCGCTGGACGCTGCTTTGACAAAGACCTGGCGACCATCCGCCAGGTCCAGCCGGGAAGCAAACCCGGGGGTGAAGCCGGTGCCCGCTGATTCGGCGTCTTGCACCCGAGCGCCAGCGAGCTGTTCGACCAGCTCCCGTAGGGGCAGAGGGAGGTCAGCCCAGGTAGGCCGCCGGGCCGTCGCCCGCACGGGGATCATCGTCCCGGCCGCCGTGGTCACCACGTCGCGCCGCCAGTCCGAGCCATCGCTCATCGACTCACTCGCCGTCATGCCCGACAAGACTGACAGGAACGTCGCGCTCGAGCACATGGTTTGCGTCGTCTGCCGGGGGTGGTTGACATGGAAGGATGAGGCAGTGCCACTTCCGCCTTCGTCGGCGCCTCAACCCGGCAGCACCGACCCGTCGCTGCTGCGCAACTTCTGCATCATTGCGCATATCGATCACGGCAAGTCGACGCTGGCGGATCGGATGCTGCAGCTCACGGGAGTCGTGGACGATCGAACGATGCGCGCGCAGTACCTCGACCGCATGGACATCGAGCGCGAACGCGGCATCACAATCAAGAGCCAGGCGGTCCGACTGCCCTGGGCCACTACGTCCGGCGACGACGCCAAGCGCACCTTCGTGCTGAACATGATCGACACCCCTGGCCACGTCGACTTCACCTATGAGGTCAGCAGGTCGCTCGAGGCGTGCGAAGGCGCGGTGCTCCTGGTGGACTCCGCGCAGGGCATCGAGGCGCAGACGCTTGCCAACCTCTACCTTGCCCTGGAGGCTGACCTTGAGATAATCCCCGTCCTGAACAAGATCGATCTGCCGAGCGCTGACCCGGACAAGTACGCCGAGGAACTCGCCCACATCATCGGTTGCACCGCCGGCGACGTACTGCGGGTGTCGGCGAAAACCGGCGAAGGCGTCGAAGCGCTGCTCAACCGGATCGTGGCGACGGTCCCCGCCCCGAAAGGCAACGCCAGCGCGCCCCCCCGTGCGCTGATCTTCGACTCGATCTACGACACCTACCGGGGAGTCATTACGTACGTGCGGGTCATCGACGGCAAGCTCAGCCATCGAGACCGCATCAAGATGATGTCGACGGGTGCCGTGCACGAGATGCTCGAAGTCGGGGTGATCGCGCCGGAACCGACACCAGCCCGCGAGATCGGGGTCGGTGAGGTTGGTTACCTCATCACCGGCGTCAAGGAGGTCAGGCAGTCGCGTGTCGGCGACACGGTCACCGCTGCGAGCAAGGGTGCAACCGAGCCGCTCGGCGGCTATCGGCATCCCAACCCCATGGTGTACGCCGGCCTCTACCCGCTCGACGGCGACGACTACCCGGGCCTGCGCGATGCGCTCGACAAGCTGCAGCTCAACGACGCCGCGCTGACCTACGAACCGGAGACGTCGGGAGCGCTCGGCTTCGGCTACCGATGCGGCTTCCTCGGGTTGCTGCACATGGAGATCGTCCGGGAACGCTTGGAGCGTGAATTCGGCCTCGACCTGATCTCCACCGCTCCCAATGTGGTCTACCGGGTCGTCATGGAGGACGGCTCAGAAGTCACGGTCACGAACCCCAGCGAGTTCCCCGGCGGCGGCAAGATTGCGGAGGTCTACGAGCCGATCGTGCGGGCCACGATCTTGTCGCCGGCCGACTTCATCGGTGTGATCATGGAGCTGTGCCAGACCCGGCGCGGGGCTCTACAAGGCATGGATTACCTCTCCACCGACCGGATCGAGCTGCGCTACACGCTACCGCTGGCCGAGATCGTCTTTGACTTCTTCGACGCCCTGAAGTCGCGCACCAAGGGGTACGCGTCGCTCGACTACGAGCCGATCGGCGAGCAGCCGAGCGAACTGGTCAAGGTTGACGTACTGCTGCACGGTGACCCGGTCGACGCGTTCTCCGCAATCGTGCACCGAGACGCGGCGTACGCCTATGGCGTGGGGTTGGCGCAGAAGCTCAAGGAGCTGATCCCCAGGCAGCAGTTCGAGGTGCCCATTCAGGCAGCCATCGGCGCCCGCGTCATCGCCCGGGAGACGATCCGGGCTATCCGAAAGGACGTGCTCGCCAAGTGCTACGGCGGCGACATCACGCGCAAGCGCAAGCTGCTCGAGAAGCAGAAGGAGGGCAAGAAGCGGATGAAGATGGTGGGTCGGGTCGAGGTGCCGCAGGAGGCCTTCATCGCTGCGCTCAACACTTCCGAGTCCTCGGAGAAGGCGCGGCGCTGAGCTGGCGATGGCTTCTTCGGCCCGGAAGCTCCGGTCGCGGCGGGTACGGCTCTTGCGCCTCTCGCTTCGCTCGTTTTACGGCGCTTCGAGTCCGCACTCGCCGCTCCCTTCAACGGTGCAGGTGGTCGCTTGACCGCGCTTCTGGTCCGCACCCGCCACTCCCTTCCACCATCCCCGGTCCTTGCGCACATGACGTCCTCGTGCGGCGCTGAAGCGACCGCTTGGTGAGACCGCCGTTCGACGTACCCGCCGGTCTGCTCGAGCAGGCTGAGCTGAGCGAGCACTGGGCGGACTGGCTCGACCGGCTCCCCGCCCTCTTCACTTCTGTGGTCGAGGACTGGAGCCTCGCGTACGACGGCCCGCCCCTGCACGGCTTCGCGTCATTGGTCGCGCCGGTGCGTACGGCGACTGACGAGCCGGCGATGCTGAAGGTCACTTTTGACGGCGACGAGGAGTCGCTGCACGAGGCTGTCGTCCTTCAACACTGGAACGGCCGCGGAACGGTCAAGCTGCTGCGAGCCGACCCCTACCGGCGGGCGTTGCTGTTGGAGCGCCTCTCGCGCCGCGACCTCACCACCGTCAACGACATCACCGCGTGCGAGGTGGTGGCCGGGTGCTACCAACGGCTGCATGTGCCCGCGCTGCCTCAGCTGCGCACGGTGACGTCGTACGTCGAGGAGTGGCTGCAAGCGCTCGCGACCCTGCCTCGGGCCGCACCGATCCCACGGCGCCTCGTTGAGCAGGCGCTGTCGCTGGGCGGTGAGCTCATGCAAGACTCAAGAAGCAGCGGCGTCATCACCCACGGCGACCTGCACTACGAGAACGTGCTGGCGGCCGAGCGTGAGCCGTGGCTGGTCATCGACCCCAAGCCGATGTCCGGCGACGCGCACTATGAGCCGGCTCCCATGCTGTGGAACCGCTGGGAGGAGGCGGTGGCGACCGGCAACGTGAGAGACGCCGTACGCCGGCGTTTTCATACCCTCGTCGACTCCGCGGGGCTCGACGAATCCCACGCCCGTGACTGGGTTGTCGTGCGCAGCGTCATCAACGCCCACTGGTCGATCGAGGACGCCGACCAGATCGGGCGCGGGCTGACCGCCGAAGACCGAGAGTGGATTACTCTCTGCGTCACCACGGCGAAGGCGGTTCAGGACTGATGGAGTTCAGCCGCCACTACGACGTGCCGGTCCGGCTCGACGGTGGTGGTGACCCCGCCGCCCTGGGTGCCGCTGTCACCGTCGCGCTTTGCGGGCACTGGGAACACGAGCCGCCCTGCGGAGTGCCGCACCGTACCGACGTGCTGAATACTGCAGGGCTGACCGTCGCCCGGGTCTCCTTCACCTGTGCCGCGGAGGCGGAGAACGACGTACTCCGGCGAATCGACGCTGCGCTTGCGGCCGGATTCCTGTCGGACCAGACGAGCGGACCACGTCGTGGACAGTTGTCAACCAAGGCGACCCAGACGCGCCGCCGACCGACGCCGCCCCTTGAGGCGGAACTCGGCTACAGTGGGGGAGTTGGCCCGCACAGTTCTGCCTCGGGCCAGTTCGTTCCTCAGACCACGCGCCGCAGGGCCGGGAGGCTCGCGCCGGGCAGAACGATCTTCCTCACGTTCGGAGTTCCAGGCGACCTGTCGCCGTCATCCCATGTCCACACCCGCTGTACCTTCCCCTTCCACGTCCGACTCATCGACTCTCTCCGACTTCCGTGCCCTCGGCCTGGCTCCGCGCCTGGTCGAGGCGCTGCGGTCCGTCGGCATCACAACGCCTTTCCCCATCCAGACCGCGACGCTGCCCGACTCCTTGGCGGGGCGAGATGTCCTGGGACGCGGCCGCACCGGTTCGGGCAAGACGTACGCCTTCGTCCTGCCTTTGCTGCACCGCTTGGCCGCGAAGCCGGTCAAGCCGGTGAGTGGCCGACCCCGCGCGCTGATCTTGGCGCCGACCCGCGAGCTCGCCACTCAGATCGACGAGGCGATGCGTCCGCTCGCTCGCGCAGTAGGCCTGCGCACGCTGACCGTGTTCGGCGGAGTCGCGGCCGGGCCGCAGATCAGTGCGTTGCGTCGGGGCGTCGACATCGTCGTAGCCTGTCCCGGGCGGCTCGCTGACCACCTGCAGAGCGGCCATGTGTCCCTCGATGCCATCGAGATGACGGTGATCGACGAGGCGGACCACATGGCCGACCTCGGCTTTCTCCCAGTCGTACGCCGGCTGGTGGACGCCACACCGAAGCACGGCCAGCGGATGTTGTTCTCCGCGACCCTCGACGGAGCCGTCGACGTTTTGGTGAAGCGCTTCATGCGCCAGCCCGTCACCCACAGCGTCGACGCCGCGCAGGCCACCGTGACCGAAATGGAGCACCACGTGCTTCACGTGGCAGCGGATCGACGGTTGGCGGTACTCGTCGACCTGGCGTCCGCGCCCGGCCGCACGCTGGTCTTCACCCGGACCAAGCACGGCGCGAAGACGCTGGCACGCAAACTCACCGCTGCCGGCGTACCCTCCACCGAGCTGCACGGCAACCTTTCGCAGGGCGCTAGGAGCCGCAACCTCGCGGCATTTTCCGACGGTCGTGCGGCCACTCTCGTCGCCACCGACATCGCCGCCCGCGGCATCCATGTCGACGATGTCGGGCTGGTCGTGCACGCCGATCCACCGGTCGAGCACAAGGCCTACCTGCACCGTTCTGGACGGACGGCAAGAGCCGGGGCCGCCGGTACGGTGGTGACCTTGGTGACCGACGCCCAGGTCCGCGATGTACGCAGCATGACCCGCAAAGCGGGTATCGCTCCCACCACGACGAGCCTCGAGCCTGGTCACCCGATGCTCGAGCAAATCGCCCCCGGCGTCCGCACGCTCGTCAAGCCGTCCCGGCCGTCTCCAGCCGCACCGGAACCGTCCTCATCTCGTGGCAGCGGACGATCGGGCCGGCGATCCCGACGGACGCCGAGCTGGTCTCCGCGATCATCGAATGGTCGTCGAGGCTAGGTCGCGGCTCGCGTCACCCCCTGAAGCAGGAATCCGGGGAGCAGTCCAGCCTCAGGTGCCACAATGGCGTCATGTCCGCCCGGCTTGTCTCCGTCAATGTCGCCCAGCCGCGCCGGGTGCCGTGGGCCAAGCCGCTGCGGCATACCTCCATCGACAAGCGGCCTGTCGACGGGCCAGTAGCTGCCGGTCCACTCGGCCTGGCAGGCGACCAGGTCTCCGACACCAAGGACCACGGCGGCACTGACCAGGCTGTGTACGTCTTCGCCCGCGAGGACCTCGACCTTTGGGGTGAGCGGGTCGGGCACCGCTTCGCCAACGGTCAGTTCGGAGAAAACCTCACGACCGAGGGCATCGACGTCAACGAGGCGCTGCTGGGGGAGCGGTGGCGGATCGGCACGGCATTGTTCGAGGTGGCCGAGGTCCGCATCCCCTGCAACACGTTCAAGAACTTCCTCGGCACCTTGGGTGTCGACAACGCCGGTTGGGTGAAGCGCTTCACGACCGAAGGCCGGCCCGGACCGTACCTGCGGGTCCTGGAGCCCGGCGTCGTCACGGCCGGTGACGCCCTCACCGTTTGTCACCGGCCCGACCACGACATCACCGTGTCCACCATGTTCCGGGCGTTCACTACCGAGCGTTCGCTGTTGCCCAGGCTCTTGGACGTGGGTGAGTCATTGGCCGCGAAACCTCGAGCGGCTGCCGAAGCAGCGGCTGCAGCTCTCCAGCAGTCTCCTACCGTCGGTTAGTCGCCTGCTCTAGGTTCTTGCTTATGGCGGGCTCCGGGGACTGGCGCACCGCGCTGGCAGACCGGCCGCCGTCGGTTGGGCGGATGTTCCTCGACCGGGTAGCCGCGGCACCTGACCGGGTCGCCTACCAGTTCCCTGTTGAAGACGAGTGGGCCTCGGTGACCTGGCGCGAAGCCAGCGAGCGGGTGAACCGAATCGCCGCCGGCCTGATTGGGTTGGGCATAGCCCCCGAGCAACGGGTGGCGATCGCATCAAGCACCCGTTACGAGTGGATCCTGGCTGACCTGGCGATCGTCTGCGCGGGCGCGGCGACCACCACCGTCTATCCCTCGACGGTCGCTGACGACGTCTCTTACATCCTGAGCGACTCCGACTGCCGGGTGGTCTTCGCCGAGGACGACGGGCAAGTGGTCAAGCTGCGGTCAAGGCGAGCTGAGCTGCCCGAACTGCAGACCGTCGTGGTCTTCGACGGCGTACCAGACGATGGCTGGGTCATCACGCTCGACGAGCTGGAGCAGCGTGGCGTCAAGCTGCTCGCCGACGATCCCGATGCGGTCGAACGCCGGGTGGCTGCCACCGGTCCCGACCAGCTCGCCACGCTGATCTACACCTCCGGTACCACCGGCCGACCCAAGGGCGTGCGGCTAAGCCACGCTGCGTGGACCTACGAGGGAGTCGTGGTGCAGGCGATGGACATCCTGTCCGAAGACGATGTGCAGTTCCTGTGGCTGCCGTTGGCCCACTCGTTCGGCATGGTCTTGTTGACGGCGCAGCTGGCGATCGGGTTTCCGACCGCGGTCGACGGCCGGGTCGACAAGATCATCGAAAACCTGGAGGTGGTGCGGCCCACCTTCATGGGCGCCGCGCCACGCATCTTCGAAAAGGCCCACGCCCGGGTCACCACGATGGCGGCCGCCGAAGGCGGGCTGAAGCACCGCATCTTCACCCGCGCCTTCGCTGTCGGTCACGAGGTCGCGCGCCGCCGCTTGGCGGGCGAGCGCGTGCCACCGTATCTCGCGGCCCAACACAGGGTGTTCGACCGGCTGGTCTTTGCCAAGATCCGGAACCGCTTCGGCGGACGCGTCCGGTTCTTCATCTCGGGCGCCGCCGCCTTGAACCGCGACATCGCCGAATGGTTCTACGCCGCCGGCGTTCTCATCCTCGAGGGGTACGGACTGACTGAAACCTCGGCGGGCACGTGCGTCAACCGCCCCGAAAACTTCAGGCTCGGCAGCGTCGGCATCCCGTTGCCGGGCACGGACGTCAAGGTGGCCGACGACGGGGAGCTGCTGGTCAACGGTCCCGGTGTCATGGCGGGTTATCACCACCTCGACGACTCGACAGCGGAGTCACCGCATGACGGTTGGTTGCACACGGGAGACATCGGCGAGATCGACGCGGAAGGGTTCGTCCGTATTACCGACCGGAAGAAGGACCTGTTCAAGACCTCCGGTGGCAAGTATGTCGCGCCACAGATCATCGAGGGGATCTTCAAAGCGGTCTGTCCGTATGTCAGCCAGTTCGTCGTCCACGGCAGCGAGCGCAACTTCTGCTCCGCTCTCGTCACCCTCGATCCCGACGCAATCGAGGCGTGGGCTGAGCAGAACGGCCTCACCGGCCGCACCTACGCCGAGGTCGTGAAGTCGCAACCGGCCCGCGACATGGTCCAGGGGTACGTCGACCGGCTCAACGGCCGCCTCAACCGGTGGGAGACGATCAAGAAGTTCGTCATCCTCGACCGTGACCTGGCCGTCGAAGCCGGCGAAATCACGCCTAGCCTCAAGGTCAAGCGCCAAGAGGTCGAGCAGCGCTACCGCGACCAGCTCGACGCGCTCTACCGCTGAGCCGCACCGCTGCCCAGCGTCACAATGGAGCTATGCCGCCGCGCCTACCGCAAGGAGAGCCCGTTCCGAGCGACGGCGCCCTACCCGTCGACGCGCTGGCCGGACTCGGCACCCGCCAGTTCGGCTGTTACGTGCACGTGCCGTTCTGTGCGGTGCGATGTGGCTACTGCGACTTCAACACCTACACCGCAGACGAACTGGGTACGGCGCCTGGTGCGTCGCGGAGCACCTACGCCCTGGCCGCAACCGCGGAGATCCGCCTCGCTCGGCGAGTGTTGGGTGCCCGAGCCCCGGCGCTTGACACGGTCTTCTTCGGCGGTGGTACGCCGACCTTGTTACCCGCCGCGCACCTCGTCGGCGTCCTCGACGAGCTGAAGAAGTGTTTTGGACTGAGAGCCGACGCCGAGGTCACCACGGAAGCAAACCCGGACAGCGTGACGTCACTCGCACTGCGCCAACTGCGCCTAGGCGGCTTCACCCGCATCTCCTTCGGCATGCAGTCGGCGGTTCCACACGTGCTCGCCGCGCTAGACCGCACGCACGACCCGGCGCGGGTTCATGACGCTGTCGGCTGGGCCCGGGAGGCGGGCTTCACCTCGGTCAGCCTCGACCTGATCTACGGCGCACCGGGGGAGACGGTCGACGACTGGCGGGCAACCCTGCAGGCGGCGCTGGCTCTCCGCCCGGACCACATCAGCGCCTACGCGCTGGTGGTCGAAGATGGGACGGCGTTGGCGCGACGGGTCAACCGCGGCGACGTACCTGCGCCTGACGACGACGACCTGGCCGACAAGTACGAGCACGCCGACGACGCGCTCTCGGCAGCCGGTTATGACTGGTACGAGGTGTCGAACTGGGCCGTGAACGACGCTCATCGCTGCCGGCACAACCTCGGCTACTGGTCTGGCGGTGACTGGTGGGGCATCGGACCGGGAGCCCACTCGCACCTGGGCGGAGTGCGCTGGTGGAACGTCAAGCACCCAGCGGCATACGCCGAGCGGTTGGCTGACGGCCGCAGTCCGGCGCTTGCCCGCGAGCTGCTCGACTCGGGTCTGCAGGCGATGGAGCGAGTACTGCTGGAGACCCGACTGGTTGACGGGCTGCCCATCGACGTCCTCGACGAACACGGGAGATCAACCGTGCCGGGGCTGGTCACTGACGACCTCGTCACCACGGCGCCGGGATGTCGAATCGTCCTCACTCGTCGTGGACGTCTGCTGGCTGACACCGTGGTGCGGAGCTTGCTCAGTTGACTCGGGCGAGGTCACCTGACGAAGCGGAACGTCAGTGGGTATCTGTAGTCCTCACCGCGCGAGGCAGCCAGGGTGGCGAGCACGATCGCGATCAGCGCCAACACAGCGGCTATCGCAAACAGGGGAATCAACGCAAAGAGCGCAACCCCGAGTGTCAACAGCGTCAAAACGAACGCGGCCGCCAGATAGATCAGGAAGGTGAGCTGGAAGTTCAATGACTCGGTCGCGTGCCGTTTGACGAAGTCGGAACGAGCCCCCATGAACAACAAGATGCCGAGCGGCGCGAGGAAGGCCATCGCGACCGCGGAGGCGAGAATCGCGCCCCAGTGCGCCGCCATCGCCCAGTGGAGCTCCTCCGTCGGCGTGAGGCGCCGTTCACTCGAATGGTTAGGAACAGCTGGTTGCATCATGGCTCCCTCCGGTGCGTTGCCCCTCGCTACGACCGAGGTGTTGTGGCTTCGCCAGTAGCCCCGTTCTACGCGGGTTTTGGCGGGCAGAGTCCGGACGACGACGTCGACACTCGAGGCGACGGTGGGACAACGAACCGCGCGGAGACGTTCTCACCAGCCAAAAGTCCAAAAGGGAGAGTGCGAGTTGCCGGGTAGCCCGACATGGCGCGTCCGGACGCCAGACCCCCACCCGTCGAGGGACTTTACAAGTCGCACAGCTCGCGCTGCCTCGCGTCATACAGCTGGATCGATGAGACGGGTTCGACTTGAGTGCTCATAGCGCCCACTATGGGCGCGCCCACGCGGGACCGTGTCGCGGTCGTCGAACGGGCGTCGAATGGTCACGAACCGCAGGTCTGGTGGCCCGAATCCTGTCGTCTGTGACCTTTCGCCGGGGTCCCAACGTCGCGGCATCGGTGGCCCGGCGAGTCCTTCCGCCGCCTGTCGGCGCACGGCTCTGCCGATGTCAGGTGATGAAGCGTGCCCCGCTGGGTCGTCCGGTCATCATGACGACGGTCGCTGATAAACGACGAATCTGAAGGGCCTCGGAGCGTTCCCGGGAACCGAACCCGTTGTGCAGACCGATGCTGCCTTCGGCCACCACCCCGTCAACCAGAGCGCTGGCATAGGTGAGATGCGGTCAGGCCTCATGGACGCCGCTGCCGCTTCTTTGACGATCACCGGCTTAAACGTGCCGTCCCGGTCGCGAGGCACCTCGAGGTCGACCTTCCCGGTGGCGTGGGTCAATACCGTCTTCGGCCTGGTCCCGTTGCGCACATTGAAAGCGGCCCGACCCTCCGCGGCGCGGTTTTTCTCATGCCCCAGGTGCTCGGTCAACTCCTCGCTCAGCGCGGTCTCAAGCACGTTCTTGGTGAACTGCTTGAGCAGCCCGGCACGCCCGGTCAAGGACAACCCCTGCTCCTTGGCCAGCCGGACCAGCTCCTTCGCCGCGACCTCCTCAGCCGAGGGATCGAGCTTCTTCTCTGCGGCAATGCTGTGTCGTGTCCATCACGGCACCTTCCCCGCCGACGCTCGTCAGCGAAATCGAGCCGGAAACACCGTTAGATCCACAGTCCCCTCAGGAGCACCCGAGGTAGGCCGAACAAGCCCATTTGTCGCGCCAAAGGTGCTTTCCGCCCCCTCGACGGTTTTGCCAGCATTCCGCCACGTCGAGATGCCGCCTTGATTAGCAGCTTCAGAGGTGTGCGCCGCCGTCGAGCGTGACGACGCCGCCATTCATGAACCTTGCCGCTGGGCTCAGCAGGAAGTCCACGGTCGCGGCGGCCTCGTCGAGCCCTCCGAAGCGTCCCGCCGGGATCTCGCTCAGCAGGGCGGCGCGGATCTCCGGG
>JBBPZH010000049.1:0-27466 GCA_038198965.1 Propionibacteriales bacterium
TAAACGCGCCGCACCTCGTTGCCCTGGTCCGCGCCGGCGCGAGGTTCGAGAAGGGCAAACTCATCGAACGACCCGACGATGAACCAGGAGGCGATCAACAAGTCGCATGACCCCCAATCCACAGGTCTTGACGATTGCTCGAAAAACGCTCGGAACAGGCTGAACGGCGGGTTGGTAATGACGAAGTCGGCTTCGTCGCGCAACGCCGTTACCTCCGCGCTTCGGAAGTCGCCGTCACCGGCGAGATACTCCCATTGAAGGTCGTCGATGTTGACGACGCCGTCGCCGTTGACGTCCTTACGTTCCAGGACGAAATTTTTGCCCTTGACTCGGGTCTTGACGGCGTCGAAGTGCGGGTCTTCCGTCTCAAACAGCGTCGGTGCACAGAACTTTCCAGCCGGGTTGCTGTCCGGGGCGTACGACGTCGAAATCAACTTTCTCAGGCCGAAGTCGTGAAGTGGAGAGCGAAGAACTTGGTGAAGTTCGACCACTCGGGATCGTCGCACGGGCACAGGACGACCTTGTCGCGGAACACGTCGGAGTCGTAGTCGCGATAGGCGTTCATCTCGCGCTCGATGTCAGCCCACTTGGTGTAGAACTCGTCTTGCTTGACACTCCTAGCCGCAGAGAGGTGGCTGTTGTTGAACTCGCTGCTCGACGTCACGTGGCGAACCTAGACGAGAGTGGTGACAGTCGCTGACGCGACAAGAAAAAAGCACGAGCCGAATGTCACTCTCCTGACACGAAATTGCCGTCCGACCCTAGGTAGTTGCGCCGCGCGACAGCGACACCTCCCCCAAGACGATCCGGCTCGGTCGCCCGAGTTCGTGGTGTGTACTAACCTCCTCGACGCTAGGTCGTCGAGGAACCCCTCCAGTGGCCCGAAACCGGCCACGCGGGCGAGCAGCTCGCTGGCCACCTCGCCGGGGTTCCTCAGCGCCGGAACCGCCCCGGACAGGCTGCGCTGGGTCGTAGTCGGCGATGACCTGCTCGGTCATCCTGCGCAGTCCATCGCATTGGGATCCACGCCTTGCCGTAGCACGGCGTCTCTGAGTCTCGGCGCCGAGCAAGGTCGACCTGTGAGGACGTCCGGCTTTGACCCATCCCTATATCCCCCCGACTTGTCTGGGTGGCGCAGGTGAGGAGGTCCCCCGCTGCACCATGACAGCTGGAGGAGGCTGGCTGGTTCCGGCCAAGCCGCGGCCCGCGGGGGTGCCCGCGCCAATGCCGCCCGAGTGCCACGGAACCGGCTCGGCGTACCGACGATCATCACAAGAGCGGTGGCCGAGGTAGCGCTCTTCGGGGCATCTCTTCGGCTCGCTGGCCGTCGCCATACGTCGATGCTGGCCGTGAAGCCCAATCGTCAGGAGGAGAGTGGTTCCAGCAGAATGACTGGGATCTCACGGTCGGTCTTGCGTTGGTAGTCCGCATAGTCCGGGAACGCGTCAACCGAGCGCTGCCACCACTCGCTGCGTTCGTCCCCGTGCAGCTCGCGTGCTCGCATGTCCTGCTTCACCGGGCCGTCTTGCAGCTCGACGTGAGGTTCGGCAACCAGATTGTGGTACCACACAGGGTGCGTCGGCGCGCCGCCTCGTGACGCCACGACGGCGTACCGGCCGTCGTGTTCGACGCGCATGAGCGGAGTCTTGCGCAGCTTCCCGGTCTTGGCGCCTTTGGACGTCAAGATGACCACCGGCATGCCGCGCATCGTCGTGCCGGAGGTGCCGCCGGAGCTCTCGTACTCCTCGACCTGGTCGCGGACCCACTGCTCTGGGCTCGGCTCGTAGTCCCCTTGCAATGCCATAGCCGTATCCAACCATGCCGTCGGGTCAGGCTAGTTCGGGAAGCTAACAGGCAGGATCTAGAACACGTGTTCGAAAAGACGTAGGCTAGGACTGTGACCGTCGCATTCCAAGCCTCGCTTCTCGACATTGTTCTGGTCGATGCGCCGACTCTCCAACCGCTGGGCGCCCTCACCCGCACTCCGCTGACCCGTGGAGCCTGGGTCGACGTGCTCCCCGGTTGGGTGAGCGGCTCTGACGAGGTCTTCCAACATCTCATCCGGTCCGTGCCGTGGCACGCGGAGCGGCGCCCCATGTACGAGCGGGTGGTTGACGTACCGCGGCTGCTGAGTTGGTACGGCGAGGGCCAGCCGCTGCCGCACCCTTTGCTGCAGCTAGCACGGGACGCTCTGAGCGCTCACTACCTGGTAGAACTGGGCGAGCCGTTCGCGACGGCAGGTTTGTGCTACTACCGCGACGGCAGGGACAGCGTCGCCTGGCATGGCGACACCATCGGCCGCAGCCGTGTCGAAGACACAGTGGTGGCCATCATGTCGTTCGGCGCGGCGCGCCGCCTGCTTCTGCGGCCGCGCCTCGGCGGTGCCTCCATCGGCTTCGCGCTGGGCCACGGCGACCTCCTGGTCATGGGCGGGTCGTGCCAGCGGACGTGGGAGCATGCGATACCCAAAACGGCTCGCGACGTCGGACCGCGCATCAGCGTGCAGTTCCGACCGCGCGGCGTCCGCTGACACGGCCCGGCAGCCGTGTTGGTCCGGCGTCAGACCGGATGAGCCCCCGGCGAGGGGGCCGGCTCGGTGATGGTCGGCGACTCCCAGCCGCGCTCGGCGTACGCCGACTCGACACGCTGTTGGACGTTCGCCGCGTTGGCCCCACGGCACAACGCGATGACACAGCCACCGAAGCCCCCGCCGACCATCCGGGCACCCAGGGCGCCGGCGGCAAGCGCCGCATCCACCGTGACGTCGAGCTCCTCACACGAGACCTCGAAGTCGTCACGCAGGGAGAAGTGCGACGCGGTCAGGAAGCCCCCGATCTCGGCGACCTGGCCCCGGTCAAGTAGGTCGGCCACGTCTGCTACTCGCTCGATCTCGGTGACGACGTGTTGAGCACGCCGGCGAAGGCGCACATCGCTGAGCCGGCCGAGATCGTCCGGTGTCGCCTCGCGCAACGAGCTCAACCGGAGCTCACGTGCCGCCGCTTCGCAGTCGCTCCGCCGGTCGCCGTACTCGCTGCCGACGAGCTCATGGCGGGCGTGCGTGTTGATGAGCAGGAGATCCAGCCCGGCGGCCCCCGGGTCGAGCCGGATCTGGCGGTGCTCCATCGACCGGCAGTCGAGCAATAGCGCCGACTTCTCCTCGCACAGCATCGACGCCAGCTGGTCCATGGCCCCCGTCGGTGCTCCGACGAAGTCGTGCTCGGCAACGCGTGCCACCTCTGCGACCTGTGGCCGACCCAGTCCGTAACCCGCGACGTCGTTGATGGCACACGCCACCGAGCAGGTGAGCGCCGCGGACGACGAGAGCCCGGCGCCGTCGGGCACATCACTGCTGATGTGCAGGTCGAGCGCGGGTACGTCGAAGTCGCGCTGACGCAGCGCCCAGACGACTCCGGCGACGTACGCCGCCCAGCCTGAGACGTCATCTGGCTCCACGTCCACGGCGAAGTCCGCCGACCCGACATCGTTGGAGGTCACCGAGACCGTCTCGCCGTCGCGCAGTGTCGCCGAGGTGACGGTGGTCCAGGGCAGCGCGAACGGCAACACCAGACCGCCGTTGTAGTCGACGTGCTCACCGATCAGGTTGACTCGGCCCGGGGCCGCCCAGGTCGCGGGTCGCCGGGTCAACGCCCGCCCGCCTGCCGGGTGATGTAGGTGAGCGCGACGAACGCCCGGTGAATGGCGAGTCCGTCGTCGCCCTCGATGCGCACGCTTCTGATGTCGAGCCGTTCCACGCCCTTGACCCACGAAGCGACCTCCGCCATGTCGGCAGTCTGGCACTCGACATCGAGCTGAACCGGGAAGACGATAGGAGGCAGCGGCATCTCATCGCGGGCAACTCGCTCGACGGCGACTCGGGCGCCCTCGGCAATCTTTTCGCATGCTTGCGCCGGGTGCAGGCTGAGTGCGCTGAAGCGGGTGACGGACTGCTTGGTGACGACGGTTTCGCACCCCGGAGCGACGGAGCTTGCCTCCGCCATGGTGACGGCGTCACCGGTCAATAACGCGATCGGAACCCGATGGGCCGCTGCGACCAGCGCATTGATCCCACTCTCGCCGACCGGTCGACCGCCCAGCCGCACTTCGCTGATGACCTCGGGGTTGTAGGTATGCGAGAGCACCGACGGCTCGCCGGAGATGGACCCGTGGTAACCGACGAAGAAGACGGCGTCGAACGTCTCGTCAAGGCCCTCCATCATGTACGCCGGCTTGTGCCGCCCGGAAAGGTACGAGGCGCCCCCGTGAAGCTCAGCGGGGTCCAAATTTGCCATGGCGCCGTGCGAGTCGTTGACCACGATGGCGTCCGCCCCACCGGCCAGAGCGCCGTCGATCGCTGCGTTTACCTCGCCGAGCATAAGCCGGCACCCGGTTTGGTAGGCAGCGCCGCCGTCAGGGCGGCACTGCGACCAGTCGACGATGCCGGCTACCCCCTCCATGTCGCACGAGAGAAAGACCCGCATTCGCCTAAGTCTCCAACCGATGCCGAGAGGCTGAGGTGAGCGGCCGGCGTAGGCCGGCCCGTGGTCGGTGGCGCCTGCGTGAAGCCGCGGTCAGGCGGGTTGCCACAGCTCGACCCGATTGCCCTCAGGATCGGTGACCCAGCCGAATCGACCGACACCCTCCATGTCCTGTGTCTCGTTAGCCACGTCCGCTCCCTTGGAGCGGAACTGGGAGAGCATCGCATCCAGGTCGCCGACCCGGAAGTTGAGCATGGTTTGCTGAGCGCGGGACCCGAAGTAGTCGGTCTCGGACTCGAACGTTGCGAACACCGTCAGCCCGGCTCCCTGACGCCAAAGGCCGTTCTCATCGGCGTCCAGGCCCAAGCAATCGCGGTACCACGCGCTCAGGGCCGCCGGGTCGCCGGCCCGCAGGAAGTATCCACCGATTCCAAGCACACGTTCCATGCCGCTAGATTGTCAGAACGGCGATCAGGCGGCGCTGGCACCACCATCGCCCGCTTCACACCGGACCGTCATCGCGGGGGACTCGTAAGCGCGCGAACCCGTATCGTGCGTTGACAAGCCTTGCGTACGACGACACGCTGAAGCGCAAACGTTGGCGTTACGCAGGTGAAGTGCGAGGTTGCATGTCGGCACCGGCACCGGCACCGGCCCCGGCCGAACGATCTCGGCCTTCGGGCGCTGCACCGTGGTGGCAGACCGCCGTCGTCTACCAGGTCTACATCCGCAGCTTCGCCGACAGCGACGGTGACGGGGTCGGAGACGTCAACGGCATCCGTTCGAAGCTGCCCTATCTCGCGGGGCTCGGCGTCGACGCATTGTGGATCACTCCGTGGTATCCGTCTCCGATGAACGACGGCGGTTACGACGTCTCCGACTACCGCGGCATCGAGGCGAGCCTTGGCACTCTGGACGACGCGCAATCCCTGATCCTTGAGGCCCACAGCTGCGGCCTTCGGGTACTTCTCGACATCGTGCCCAACCACACGTCCGCGGAACATCCGTGGTTCCAGGCGGCTCTCCGCGGCGACCGGGGCGCCCGCGAGCGTTACGTGTTCCGGCCGGGGCGGGGCGCGGATGGTTCGCTGCCGCCCAACAACTGGAAGAGCAACTTCGGTGGTCCGGCATGGTTGCGCACGACCAACCCCGACGGGTCACCCGGTGACTGGTATCTCCACATGTTCGCACCGGGGCAGCCCGACCTCGAGTGGTGCAATCCCGAAGTGCGAGGCGAGTTCGAGGACATCCTGCGGTTTTGGTTCGACCGAGGGGTCGACGGCTTCCGCATTGATGTAGCACACGGCCTGAGCAAGGCGGAGGGCCTCCCCGACCACCCGGAGCAGCCTCCCGGTCCCCAGCACAACGCTCCACACCCCGCTTGGGACCAAGACGCCGTGCACGAGATCTATCGAGGCTGGCGGAAGGTCGCCGACTCCTACGACACGCCGCGGATATATGTGGCCGAGGCCTGGGTGCCGACCAGCGAACGGCTGGCGCAGTACTTGCGAAGTGACGAGCTGCACACCGCCTTCCAGTTTGACCTGCTCCGCGCGCCGTGGCGAGCAAGCGTCATGCGGGGCGTTATCGACGACGCCATCTCTGCGGCGAGCAAGGTCGGTGCGCCCAGCACGTGGGTGTTGTCAAACCACGACGTGGTACGTCACGTCACGAGGTACGCCCGGTCACAGCCTGACCATACGACCGAAAGCCACTGGGAACGCGGCCGTTGGGGCGACGAACCCGCCGATCTCGCCCTCGGCACTCGACGGGCACGGGCAGCCATCTTGCTCACGCTGGCGCTGCCCGGAGTCGCCTACCTCTACCAGGGCGAGGAGCTCGGTCTGGCCGAGGTCGAGGACCTGCCGAGCGAGGTGCGCCATGACCCTACCTGGGAACAGTCCGGTCATACCGATCCCGGCCGCGACGGCTGCCGGGTGCCGATGCCGTGGTCTGGTGTGGCGCCGCCGTTCGGGTTCAGTCCACCTGGCGCGTCGGCATCGCCATGGCTGCCGCAGCCTCAGCAGTGGGCGGAGCTCACCACCGAGCGGGAGCAGGCCGATCCGAACTCGATGATCGCCCTGTACCGAACGGCCCTGCAACTGCGTCGCGAGTACTTTGCGACCGACGCGGAACTGATCTGGCTGGAGGCTCCGGAGGGAGTCCTCGCGTTTCGCCGGGGAGCCGTGCAGTGCTGGGTCAACACGACCAGTATCCCAGTCGAGCCACTGCCAGCCGGTGACGTGCTGCTGTCGTCGCACCCGGACAGTCCTCACGGCTCGCTGCTGGGCGATACCGCTGTTTGGGCGAGGGCGCCAGGAACTGACGCAGCGAGGCAGTCGTGATACCTGATCGACCCATCTCAACAACCCAACAGCGGATCCGGTCTACGGATAGTCGCCTGCACGACCACTAAGCCCGGGTCGCACCTCCTCCTGGGTGCTCAAGCGGTTGGTCGGCCCTCGTTCTGTCGCCATTCGATGAAGACGACGCAGATCCGGTGTTTGTTGTGAGGTTCTCGCCCGTCGCCGGATCGAAGAGGTGCATCTTTGCTGCGTTGATGTAGAGCTCGATCTCTTCGCCATCATCGATTTGACTCGAGGAGTCGATTGAAACCACGAGCTGCGTGCGCAACGACTCGCCGTCGAGGTCCTTCTCGAGTTGCGTGAGCTGTGTCTGCACTTCTGGGTGAGCCTCGAACGGGATGTAGGCATACTGCTGGTCGCCGAGCCATTCGGTGACATCGACCTTGGCTCGAAACGTCGACCCCTCGGCGACCTTGTGAGGCTCCATAACCGACGTGTCTTCGAAGTGCTCTGGGCGGATGCCAGCAATGAGCAGGCCACGCCCCTTTGCCCTTGCGGCCTTCTCGGCCGGAATCTTGACCTTGCCGAACGGGATCTCGACCATGTCGCCCTCGACGGTCGCCGGAAGGAAGTTCATCGGCGGTGAGCCGATGAAACCGGCCACGAACAGGTTGACCGGGTTTTCATACAGTTCTCTCGGAGTGCCGAGCTGCTCCATCACGCCGCGCCGAAGGACCGCTACGCGGTCTCCGAGCGTCATGGCCTCGGTCTGGTCGTGCGTCACATAGACCGTCGTGATCCCGAGCCGCTTCTGCAGCCGGGCGATCTCGGTGCGCATCTGGCCACGGAGCTTGGCGTCCAGGTTGGACAGCGGCTCGTCGAAGAGGAACGCCTTTGCGTCGCGTACGATCGCCCTCCCCATCGCCACCCGTTGCCGCTGACCACCTGACAAGTTGCCAGGCTTGCGCTCGAGGTGCTCGTCGAGCTCGAGGGTCTGACTTGCGTTGCGTACCTTCTGATCGATCTCTGTGTCGCTGAGGTTCTTCGCCAGCCGCAGAGGAAATGCGATGTTTTCGTACACCGTGAGGTGCGGGTAGAGCGCATAGTTCTGGAACACCATGGCGAGGTCCCGGTCGCGGGGAGCCAGGTCGTTGACGCGTTCGCCGTCGATCACCATGTCGCCGGAGGTGATGTCCTCCAGGCCCACGATCATTCGCAGCAGCGTGGACTTCCCGCACCCCGACGGCCCCACCAAGATGATGAACTCGCCGTCGGCGACGTCGATGCTCACGTCGTTCACGGCGGCGAAACCGTCACCGTATTTCTTCACGATGTTCTGCATTTCGATTTCAGCCATGGAGCATCAACCCTTCACAGCGCCGGAGGTCAAGCCGGCAACGATCTTGCGTTGGAATAGGAGGACGATGATGATGACAGGAACGGTCACGACGACCGCCGCTGTGGCGAGCTGCGAATAGGGCGGATTGAACGGGTCCGAGCCGACGAAAAACGACATCTGGGCCGGTACGGTGCGTGCCGCCGTGGTCGAGGTCAGCGAGATCGCCAAGACGAACTCGTTCCAGGCGAAGAAGAACGTGAGGATGGCCGCCGTGAACACGCCAGGCGCGGCCAGCGGCACGATGACCTTCCGGAAGGCCTGCCACGAAGTGGCGCCATCGACCTGCGCCGCCTGCTCCATCTCCCACGGGATCTCGCGGAAGAACGCCGACAAAACCCAGATCGCCAGCGGCAACGTGAACGACATGTAGGGGATGATCAGCCCGGGCCAGGTGTTGAACAGGTGGAGCGTCGTCCACATGTCGAACAGCGGTCCGACCAGCGACACCACGGGGAACATGGCGATGGCCAAGGCAATCGAGAGCACGACGCGCTTCCCGCGGAACTCGAGCCGTGCGATGGCGTAGGCGGCGAGCGTCGCGAAGATGATGGCCAGCAGCGTGGAGATGATTGCGATGCCGAAAGAGTTGACCAGAGCGTGCAGGAAGTCGCTGTTTTGCAGGACGTCCTTGTAGTTCTGCAACGTGGCGCTCTTGGGCAGGAACTGCGGGCTTCCGGTGGTCGTCTCGGCCACCGGCTTCAAAGACAGCGAGATGATCCACGCCACCGGTAGCAGGCACCAGACCAAGATGAATGCGAAGCCGATCCAGTGACCGACTCCCATCTTTCCGCGCATCAGCCTTCACCCCTTGCTGCAGCTAGGTCGACTCTGAACAACTTGACGATGAGGAACGCGAGTATCAGCACGGACAGGAACAGCAGCACCGACAGCGCCGAGCCGAGCCCGAGCTGGAACTGTTCGATGACCTGCCGATACGTCAGGAACGACGACGACTCGGTGCCCTGGGCGCCCTTCGTCATGATGTAGATGTTGTCGAAGATGCGGAACGCGTCGAGCGCCCGGAAGAGCACGGCCACCATGATGGCGGCTCGCATGTTGGGCAGGATCACCTTGAACAGCCGCTGGGTCCAGGTGGCGCCGTCGACCTGGGCGGCCTCCAGCATGTCCTCGGAGACCTGGGACAGGCCCGCCAGCAGCAACAGGGACATGAACGGAGTGGTCTTCCAGATCTCCGACACCATGATCGCGAACAAGGCCGGCCAGTGTGACCCGAACCAGTTCGTCTGGGAACCGATGAACGGGAGCCAGTGCAGCCAGCTGTCGACGAAACCGTTGTTGAGGCTGAACGCGAACTGCCAGGCGAAGGCCGACACGACGGTTATGATGCCGTAGGGGATCAGGATCGCCGTGCGGATGACGCCGCGGGCGAAGATCACCCTGTGCATGACCATCGCGAAGGCGAAGCCGATCACCAGCTCCACGGCCACGGTGATCACCATGATCAGCACCGTGTTCCACATGTCGCTCCAGAACAGCGAGTCGCCCAGCACCACGAGGTAGTTGGACAGGCCGATAAACGCCTTGTCACCGGGGGTGGTCAGCCGGTACCTGAACAGCGACAGGTACAGCGCCTGCAGCATCGGGTATGCCGTGACCAGAAGCATCAAGACGACGGCTGGGGCGACCAGCCGCATTCCCAGCCTGTTCTCGGCGCGTGACCGGTCGCTCTCATGGGCCGGAGGCGCCGCCGCCGGCGCCTCCGGGGCGGCGGCCGTGGCTACTGCGGTGTTGCTCATGTGCCGCTCCTTTCGCTCACAGCAGAGCCTTGCCGTGCAAGATGTCGGAGATGAAGGTTCCGGAGCTGCCGGGGGTGCTGGACGACACTGAGCTCGGTGGGTGCCACGTGCTCTGGACCGCGCTGGAGATGTCACTCCAGTACGGGGAGATCGGCCGTGGCCCCGCCGCGTTGAGGCCCGTCCGGAACGCGGCCAGGAGCGGAGCCGGATACGCCTTCTTCAGAGCGGTCGAGTCGTAGGCGGCCGAACGCGCCGGCATGTTGCCGGTCTGGACGGCGTACTCGATCTGGTTCTGCTGGGAGGTGATGCACTTGATCGCGGCGAGGTCCTGCGACGGGTAGCTAGAGGACGCGTTGATGCCGATGTTGATCCCACCGAGCGGGGGCTTGGACGGCTTGCCGGCGACTGTCTCGGGGTACGGAGCCCAGCCGATGTCCTTTTGCACCGTCTTGTCCGAGGAGTAGTTGCCGTAGGTGAACGTCCAGTTCACCATGAAGGCCCCTTGGCCGGTGGCGAACGGACCGAGCACGGTGCCCTCGTTGGAGACCGACAGGTCGGGCTCGGCGGCGGACGAGTGCGCGAGCTCCCTGATCACGTTCGCGGCGTCCTTGCCGGCGCCGGAGTTGATGGCGACAGTCGCGTTGTCCCCGGCGGTGGTGTTGGTCACGATGTTGCCGCCGGCACCTTGGATCAGAGCGTTGATCCAGACGACATAGCCCTCGTACTTATTGGCCTGCACGCCGACCGTGCCGCCGTTCTTGGAGGCGGCCTCGATGATCTGACTCCAGGTGACTGGCTTGGTCATGTCGAGCCCGGCCTTCTGGGCGAACGACTTGCGGTACCACAACAGCTGCGTGTTCGCCCACAGTGGCGCAACCACGAGCTTGTTGTTCCAGGTCGCGCCTTGAATGGCGCCCTTGAGGGTCCCGCTGGTGAGCTGTTGCGCCTCCGACTGAGGAATTGGAAGGAGGAACCCGGCGTCCGAGAACTCGCCGGTGAAGACGGGGTCGAGACTCATCAAGTCAATCCCCGTGTCCTTCGCGGCCAGTCGTCGGGCGAGCTGGATCCGCTGCTGGGTGGCGTCGCCCGGCAGCTCCTGCGTCGTGATCGTGTAGGCGCTGGTGCTGCACCTTTTCGCGATGCCGGCCTGACCGAACTGGCCGGGAGCCGCAGAGGAGGCGACGGGGTCTGGGTTGATGTACCAGATCAGTGTTGGCTTCCCCGAGCTGGACCCGCAGGCGGCGGGAACAAACGCGGCGACCGCCAGAACGGCGGCGACGGCTGCAGTCCTGCGCATCGGTGTCTTGCCGCTAGGTCGTGGAGAAGTTGCAGGCCGAGCCATAGGGCGCCCTCCAGACACTGTTGGGCTTCACATACTGCCCCTCCTCAGAAAAAGCGCAACCCCCGTTCGGCGCCACCCTTCGGCATCAGCGCACGCGGCGCCGGAGCTTCGCCGTGGCTGCCGCAACTGGAGGAGGGGTCGCCGTACGATGCCAGCGCCAGAACGCTCCGCCTAGCACCACACAATCCTCGTCGAACGGCACCTCTCATGCGCAGAATCCCTGACGTCGGAGCCATCGCCTTGGCTGCAGCTCTGCTGGCGGCGTGCTCCAGCGGTAGCTCGAGCACAGCTGACGCCGCCGGACAACACCTGAGCAGCCGAGGGCCCATCACCTACGTACAGGGCAAGGACAAGAGCAACCTCATCCGGCCGATCATCGCCAAGTGGAACAAGCAGCATCCCAACGAGAAGGTCACGCTGAAGGAGCAGACCGCCAGGGCAGACCAGCAGCATGACGACTTGGTGCAGCACTTCTTGGGGCAGGACTCCGGCTACGACGTCGTCAGTGTCGATGTCGTGTCGACCGCTGAGTTCGCCGCAAAGGGATGGCTCCAGCCCCTCACCGGAAACTTGGCGCCCAACACCTCTCAGCTGCTGCCGGCGACCGTCAACAGCGGCACTTTCAACGGCACGCTGTACGCCGCTCCCCAAACGACCGACGGTGGGCTGCTCTACTACCGCAAGGATCTGGTGTCCAACCCGCCGACCACCTGGGCTCACATGATGAGCGACTGCAAGATCGCCACGGCGCACAATATGGACTGCTACGCGGGCCAGTTCTCCAGGTACGAAGGCCTGACCGTGAACGTCACCGAGGCGATCAACACCTTCGGCGGCTCGATCGTCGCCGAGGATGGCAGGACGCCGACCGTCGACAGCCCACAGGCCAAAGCCGGCCTGCAGGCGCTGGTCACGGCCTACCGGGACGGCAACATCCCTGCCCAGGCGCTCAGCTACCAGGAGGAGCAAGGTCGAACCGCGTTCGAATCCGGCAAGCTGCTGTTCTTGCGCAACTGGCCGTACGTCTACAACCTTGCAAAGACCGATGCCAGCTCCAAGGTGAAGAACACGTTCGGCATCGCTCCGCTGCCGGGTTTGAACGGCCCCGGCGCCTCCAGCCTGGATGGTTACAACGCGGCGATCAGTGTCTACAGCGACCACAAGGCGACAGCTGCGGACTTCTTGAGGTTCCTGGAAAGCCAGGAGATCCAGAAGTTCCTCGTGACACACGGGTCGCCCGCGCCGGTGCTGAGCTCGCTCTACACGGACCCGTCGTTGGTCAAGAAGTTCCCGTACCTGCCGGTGTTGAAGAAGTCGCTGAACAATGCCGTGCCTCGTCCTATCACGCCGTTCTATCCGGCGGTGACGACGGCCATTCAGGACAACGCCTACGCCGCATTCAAGGGTGAGAGCGTCGCCACGGCGATCAAGAACATGTCCGCTGCCATCGAGGCGGCTGGTTCCGGCTCGTAGCCAGACCGGCATGGGGTCGGGTGCAAACCCGGCCCACACGCCTCACCTTCCAAACTCGATGTTCCATTTGGTGGGGTCGCACCCACCCAGAGGAGCGATAGGTTCTTCGCATCCGCGACCAGGGGAGGGAAAACGCCTGTGGACCTGCTCGACCTGGCAGTGCTCGGACGTTCGCGCAAGGAGAACGAGCGGCGGCTGCCCCTGCATCCGCGGCACCTCGAGCGCATCGACTCCGATCTGCGCGGACACGTCTACCTTGAGCAGGGGTACGCCGACTCCTTCGGGATCAGCGACGACGAGCTGGCGCCGTACGTCGCCGGGCTGCACAGTCGCGAGGAGCTGCTGAGCTCCTGCGACATCGTGCTGCTGCCGAAGCCGCTGCTCGACGACGTACGCGAGTTGCGCGCAGGCCAGACGCTGTGGGGCTGGCCGCACTGCGTGCAGGACTCGGAGCTGACCCAGGCCGGCGTCGAGCAGGGGTTGACGATCATCGCCTGGGAGGCAATGAACTCCTGGGCCGCCGACGGGTCGTTCGAACGTCACGTCTTCTCCATGAACAACCAGTTGGCCGGCTACGCATCGGTGCTGCACTCGTTGGAGCTGCTCGGCCTCACCGGCCACTACGGGCGGCGACTGCGTGCTGCCGTGATCGGCTCGGGAGCGACCGGACTGGGTGCCGTGACCGCCCTCAACGGCATTGGCATCGGCAACGTCGACGTCTTCACCCATCGCGACGTCTCCACCATCGCTGCTCCCGAGCAGTCGGTGACGCTGCATCACGTGACCGACGACCCCGACTCGCCCGGCAGGGTGTGCGTCTGCTTCGAGGACGGAGCACAGCCGCTCAGCACGGTCCTCCCCGGGTACGACGTCGTCGTCAACTGCGTGCTGCAGGACACGGACAAGCCGTTGCTGTTCTTGACCCAGGACGACCTGAGCCAGTTTCGAGCGGGCAGCCTGATCGTGGATGTCTCCTGCGACGCCGGCATGGGTTTCAGCTGGGCCAAGCCGACCTCGTTCGCCGACCCCATGTTTGTGGTCGGCGACAACATCTCCTACTACGCCGTCGACCACAGCCCCTCACTGCTTTGGGACTCAGCGACCTGGGAGGTCAGCGAGGCAGTGCTGCCATATCTGCGTCCAGTCATGTCTGGTCCGGAGGGCTGGAACGGCGACGAGACGGTACGTCGTGCTATCGAGATACGGGACGGCGTGGTGCAGAACCCGCGCATCCTTTCGTTCCAGCACCGCAAAGCCGACTACCCACACGAGCGCTCGCCTCAGGAGGGCTCGCCTCAGGAGCACGCGTCCAATTAGCCCGCGTCCATCAGCGCAGCGGTACGAACGCGTAGTGACCCACCCGGCGCTGGGTGACCATGCCCGAACTGCTGCGGTCGACGACTGACAACCGGCCGGCGACTGGGGCCACCATGCGCCCGCCAGGTGCGAGCTGCTCCACCAACGCCGGCGGCAGCTTGCGCGATTCGGCCGAGACCAAGATGCGGTCGTACGGCGCCTGCTCCCGCAAGCCCAGCTCGCCCGATGAGCTCAGCTGGATCGACGCCGGTGCCAGACCATCGGCACAGCGTCGCCCGTCCGAACCGGCCACCGCGAAGCCGCTGCCTGCGACGAAGGCAGCAAGATTGCCCGAGCCGAACTCGACGAGATCAGGCACCAGCTCGACGCCGTAGACGCGGCCGGAGCGGGCCGCCAGGTTCGCGAGCAGGGCCGTCGTCCACCCCGAACCGCTGCCGACGTCGAGGACCCGATCACCGGGCTGAACATCTAGCAGCACCAGCATGTTGCGCACCGTGGTCGGCTGCGAATTGGTCTGCCCGTGGCCGATGTGGATGGGCCGGTCGGCTCCGGCTCGCCTGCGCTCGCGCGCAGGCAGGAAGGCCGCGCGGGGGACGGCGTCGAACGCCGCATCGACTCCGGCGCTGGCCTCTTGCTTGCTGCCGGCCGGCCTGGCCATGCCCAAATCGTAAGCCGCGGCGCCCCCGCAGTGCTTCGCCACGCGGACCACGTCATCACCACGCGGACGGCGTCGTCACCACGCGGACGGCGCCTTCACCTTGCGAGCGGTCGTTTCTGAGCCTTTGCACCGCTGAATTCGACCCTTCACATGGTGAAGGCCGCCTGAGCGGGCTGCTCTACCCACGGTCAGCTCAGCCAGGTGGGGCGCAGCGGAAAGCCAGCGTCGCCGTCGGGGCCGACCTTGACTGCCAGCACTTGGTGCAGTTGCACCTCGTTGGTCTCGAAGCCACGGCGGGAACCGGCCATGTAGACACCCCACACGCGCGCGGTAGCTTCGCCCACCTCGGCGACGCAGAAGTCCCAGTTCTCCACGAGGTTGGCGCTCCACGCCGCCAGCGTCATCGCGTAGTGCTCGCGGAGGTTCTCTTGGTGACGCACCTCGAGACCGGCGTCTTGGGCTGCGCTGATGATGTGGCCCGACCCGGTGAGCTCCCCGTCGGGGAAGACGTAGCGGTCGATGAAGGCGCCGGTTCTGACGGAGGTGCTGTTCGTCGGCCGGGTGATGCAGTGGTTGAGGAGCCGGCCGCCGTACCGCAGCTTGTCCAGGAGGAAGTCGAAGTACGCCGCGTAGTTGGCCACCCCCACGTGTTCCAGCAGGCCGATCGAGCTGATGGCGTCGAAGTCGCTGCCGGGTGCGTCGCGGTAGTCGCCATGGATGATCTTCGCTCGGTCGCGGATGCCGTCTGCTTTGATCGCTGTGGTTCCCCACTCGGCCTGAGCTGCGGACAGTGTGATCCCGACCGCAGTGACGCCGTAGCGCTTGACCGCGTGGCGAACCATGCCGCCCCAACCGCAACCCACGTCGAGCAACCGCATACCGGGCTGCAGATCGAGCTTGCGGGCCACCAGGTCGAACTTCTCCTCCTGCGCCTCCTCCAAGCTGGACTCCGGCTTGGGGAACACCGCGCAGGTGTACGCCATCGAGGGGCCAAGCACCTTCTCGTAGAAGGCATTGGAGACGTCGTAGTGATGACCGATGACTTCGGCGTCGCGCTCCCGGGAGTGCCGCATGCCCTCGGCTATCCGGCGCCACCGAGGCAGCGCTTCCTGCGCCGGCGGTTCCGGCGGCACCAGTCGCCGACAGCCCAACTCCTTGACCAGGGCGGCCAGCTCGAAGGGGTTCGGCATGCGGAGCCGCCACCCTCCGAGCAGTGCGAACACCGGATAGGGGTCGCCAGGGTGAACTCCCTCGAGGTCCAAGTCGCCGCAGACGTACGCCCGGGCCATGCCCAGGTCACCGGGGGCCGTCGCCAGGAAGCGCAGTCCGCGCTCGTTCTTCAGCCGCATGGTGATTGGCGAGTCGGGCCCGAAGCCGCTGCCGTCATAGGCTTCGAAGCGGATCGGCGGCGCGTCTTGGGTGAGCTTGGCCACCATGCTGGCAATCGTCATCGTCGTCTCACCGCCTTTTCATACAAGCCGGTCAACCGATGCTGCGGGTCGTAGGTGCGCTTGGCCGCCCGGTAGGCGTTGCCACCGTAGATCGCGTCGAACGTCGCCTCATCGTAGTAAGCATCGGAGTACAGCGACTTGTGCCCGCCGCAGCCGGCTACCGCAGCTTCGATCTGTCGGTTGACGTCGCCGTCGGCTCGGCCGGCGGTGGTCGGCACCGTTCCCCAAAAGCCGGCGTTGACGTAGAGCTGGCGGGGCCGCAATGGGTACACCGGCCACTCCTGGGCCGAACCGGCGCCAGTGCGCTCCCGGAGGCGCAGCGGACAAAGCCACACCGGTGACATCGCGACGTGGTCGGCGAACCACTCGAGAAACTCTGCCGTCCGTTCCACCGGTATCTCGACGTCTTGAATGACCCGTTCGCGCGCTGGCCGGCCGCGGAGTCGGTCCAGGCGAGCCAGAGCGCCGTACCGGTTCTCCAGTCCAACGAGGCGGTGGTAGACGTCGCTGCGCCGGTAGCGGGCTGGCCAGATCCGGCGGACGAGCGGGTGCTGGGCACCGAACGCACCCGAGCACCAGAACCAATCGGTGTCCCAGCGCCAGAGGTAGTCGCGCACAGTCAGGACGTCGAGGAACTGCTCTCGGATCGACCGGTAGTAGATCGCCTGCCCCGTGTAGCTGCTGGCGGTCAGCAAGCCGCCCTGGGCTGGCGTTGCACACCAACGCCCGAGGGTCAGATAGATCTCGTCCGGCGCGAACATCACTCCGTCCACGAAGTCGACGGGTTGGTCGGCGTACTCGCGGTCAGCGCTTATCGTCGCGAGGGCGATGGCGCAATCGGTGAGCGAGTTGAAGCGCTCGTGCCGCAGGGCGACGTACGGCTGGACTGGTTCCAGCTCGATCTTGAGCCGCACGGCATAGCCGAGGCTGCCGTAGGAGTTGGGAAAGGCGGCAAAGAGATCGGAGTGCTGCTGCGGTGAGGCGGTGAGCAGCCGACCGTCGCCGGTGAGGATGTCGAGCTCGAGCACCGACTCGTGCGGCAGCCCGTTGCGAAACGACGTGGACTCGATGCCCAAGCCGGTGACGGCGCCGCCGAGCGTGATCGTCTTCAGCTGCGGCACGACCAGCGGCATGAGGCCGTGCGGCAAGGTCGCGTCGACGAGTCGTTCGTACGTGCACATGCCCTGCACGTCGGCGGTGCGTGCGCTCGCGTCGACGGCGATCACCCCGTCGAGGCCGCTCACGTCGAGCCCAGGCCCCGCGGCTGATGCACGTGGTCGGAAGAGGTTCGACGTGTGCTTGGCGAGCCGCACCGGCTGCCCGGTAGGGATAGCCGCGTACGACGCCTGGAGCGCCGCGACAGCAGCCTCATGCCCTTGACCAACCGGTGAGGCGGTTTCCTCGGTCATCGTCGTCTTCGTCCCACCCTCGCTATCCGTGACTGACCGCGCCACCAGGCATCGGCATGGTTTGGCGGGTGCACCGAACCTAGTCCCGGCGGCCGCGAGCCAAGTGTTGACATGGTCCGCCGCCGGGGAGGAGCGTCGTCAGCTAGCTAGCATTCGACGCATGACCGACCCCACGCCCTACCTGCTTTTCCCCGGCACCGCTCGTGAAGCCTTGACGTTCTACGGGGAAGTATTCGGGTGCAAAGTTCAGTTGCATACCCTCGCGGAGTTCAAGAGGACCGACGGTCCGGCTGATGCCATCGCCCACGGCTACCTGGTCGAGGGACCTGTCGTGCTCTTCGCCGCCGATGTTTCCGGTGACGAGCTTCCAGTCCGATGCGAAGGCATGATGCTGTCCCTCCTTGGGACCGCCGCCCCCTCGACCCTGCGAGACTGGTTCTCCAGACTCTCCGACGGTGGTCGGGTCGTGGACGGCTTGCAGACGCGGCCTTGGGGCGCATCCGATGGGCAGGTAATCGACCGCTACGGCCTCCACTGGCTCATCGGGTTCGAGGGCGACGAGAGTGACTGAAGGGCGACCCGGACCAGGGTGCGCGGCGGAGCCACGCGTTTCCTAGCGACAACGAGCGTCCCCCAGTCAGCGCCGATTGAACTGTCCGCGCCCTCCTCTACGGCGCAAGCTCAGGAGTCGGCGGCCACCACGGTGTCGAGGTCGGCCTGCAGCTCCTCGAGTGAGTCGTAGACCTTGGCAGCGCCGGCCTCAAGCAGCTCTTCTACGGAGAAGCCTCCGGTGCGCACGGCGAAGGTCGGCAACCCGGCGCGCTGAGCAGCTTTGGCGTCCCAGGTGGAGTCCCCGATCATGACCGCATCGACGCCGTCGACCTTCGCCATGGCGGTTTCGACAAGGTCAGGAGCTGGCTTGGTCTGCTCGGCGTCCTCCGATGTTGTCCACGCCTCGGCCAACTCGCGCCCATTGAGCAGGTCGAGGTAGTGGTCGACGTGCTTGCTCTCGCCCGAGCTGGCGAGCACGAGCTTGACCCCCCGCTTGCGCACCTCCGCCAGCAGAGGCTCAGCACCCTCGAAAGGCTGGACCTCGGGGAGAAACTTGTCGAACTCCTCGGTCCAGGCGGCCCGCAGATCGTCACCGTGCTCGTCCTCCACCTGCTTGCCGGCGACAGCCTCGACGAGTTGGTCACCGCCCATACCGATAGCTCGATGGATGCGCCACAGCGCCGGGCTCAGGTCGAACCGGCGGAATGCGCGGTACCACGCCAAAGCGTGTTGGTAGTTGGTGTCGACAAGTGTGCCGTCGATGTCGAAGACGAGGGTGTCGATCATGGTGCCGCGGTTGTACCCACCGGTCCTCGCGGCATGCCACGACCCTCGACCGCCGACGAAGTACGGTTGGGCGTGGACAACGTCCGGTCGGTCGGTTGCTCGACGTGACGACGACAGAACGGCTCGATGCGTTCCAGCGACGGCACCCGTGGGCCGGCTTCCCGATCGGGGTCATCTACAAGTTCGCCGACGACCAGGGAAACTACCTCGCCGCCCTGATCACCTACTACGCGTTCCTGGCGATCTTTCCGCTGCTGCTGCTGGCGACGTCGATCCTCGGATTCGTCCTGCAGGGCAACCATCAGCTGCAGCAACAAATCCTCGACTCGGCTCTGCGCCAATTCCCGATTATCGGTGATCAACTCGGGCGCCCAGAGGGGCTCACCGGCAGCGCGACGGCAGTGGCGATCGGCATCATTGGCTCGTTGTACGGCGCTATGGGCGTCGCCCAGGCGACTCAGAACGCCATGAACATCGTCTGGTCGGTGCCGCGCAACCGACGGCCCAATCCGCTCACCTCGCGAGCTCGGAGCCTCATGCTGCTCGGCACCGCTGGCCTGGCGATCATCGGCACCACGGTGCTTTCAGCGCTCGGCAGCAGCGCCGACGCTTTCAGCGCCAAGATCGGCACAGGGGTCCAATTGCTGGTCTGGCTGCTGTCGGTCACCTTGAACACCGCTATCTTCTTGCTCCTGTTCCAGCTCGCGACGACGCAGCGGCACAGTGTCCGGTCGGCACTGCCTGGCGCGGTCAGCGCGGCGATTCTGTGGCAGCTGTTGCAACTGATCGGAGCGGCGTACGTGGGCCACGTCGTGCGAGAAGCCAATGCGACCAACGGTGTCTTTGCGCTCGTGCTAGGCCTGATCGCGTGGATCTACCTCGGCGGAGTGACGGTTGTCCTCGGCGTGGAGATCAACGTGGTGCGGGCCCGGCACCTCTACCCCCGGGCGCTCCTGACGCCGTTCACCGACAACGTCGACCTCACCCGTGCCGACCAGGAGGCCTACACCGACTACGCCGAGGCGCAGCGAACCAAGGGGTTCGAGTCGGTCAACGTCAGCTTCGAGAACGACGGGCAAAACGCCAACCGTAGCCGCGACCGGGCTCCCTGACCCCGCATGTCCGCCATGGCGCACGTCGTGTCAGCCGCTTGGTGGCCGTCCTAGCGGACGGCCACTTTTCCTTGTCTTCAACGCCGTCCCGCAGGGCGGCGTTTTCTCATGTTCGGCGTCGACCCGCGGGCAGATCCCTCGGAGGTTACCGATGTCATCGCTCAGCTCGACACCGAGCGAGGCTGCTCAGGACTTCGCCTCGTATGGCCACCTCAAGCGGGCGTGCGCTGACCTCGTCGTTGCGGAGCTTGACCCTCTCCGGCGGCGCTACGCCCCGCTCGCCGCTGACCCGACCGAGTTGTTGAGCAGACTGGAGGCTGGCGCAATGCGAGCGCGCCGGCAGGCCGAATCCGTGCTGTCCCGAGCCACCGCAGCGATGGGCCTGGTCTGACCGCTAACATGCTGGCTCCGGCCACCCTTGCGAGGAGTCGTTCATGGCGTCAGTCCACCCGGTAAGTCGGCGGCTCGTCCTGGCCGATTTGATTCCCGGCTCCTGGGCGCGTGACGGCGTACTCGTGCTGGCGGGAGCCGGGCTGACCGGGCTCGCTGCGCAGGCGTCGATCACCACGCCGCTCTCGCCCGTGCCGTTCACGTTGCAGACGCTTGCTGTGCTGCTGACCGGAGCCGCCCTCGGCTCTGTGCGCGGATTGCTCTCCATGCTGCTCTACCTGGCCGCCGGCGCGGTCGGAGTCCCGTGGTACGCCGGACACGGCGCGGGGTGGGGCGGGCCAACGTTCGGCTACGTCATCGGCTTCGCCGTTGCCGCCTTCGTTGTCGGTGCGCTGGCCGAGCGGCGCGCCGACCGTCATGTGGCCTCGACGGTGCTCTTGATGGTGCTCGGCAACGTGATCATCTATGCCGTCGGCACCACCTGGCTCGCCTCTGACCTCGGGCTGTCAGCAGCCGAGGCGGTCAAGCTCGGCGTACGCCCGTTCCTGGCGACCGATGCGCTCAAGATCGCCGTGGCTGCGGTAGTGCTTCCCGGAGCCTGGAAGCTCGTTCGGAGCTGAGCGGCGTCCTCGCGAGGAGGTCGATCTGACGTCGTACGTCGCGGCCCTCGATCAGGGCACGACCAGCACCCGATGCCTGCTGTTCGACGCAAGCGGCTCAGTCGTAGCGGGCGCCCAGCGCGAACATTCGCAGCTGCTGCCCCGGGCCGGCTGGGTCGAGCACGATCCGGTCGAGATATGGCACAACGCGTGTCAGGTCATGCAGGAAGCGCTGGACTCGGCGGCGGTGACCCCATTCGACGTCACCGCGCTCGGCGTCACCAATCAGCGCGAGACCACGCTGATCTGGGACCGGTGCACCGGCCAACCGATCGCCAACGCAATCGTGTGGCAGGACACCCGCACCTCGGCGCGCTGCGATGAGCTCGCCGGGTCCGCAGGTGTCGACCGTTACCGCGAGGCAACCGGGTTGCCGTTGGCGACGTACTTCTCCGGGCCGAAGGCCGCCTGGCTGCTCGACAGCGTGCCCGACGCCCGGCGGCGAGCCGCGGCGGGTGAGCTGTTGTTCGGCACGATGGACAGCTGGTTGCTTTGGCAGCTCACCGGCGGGACCAGTTGCGGCCTGCACCGCACCGACGTCACGAACGCCAGCCGCACCTTGCTGATGGACCTGCGGACGCTGGAGTGGAACCCCGACATCGCAACTGACCTCGGGGTGCCGCTCGCGATGCTTCCGGAGATCTGTGCGTCCTCCCAGGTGTACGCCGACTGCTCGGTGGGTCCGCTCCGGGGCGTCCCGGTGGCCGCCTTGCTGGGCGACCAGCAGGCGGCGACATTCGGCCAAGCGTGCTTCGAGGTCGGCGCAGCCAAGAACACGTACGGGACCGGCAACTTCATGCTGCTCAACACCGGCCGCGACAAGATCGCCAGCGGTCACGGCTTGCTGACAACCGTGTGCTACCAGCTCGCCGAAGAGGCGCCGGTCTTTGCACTCGAAGGCTCGATAGCGGTCACCGGGTCGTTGGTGCAGTGGCTACGCGACAACCTGGGCCTGATCAGCGCCGCCGACGATATCGAGGCGTTGGCGAGGACGGTGGCCGACAATGGCGGCGCCTACCTCGTGCCGGCTTTCTCTGGGTTGTTCGCGCCGCATTGGCGCCCTGACGCCCGCGGTGCGCTGGTGGGGCTGACCCGCTACGTCAACCGCGGCCACCTGGCCAGAGCTGCCCTCGAGGCCACCGCCTTTCAGACCCGGGAGGTGCTCGACGCGATGAACGCCGACGTCGAGACACCGCTTCGTGAGCTCCGGGTGGACGGCGGAATGGTGGGCAACGAACTGCTCATGCAGTTCCAGGCCGACATCTTGGGTGTCGACGTCGTACGCCCTGTGGTGGCGGAGACCACTGCATTGGGAGCGGCGTACGCCGCCGGACTTGCGGTCGGCTTTTGGTCCGGCCTTGACGAGCTGGCCGGTCAGTGGCGGGAGAGCAAGCGATGGACGCCAAGCCTCCCTGACGCAGAACGCGACAGGCTCTACCGCAACTGGAAGAAGGCGGTCACCAAGACGTTCGATTGGGTCGACGCCGACGTGGCTAGCCCGGAATCCCGATGAAACGCGGCCAGTCGTCGGCGCGGCAAGCTGGCCGGCGTTGGGCGTAGATTGTGCCGCACCAATCCCGCAGGACGCCTGCAGCAGGCGGCGACAGAAGGGCAGAGCAGGATGCCGCAGACGGTGCAAGGAGTGATCGCCCGGAGCAAGGGCGCACCCGTGGAGCTGACCACGGTCGTGGTGCCCGACCCGGGACCGGGTGAGGCAGTGGTGGATGTCCAGGCGTGCGGGGTCTGCCACACCGATCTGCACTACCGCGAAGGCGGCATCGGCGACAGCTTCCCCTACTTGCTTGGGCATGAAGCGGCGGGGGTGGTGGAGTCAATAGGCGACGGGGTCACCGAGGTGCAACCAGGGGACTACGTGATCCTCAACTGGCGGGCGGTGTGCGGACAGTGCCGCGCCTGCAGCCGCGGTCGCCCGTGGTACTGCTTCGACACCCGCAACGCGGCACAGGCCATGACGCTCGAGGACGGCACCGAGCTCTCGCCTGCGCTGGGCATAGGCGCATTCGCCGACAAGACCCTGGTTGCGGCCAGCCAGTGCACAAAGGTCGACTCGCGAGCGCCCGCGACAGCTGCCGGGCTGCTGGGCTGCGGTGTGATGGCTGGGCTGGGCGCCGCCGTCAACACCGGCTCCGTCGGGCGTGGAGACTCGGTCGCTGTCATCGGCTGTGGGGGAGTCGGTACGGCGGCTGTCGCCGGCGCCGCGTTGGCAGGCGCTTCGAAGGTGATCGCCGTCGACATCGACCCACGCAAGCTCGCCAAGGCCCGGGAACTCGGCGCCACCGAAACTGTCGACGCGTCGAAGACCGATGTCGTCGAAGCGGTCAGGGAGGCGACGGGGGGCTTCGGTGCCGACGTGGTCATCGATGCGGTCGGTCGACCCGAGACCTTCGAGCAAGCGTTCTATGCCCGCGATCTGGCCGGCACCGTTGTGTTGGTCGGCGTACCGACTCCGCAGATGCAGCTCGAACTTCCGTTGTTGGACGTCTTTGGCCGAGGCGGTTCGATCAAGTCGTCGTGGTACGGCGACTGTCTGCCGAGTCGTGACTTCCCCCTCTTGATCGACCTGTACCTGCAGGGGCGGTTGCCGCTTGACGTGTTCGTGACCGAGACCATCGGCATCGGCGACGTCGAAGCGGCGTTCGACAAGATGCACGCAGGCGACGTGCTGAGGTCGGTCGTGGTGCTGTGAGCCCGGTCCGCGTCGACTCAGGGGTCAGCAGCGGCACTTTTTCCCTCGACGGTGAGACGTTCGCGGTCGACAACAACGTGTGGGTCATCGGCGACGACGATGAATGCATGGTGATCGACGCACCGCACAGCGTTGAGGACGTCGTACGGGTGGTCGGCGGTCGGCGGGTCGTGGCCATCGCGTGCACGCACGCGCACGACGACCACGTGCGCATCGCTCCGGCTTTGTCGGCGGCTTTGGACGCTCCGGTGTTGTTGCATCCTGACGACATACCGTTGTGGCAGCTCACCCACCCCGACGAGCTTCCCGACGGCGAGCTGGCCGACGGGCAGCGGTTGACCGTCGCAGATACGGACGTGACCGTGCTGCACACTCCGGGGCACGCTCCCGGCGCAGTGTGCTTCTACGTCGAGGCGCTCGGGGTGGTGTTCACTGGCGACACCTTGTTCGAAGGTGGTCCGGGAGCGACGGGTCGCAGCTTCTCCGACGCCGATGTGATCGTCGACAGCATCCGCGGCAGGTTGTTCTCCCTACCACCGGAGACCGTGGTCCACCCAGGTCACGGCAACTCGACGCTCATCGCCGCCGAAGTAGCCAACGTGGCGTAGCGCCACCGAGCGTATCCCGGCGGGAGTGACTAGTGCAGCGAGATGTTGCACGCCGACTGGGCGCTCTTGGTGATCGCGTTCTTGGCAGTGGTCAGGCGGTTGTCGCTCCCGAGCGCCTGCAGGCGAGGCGCGATCTTCTGCAGCCGGGCCAAGTTGACGTTGCCCGACGGCGCCTGGTGATGCTTCAGCGCGCGCAGATCATCAAAGCTCACGCCAGCAGAGTTGAGCAGGGTCTTGACCTTGTCGAGCGTGCTGCCGAGGACACCCCAGTCGTCTTGCACACTGGCTGGTGCTTGGCTCTGCAGATTGCTGATCCGGTCTCTGAAGTCGTTGAACTGACGGTCGCTCAACGACGTGAAGTCCATGCCTTTCAGATCGCTCTGCGTCTGCAGGAGTATGTGACAGTACTGGCTGCTCCCCGCGCTGTTGGACGTAGCAGCGCTCGTGGGGGGACTGGCCGAGCTGTTCGAGGACGGTGAGCTCGCGCCGCTCGAGGACGGCGAGCTCGCGCCGCTCGAGCCATTGCTCGCGCTCGTGGTCGGGCCGCCGTTCGCTGTTGTGTCACCACCGCTCGAGCATGCCGTCAGCGAGGCGGCCAGTAGCGCCGCCGAGGCAAGGCCAAACGCCTTCTTCATCGACTGATCCTTCTGCTCAGGAGGAGGGCCGGGATCGCCGGCATCTGTCCAGCCTCTCACGCTCACCAGATCGCCGCTGGTTGCCCGGACAGTACGACAACGCACCGCTCCAGCGTTGGAGCGCTCTGCTTTCGAACCACCTGGAGGTCGCCGAACTATGGTGAGTCCGTGAGGCGCCTCGGCTCGGTCGGGCTGGCCGTGGCGTCGGCGTTGCTGCTGGTGTCATGCACGGGGAGCACCAGTGCGCCAACGCCTGGACGGGTGACATCCGCCCCTGCAGGCGCCGCTGTCATCACGGAGTTCGCCGCCGCTTGGTCGCAGCACGGCGCCGCCCGTTTCCACAACCTCGTCGACTCACCGACGAGCGCAGCGCGTGCCATCGCCGGATACAACGCCGACCTCGGAGCCACCGACACCACGGTGACGCCGACAGGCGCACCCGGCTGCGGTTCGACGCGGTGCAGCCAAGCCGCGAACGTGACGATCTCCCTCGCGGGAGCCGGGCGTTGGTCGTACTCAACCAGGATCACGTCGGTGCGGCGGGACGGTGCCTGGCTGGTGCGGTGGACTCCAGCGACGTTTCATTCCGGCCTCACGGCGGCGACGACCCTGGTGGTGCACCGGGCCTTGCCTCCGCGGGCTCCGTTGCTGGGCCGCAACGGCGAGGCGCTGACGCCAGAACGCCCGATCGAGCGGATCGGGGTCGTGGCGCGAGAAGTTCGACCGGGCACGTATCCCCGGCTGTCCCGTTTGCTGGCGATCGACACCGCCGCCCTGCGCAAGCGAGTGGCGGCCGCCCAGCCCGACTGGCTCGTGCCGGTCATCGACCTGCGCCGTGCTGACTACCTACCGCTGCGTTCGCGGCTGTTGCGGGTGCCAGGCATCGCGGTGGACCCCGCACGGCGAGCGCTGGCGCCCACCGCGTCATGGGGTCGAGCCGTCCTGGGGACCGTTGGCCCGGCGACCGGCGACGCACTCAAGGACGCCGGCCAGTACGCCCTGCCAACGGACGAAGTGGGGCTTTCCGGTTTGCAGCTCGCCTACCAGCAGCGGCTGTCCGGTGTGCCAGGCGTCAGCATCGACTTGGTGGAAAAGGGTTCCACTCACCGGGTGGTCAAGCGACTCTTCAGCCGCCGGCCGGAGGCCGGAGAACCGTTGACGACGTCATTGGACGCGGCAGCACAAAGCGCAGCCGAGAAAGCCGTGGCCGGCGCTTCTTCGGTGACGTCCTTGGTGGCTGTCAAGGCCAGCACGGGTGCGGTGCTGGCGGCCGCCAACGCACCCGGGCCGACGTCGTACAACTCAGCCTTCGTCGGCAGATACGCACCGGGCTCGACGTTCAAGGTGGTGACCTCGGCAGCGCTGCTGTCGAATTCGGTAGCGTCAGCGAAGTCTCCGGTGACGTGCCCCGACAGCCGGGTCATCAACGGCAAGGTGTTCACCAACTACGCGCCGGGCATCCTGCCTGTGCGGGCCACGCTCGCCGACGCATTTGCAGCCTCGTGCAACACCGCCTTCGTCGGCTTCGTGCACCGACTGAGCGGAGCTCAGCTGGCCACGGCTGCTAGCCAGTTCGGGTTGGGAGCATCGTGGAACCTCGGTCTCGATGCGTTCAGTGGGTCCGTGCCAGCCGACTCCGACGTCGTGACCCGGGCGGCCGACATGATCGGGCAGGGCCGCGTGGAGGCGAGCACGCTCGCGATGGCCATGGTGGCCGCAACTGCTGATTCGGGGGCGGCTCGTACACCGACGCTGCTGCCGGACGTCGCGCCGGGGTCACGCCTGGACCGCGTGCGGCACACCGTCATCAGCCAGCTCCAGCGGATGATGCGGCTGACGGTGACCGCAGGGACGGCTTCGGTACTGAATCTTCCGGGGCTGCCGATCTACGCCAAGACCGGGACGGCGGAGTACCAGTCGGGCAAATCGACCGGCACAAACGCCTGGCTGATCGGTTACCGGGGCGATCTGGCTTTCGCGGTCCTGGTCACGAATGGAACTTCCGGAGGGCATGACGCCGCCCCTGTCGTTGCCGCCTTCCTGCACGCTCTGCCCGCGCCGCTATACCGCTGAAACGAGGGTCGGCGAGAATCGCCTCGTCAGCCAGAAGCGGTGTCGCGCAGCTCGTCGAGCTCGGCCTGGAGCCGTTGCGTCTCGGCCTCGAGTCGCAGCACCTGTTGCACACCTTCGAGGTTGAGCCCGGTCTGGAGGAGCTGGGTGATGCGTTGAATGCGCGCGATGTCGTTGCCGCTGTAACGACGGGTGCCACCGTCGGTCCGGAACGGCGTCACCAGGCCCCGAGCCTCATAGGCACGGAGCATCTGGGGATGCACACCCGTCAGGTCGGCGGTGACCGACATGCCGTAAAGGGCTCGCTCGGCGCCGAACTGGGTGCTCACCGCGACTCCGGGGGCAGCGGCCGAACGATGA
>JBBPZH010000050.1:0-24417 GCA_038198965.1 Propionibacteriales bacterium
AGCCCCGGCGCGATGAACGCCAGATAGGTGACTCCACCCAGGGCGCGGGTGCCGGCGTTGTCGTCGACGAATCCGCCGAGACCGACTCCCATGGCGGTGAGGTAGAGGAGTGGCAGCACGAAGGTGCTGATGACCGAGCCGCGCCACGTGCGCTTGAAGACGGTGATCCAATAGGCGGTGAGTCGGTGAGCGAGCCGGGGCGAACCGGCGCCGACACTGAGGGCGGCCATCAGTCGACCAGACTGCGCCCGGTGAGGCGTAAGAACACATCTTCGAGGCTGGATCGGCGTACGAGAGACGACAACGGCCGCAGGCCACGATCGTGTACGGCGACCGCGGCTGCCTCGCCGTCGTCGGTGTAGAGCAACAGCCGGTCGGGCAGCACCTCGACGCGATCGGCCAGATCGGCGACTCGCTCGCCTAGTGGCTCGTTGTCAGCGACACCGAACCTCAGCTCCAGCACCTCTCGAGTGGCGTGCTCGGCGATCAGTTGGGCCGGCGAACCGCCAGCGACGATCACTCCCTTGTCCATGACGACGAGCCGGTCGCACAGCTGCTCGGCCTCGTCCATGTAGTGGGTGGTGAGCACCAACGTCACCCCCTGCTGCTTGAGCCGGAACAACCGGTCCCACAGTGAGTGCCGGGCCTGCGGGTCCAGGCCGGTCGTTGGCTCGTCGAGCAGCAGCAGGTCCGGGTCGTTGACCAGCGACCTCGCGATGGTGAGTCGTCGCTTCATGCCGCCGGATAGGTCTTCGACCCGGGCGTCCGCCCTCTCGGAGAGCTGCACGAAACTCAGCAGCTCCCTGGCCTTGGCCGTCACTTCCACGCGGCGAAGCCCGAAGTAACGGCCGTAGACCACGAGGTTCTCAAGCACGCTGAGCTCGTTGTCAAGGGTGTCGTCCTGAGGACAGACCCCCAACCTGGCCCTGATCGCCGAACCCTGGCGCGCCGGGTCCATGCCCAGGATCTGCAGGGTGCCGCCCGTCACCGGCGAGACAGCCGCGATCATGCGCATGGTGGAGGATTTGCCGGCGCCGTTTGGGCCAAGGAAGCCGAAAGCCTCTCCCTTGTGCACCTCGACGTCGACGCCCCTGACGGCCTCGAAGTCCCCGTAGGCCTTGCGCAACCCGCGGGCAACGATCATGGGCTCGCCCAGCTCGTGGACTCCGTCTGGTCGCACGGACGTGGTGGGCGATGTCACGGGCCTGACCCTAGTGACGCACTCCGACAGTCCCAAACGGTTTCCGCTGCCGCCAGAACCGTCGGAGGCGTCGGCAAAGATGGATGGCATGGGTGACCCGGCCGACCTCGCTTGCTTCTCCCCCGTCACCCGGGCGTGGTTCGAGGCAGCCTTTGCCGCGCCTACACCGGCGCAGGCCGGCGCTTGGCGGGCGATCGCCGCCGGGCGCAACACCCTGGTTGTCGCGCCAACCGGCTCCGGGAAGACACTGGCGGCGTTCCTCTGGGCGCTCGACCGGCTCGCTACGGCACCGGCCCCCGAGGACTCCAAGCGACGCTGCCGGGTGCTCTACGTGTCGCCACTCAAGGCTCTCGCGGTCGATGTCGAGCGCAACTTGCGGGCGCCGCTGAGCGGGATGCGCTCCACCGCTTCCCGACTCGGACTGCCAATGCCAGAGATCGCCGTCGGGCTGCGCTCGGGGGACACAACCGCCGCCGACCGGCGCAAGCTCAGCAGCTCCCCTCCCGACGTGTTGATCACCACACCGGAGTCCTTGTTCTTGATGCTGACGTCGCAAGCGAGGGAGTCGCTGCGCGGCATCGACACGGTGGTCGTCGACGAGGTGCACGCGGTTGCCGGCACCAAGCGGGGCGCTCACCTTGCCCTCTCGCTGGAGCGCCTCGACGAGCTGCTCGAATCCCCTGCCCAGCGCATCGGGTTGTCTGCGACCGTGCGCCCCGTTGACGAGGTCGCTCGGTTCCTCGGCGGCACGCGACCCGTCGACGTGGTGGCGCCAGCGACTGACAAGCGGTGGGACCTGCAGGTCGTCGTACCGGTGGAAGACATGACCGAGCTCGGTGCGTCGAGCGCTCCGCTTGACGACTTCGAGGGTCCGGCCGCCGGCAACGCACCTCGACCGTCGATCTGGCCGCACGTCGAGGAGCGCATCGTCGACCTGATCCAGACGCACACCTCCACGATCGTCTTCGCCAACTCGCGGCGGTTGGCCGAGCGCCTCACCGCGCGACTCAACGAGATAGCTGCCGAGCGCGCCGGTGGCGAGCTTGCAGAGCCGGCAGTGCCGGCAGACGTGATGGCGCAAAGCGGTAGCTCCGCAGGCGCCGGCGACATCATCATCGCCCGGGCCCATCACGGATCGGTCAGCAAGGAGCAGCGCGGGCTCATAGAAGACGACCTCAAGGCCGGCCGGCTGCCCTGTGTAGTCGCCACGTCGAGCCTCGAGCTCGGCATCGACATGGGTGCGGTCGACCTCGTGATCCAGGTCGAGTCACCGCCGTCGGTCGCCAGCGGACTCCAACGAGTCGGCCGGGCCGGGCACCAGGTGGGAGAAGTGTCGCGCGGCGTCATCTTTCCCAAACACCGGGCCGACCTGGTGCAGACAGCGGTCACCGTGCAACGCATGCGGGCCGGGCAGATCGAGGCGCTCAGCGTCCCGGCCAATCCTCTCGATGTGCTCGCCCAGCAGGTGGTCGCCGCGGTGTCCATCGACATCTGGGACTACGACGCACTGTTCGGATTGGTACGCCGCGCTGCCTCGTTCGCCGCGCTGCCCCGCTCGGCGTACGACGCCACCCTCGATCTGCTCGCGGGGCGCTATCCGTCCGACGAGTTTGCGGAGCTGCGCCCACGCATCGTCTGGGACCGCGTCGCCAACACGCTCACCGGCCGGCCAGGGGCGCAACGGCTGGCCGTCACCTCCGGCGGCACCATCCCCGACCGTGGGCTCTTCGGCGTCTTCCTGGTGGGAGAGAAGGCCTCGCGGGTCGGCGAGCTCGACGAGGAGATGGTGTACGAGTCGCGGGTCGGTGACGTCTTCGCGCTCGGCGCCTCCAGCTGGCGCATCGAGGACATCACACACGACCGGGTCCTGGTGTCACCAGCGCCCGGGTTACCGGGCAGGCTGCCGTTCTGGAAAGGCGACGCGCTGGGCCGACCAGCAGAGTTGGGGGCCGCCGTCGGCGCCTTCGTCCGCGAGATGAGCAAGCTGCCGGAGGAGCGGGCGCTCGAGCTGGCTTCAGCGGCCGGCCTCGACCAGTTCGCGGCCGCCAACCTGGTCGGCTTCGTGACCGAGCAGCGCACCGACACCGGCTATGTCCCGCACGACCGCCAGTTGCTGGTTGAGCGGTGCCGCGATGAGCTGGGTGACTGGCGGCTGATCGTGCACTCTCCTTACGGCGCTGCGGTGCACGGCCCGTGGGCATTGGCGATCGGCGCTCGCCTGCGTGAGCGGTTTGGTGTCGACGCCCAAGCGATGGCCGGCGACGACGGCATCGTCGTACGCATTCCCGAGACCGACGCGGAGCCGCCAGGAGCGGAGCTCACGCTTTTCGAACCTGACGAGATCGACGACGTCGTCACCGCCGAGGTGGGTGGCTCCGCGCTGTTCGCCGCTCGGTTCCGCGAGTGCGCCGCGCGGGCGTTGCTGCTGCCACGCCGAGACCCGGGCAAGCGGTCCCCGCTATGGCAACAGCGGCAGCGATCTGCTGCGCTGCTCCAGGTCGCCAGCAAGTACGGTTCGTTCCCGATCGTGCTCGAGGCGATTCGCGAGTGCCTGCAAGACGTGTACGACGTCCCTGCGCTGGTGTCCTTGATGCGCGACATCGAAGCGCGGCGCATCCGCGTTGTTGAGGTGGAGACCACCACCCCGAGTGCATTCGCCAGGTCACTGCTCTTCGGGTACGTAGCCGCCTTCGTCTACGAAGGCGACTCTCCTCTCGCCGAGCGCAAGGCTGCTGCGCTCGCCCTCGACCCCGCGTTGCTGGGCGAGCTGCTCGGTCGCACCGAGTTGCGCGACCTCCTCGACCCGGCCGTCGTGGCCGACCTCGAGCTCGAGCTCCAGCGGTTGAGCGTCGACCGTCGAGTCAAGAACGTCGAGGGCGTGGCCGACCTACTGCGGATCCTCGGTCCGCTCACGATCGAAGAGGTGGCCAAGCGCTGCGTCCAGCCGGTTGATGCACCGGCTCATGCGGCCAAGCTGGCGTCGACCCGGCGCGCGGTTCAGGTGCGTATCGCCGGCGCTGATCACCTTGCTGCCGTGGAAGACGTCGGTCGGTTGCGCGACGCCCTCGGCGTGCCCGTGCCGGTCGGTGTGCCCGAGGCGTTCACCGAGCCGGTCGCCGACCCACTCGGCGACCTGTGCGCCCGTTATGCCCGCACCCACGGGCCTTTCACCACCCGAGACGTCGCAGCCCGCTTCGGGCTGGGCCAAGCCGTGGCGGCCGACGCCTTGCGTCGACTCGCAGGCTCAGGACGGCTGATCGAAGGCGAGTTCCGTCCAGCCGCAACCGGCGCCGAATGGTGCGACGCCGAGGTGCTTCGCAGGCTGCGGCGGCGTTCCCTGGCCAATGCGCGCAGAGAGGTCGAACCCGTCGATCCGGCCGCACTCGGCCGCTTCCTCCCAGCCTGGCAACACGTCGGAAGCCGCCTGCGCGGCCCCGACGGAGTGCTCGCCGTCGTGGAGCAGCTGGCCGGCTGCGCGGTGCCGGCCTCAGCGCTCGAGCCATTCGTGCTCCGCGGGCGGCTGCTCGACTACTCCCCCGCTCACCTCGACGAGCTGACAGCGGCCGGTGAAGTCTTCTGGGCTGGCAGCGGGTCGCTCCCCGGCGACGACGGATGGGTGTCCCTCCACCTCGCCGACACCGCCGCTTTGACGTTGCCGGAGCCGCTCGACATCGACCTCACCGAGCTGCACCAGCGGGTGCTCGACGTCATGGCCGCTGGAGGCGGCTACTTCTTCCGGCAGTTGTCGGACGCAGCCGGCTGCACCGACGACGCGCTGCTCGCCGGAGTGCTCTGGGACCTGGTGTGGGCCGGCCATCTCACCAACGACACGCTGACTCCGCTGCGTTCTCGCCTGAGCAGTGGCCGGAGCTCGCACCGGGGCCCGCCGCCCAAGACGCCGCGCGGTCGGGTGGCGACGGGTGCCGGCCGCTTCGGCGTGCCGCGGGCTGGCACTCGCCGGCCCGCTCTGCCCACCCGCACCGGCCCGCCGAGCGTTGCCGGCCGGTGGTCCGTGACGCCGTTCCGTGAAAGCGACCCCACCCGCCGGGCACACGCCGCTGCCGAGGGGCTGCTCGACCGGCACGGCGTCGTGACTCGGGGGGCGGTGCTGAGCGAACGAACGCCCGGCGGTTTCGCTGCGGTCTACAAGGTGCTCGCGGCGTTCGAGGAGGCCGGCCGCTGCCGCCGCGGGTATTTCATCGGGGGACTCGGAGCAGCGCAGTTCGGGTCCACCGGAGCTGTCGACCGGCTTCGCTCTTGCACGACGACCGACGACGAAGCGGGCCGCGAGCCAAGCCGGGCGTTGGTGCTCGCTGCGACCGATCCAGCCAACCCCTACGGCGCGGCGCTGCCCTGGCCCGAGCGACCGGCTGACGCTCTCACCACCGGTCACCGGCCAGGACGCAAGGCTGGTGCGGTCGTCGTACTCCTCGAGGGCGCGTTGACGCTGTACGTCGAGCGGGGTGGCCGCACACTGCTCACCTTCAGCACCGATCCTGCTCAGTTGCAGCCCGCCGTCGACGCGCTGGCGCTGGCGGTGCGAGATGGAGCGCTGGGCAGACTGACCGTGGAGCGCGCTGACGGGGAGTCCATCCACTCCTCGGCGCTGTCGGCGGCACTGGAGGCAGCCGGGTTCAGAGCCACTCCGCGCGGACTGCGGATGCGGGCCTGATGCCTGAAGGCGACACGGTCTGGCGTACGGCCCGGCGCCTTGACGCTGCGTTGAGCGGGCTTGAGCTCACCACGAGCGACTTCCGTGTGCCGCAATGGGCCGAGGTTGACCTGTCAGGTCAACGCGTACTCGAGACGGTGAGCCGGGGAAAGCACCTGCTAACGCGGCTGGCGGACGTCACCGTGCACACTCACCTGAAGATGGAGGGGTCTTGGCACCTGTACCGGCGAGGTTCGAGATGGCGGTCACCGTCCTTTCAGGCCCGGGTGGTATTGGCCAACACCGTCTGGCAGGCGGTGGGTTTCCGGCTCGGCGCCGTCGACATCGTCGAACGCTCAGCCGAGGACAGCCTCGTCGGACACCTCGGGCCCGACCTGCTGGGGCCCGACTGGTCACTGGACGAGGCGCTGCGCCGGCTCACCACCGCCGCGCCTGAGCGACCCGTGGGGGAAGCCTTGCTCGACCAACGCAATCTTGCCGGCATCGGCAACATGTACAAGGCAGAGGTCTGCTTCCTCGTAGGGGTCAACCCGTTCACGCCGGTGGGCGCAGTCGACGTACTGCCCCGACTCCTCGACAAGGCCCAACGGCTACTGACCGCCAACAGGGACCGGGCCGTCCAGACCACCACCGGCGATCCGCGTCGCGGTGAAGCCTTGTGGGTGTATGCCAGGCGTGGTCAGCCGTGCCGCCGCTGCGGCACTGCCATCAAGGCGATCGACGTGCACGACGACGGCATCGAAAGGGCGACGTACTGGTGCCCCTGGTGCCAGCCCGAGGTCTAAGGATCGGCCAGCTCGAGGTCTGAGCCCTACGCGGCGACGTTCGTGACGGCGGCATGCCTGGCTGGCGCCGCGGCCCGGTTGCCGCCGACGGCCACGCGCAGCGACTCGGCTCCCGGCAGGGCCGCCACCGCACCTCCGGCAACTCCTTCCTCGCGGGCCACTTCTTCGCTCAGCTCGGCCAGCAACTCCGAGAGAGGTACGTCGAGAGCGGCACCGATGGCGGCCAGGCACTCCGACGACGCCTCCTTGCGGCCGCGCTCGATCTCCGACAGGTAACCCAGGCTCACCCGGGCCGCTGCGGACACTTCACGCAGCGTGCGGCCCTGCTGTTGGCGTTGCTGGCGGAGCACGTCACCGAGCAGTCGTCGTACCAGGATCATGGCCTCTCCCTGCTGTGCCCGCGGGGCGTCGATGAGCCCGCGTTGCGGCGGGCAACCATTTCTCAGGCTACCCCGCTTCCCTCAGCGTGGCGCGCAGCAACCGCAGGGCAGCCTCGACCGCACGCAACCGGATCTCCTGCCGGCTGCCGTGCAACTGGTGGCAAGAAGCGCAGGCGCCGGCTGGTCCGGCCACGCCGACGAACACCGTGCCGACTGGCTTGCCCTCCTGTCGGTCCGGGCCGGCGACTCCGGTCGCTGACACGCCCCAGGTGGCGCCGAAGAGATTGCGAACGGCTTGCGCCATCGCCTCGGCGCACGCCGCGGAAACAGCGCCGTGTTTGTCGAGGACGTGCCGCGGCACCTGCAGCACGGCGGCTTTTGCACAGGTCGCGTACGCCGTCACACCACCCCGGAGCGCGGCGGAGGCGCCCGGCACAGCGGCGAACGTTGCGCTGATCAGACCGGCGGTGAGGGACTCCGCGGTCGCCACGGTCTGCTCATGCTGCTGCAGCAGGTGCAGGCAGGCGCTGGCAATCTCCGCCGACTGCCCGCCGACGCCACTCGTCGCGTCGGTTTCTCGGCTGCTGGCCGTGGTGGCGCCGTCATCGGCTTCGCCGTTGCTCATGGCATCGGTGCGGCGGCGGCCCGCCCCTGCCGTCGTACGGCGTTCGCCGCGCGCACGTAGTCGACGCCGGTGACCAGCGTGACCACGACGGCGGCGGCCATCACCACGACCGCTGCCCACCACAACACGTCACCCAACGGCGACAACGCGCCCGGAAACTGCCGCAACGGCAGGATGAAACCGCTCAGCGCGGTTGCCTGCAGGACCGTCTTGAGCTTGCCCCCGCGGCTGGCCGCCAGGACGCCGTACCGCACGACCAGCAGGCGCAGCAGCGTGACGAGCCACTCGCGGCCCAGCACCAGGATCGTCACCCACCACCACAGCTCGCCGATCACCGACGACCCGATGAACGCCATGCCGGTAACCGCCTTGTCGGCAATCGGGTCCAGGAGCTTGCCGAAGTCGGTGACCAGGTCGTGCTTGCGGGCGAGGATGCCGTCGATCCGGTCGGTGACTATCGCGACCGTGAACACGACGTACGCCGCCCAACGCAGTCCCGGCTCGCTGCCCCCGTCTGTCAGCAACAACCAGCCGAACACGGGGACCAGAAGGATGCGCAGCGCCGTCAAGGCGTTGGCGATGTTGAAGTTGCTGGGTCGCTGGTCCTGCTCGGGCATGCGCGCCAACTCAACTCCCGGTTGCAGCAGCGACGAGGTCGACACCCAGGGACTCCACCACACTCGCCCGCACCAGGTCACCGATGCGAGCCTCGCGACTCACGCCAGTGACAACCGTTGAGCCGTCGACCTCAGGACCCTGATGCGCCGCCCGGCCCTCGGCAATCTCGCCGTCGATGCTTTCGAGCAGCACGTCGAGAGTCTCCCCGATCCGGCGCTCGGCGCGCTGCGCGGTGAGCTCTTCAGCCAGTCGGGTGACGTGGTCCGTGCGTGAGCGGATCTCGTCGGGGTCGAGTTTGCCGTCGAGCTGCGCGGCTTCGGTGCCGTCCTCGTCGGAGTAGCCGAACACACCCACGGCATCGAGCTCGGCCCCAGCCAAGAAATCACACAGCGTCTGCAAGTCGTCCGACGTCTCCCCGGGAAAGCCCACGATGACGTTGCTGCGAACGCCGGCTTGTGGATTAAAGGCCCGTACGTCGTCGAGCAGCCGCAGGAAACGTTCGGCGTCGCCGAAGCGGCGCATGCGGCGTAACACCGGCCCGGATGCATGCTGGAACGACAGGTCGAAGTAGGCGGCGACTCCAGGCGTCGTGGCGATCGTCCGCACGAGTCCAGGTCTCGTCTCGGCCGGCTGCAGGTACGAGACGCGGACCCGCGGGACCCCAGGCACCGAGGCCAGCTGAGGAAGCAGCTGCTCGAGTAACCGCAAGTCACCCAGATCCTTGCCGTACGACGTCGAGTTCTCGCTCACCAAGAACAGCTCGCGGGCGCCGGTGGCGGATAGCCAGTGCGCCTCGGCGAGGACATCGCGAGGCGGGCGCGAGACGAACGCGCCGCGAAAGCTCGGGATGGCGCAGAACGAACAGCGCCGATCACAACCAGACGCCAGCTTCAACGGCGCCACCGGAGCCGAGCCGAGCCGTCTGCGCACCACGCGCGGGCCGGAGGCTGGAGCAATCCCGGCCGGCAAATCCGAGAGCGCCCCCTGCCGGTCCACCGGTGTGAGCGGCAGCAGCGCACGCCGATCCCGCGGGGCATGCGACACGTGTCTTTCCCCGTTGACGACGCTGCGGAGCCGGCCGGCGATGTCGGGATAGTCGTCGAAGCTGAGGACGGCGGCTGCCTCGGGCAACGCGTCCGCGAGCCCGACGCCGTACCGCTCGGCGAGACAACCGACCGCCACCACGGGTCTGGCCCCAGCACTGCCAGCGGCACCGGGAGCGTCGGCCGCCTCGAGCAGCGCGTCGATGGAGTCCTTCTTGGCGGCTTCGACGAAGCCGCACGTGTTGACGACGACGGAGTCGGCGTCTTCGGTTCGGTCGACCAGCTCGAAGCCGCCGGCCTCGAGTCGGGCCGCGAGCTCTTCGGAGTCGACCTCGTTGCGGGCGCACCCCAAGGTGACCATTGCGACCGTTGGCCGAGTCGCCACCTCAGTACGGCGGGCCGTCACCGTTGGCTCACGACGACGGCCTCAACTGCCGGGGAACTCGCATCAAGGGTGCTCATGGGATTGGCCAAGTATGCCCGTCGGAGTGGGGCGTCGCGGGCGCGGTCAGCCCTGGCGGCTCAATTTCGGCAGCGCGCTTCGCTGCTCGAGGTTCACCCGCCGACGAAGTAGCGCGCCACGCCCCAGATGACCACCAGAATCACGACTGCCGCCACCAGGCCGCCCCAGTTGGCGCCCGCAGTTCCACCTCTCACCATGCCGGTGCTGCCGCTGGCGAGCTCGGCGTCGAAGACGGCACGCAGGCTCACCGGCGAGGTGGCGAAGTGCTCGTCGTACACCTCGATCAGGGGGTCTGACGCGATCCCGAGGACTCGCGCGAGCATGCGCAGATGACCGCGGGCGTAGAAGTCGCCACCGCAGGGGGTGAAGTCGTCGGTCTCCATGCACTCGATCACGAACGGTCTGATCCGGGTCCGGTCGGCGAGGTCGTCGACGCTCAGCCGGACGTTCTCGCGTGCCTGGCGCAACTGAGCACCGATGAAGACGCCGGCCTCATCGTCGACGACAGCGTCCTCGCCGGGGGCTGGAGAGTCGGTCTCGGCCGGCTGCGCCGCGGATTGGCGCACCTTGCTCATGGCGCGCGCGGACAGGTCAGTGGTGGCGTCGATGATCAAGGCGATGTTGCCGGACCCCCGCGGGCCGCCGGACTCGCCGGACTCGGCGGGGTGACGCCTGAGCTCGGCGATCTCCGGCAGCTCCTCGGTGAGCACCTCGTCAGGCTGGGCCGATAGCGCGAGCGTCCCGTCGACGGACTCCCGTCGCATCGTGATCTGGACGTCCTCCCGGCGGGCAGCCGGGCGGTCGGCCGTCGTCGAGGCCGGACGAAGCGGCAGCACCACCACTGGCTTGGCCGTGACAGGCGGCGGACCACCTGGGTCGGCGGGAGGCAATGCCGGCGCGCCCACGGGTACGACGTCCCCGCTCACCGGAGTGCGCGGGCGAGGCAAGTCGGGGGCGTCCGTCGGTCCGTCGGAGCCGTGCGCGTTCTCCGCCGTACTGCGTGGTGCTGGGGTGACCACATCGGCACGGCCCTCGCTCGACGCTTTCAAAGCAATCGCGACGTCGTCGTTGGAGACCGTGGTGGCCAGGCCGAAGGGAACCACGAACGAAACGCCGTACACCCGCCGGTTCCAGGCAGCCGCCCATCGAGCGCCGCGAGCAGCACCGGCGAGCGCCGCATCGGCGTCGTGTGGCACGACGACCACTCGCCCGTCCCGCAGCAAACCCCGTGGCATGACCTCGGTGCGGTCGACGCTCTCCCATGGCAGACCAACCCAGGTCAGCCCCAACCGGACCCGCAAGCCCGTCGAGTCGGCGATCAGCAGTGGAGTTCGGGCATTTCGCCAGGCGACGGCGTACACCCCTGCGACGACGGCCAGGCCGATCGTGAGCGCGAGCGCCGACCAGCCAGCTCCGACGGTGAAGCGCCAGAGGTAGCCGGCAGCCAGCACCCCGGCCACCACCGCGATGCTGGCGACAAGCACCGTGCGGCGGCGAATCTCGAAGGTCATGAGTCCCCCTGCAGTGTGGCGATCACGGCATCGAGATCGTCGGGCTTGATCAACACGTCACGGGCCTTTGAGCCCTCCGAGGGACCCACGATCCCCCGGCTCTCGAGGATGTCCATCAACCGGCCAGCTTTGGCGAATCCCACCCGCAGCTTGCGCTGCAGCATCGAGGTCGAGCCGAACTGCGTGCTCACCACCAGTTCGACCGCCTGGCACACCAGGTCGAGGTCGTCACCGATGTCATCCTCGAGCTCGCGCTTGGTCGTTTGCGGTGCGGTGACATCGTCGCGGTACGTCGGCTGCAGCTGGCTCTTGCAGTGCTGCACCACCTTGCGGATCTCCTGCTCGGTGACCCAGGGGCTTTGCACGCGAGCGGGCTTGCTGGCGCCCATCGGCAGGAACAGGCCGTCGCCCTTGCCGACCAGCTTCTCCGCGCCGGGCTGGTCGAGGATCACCCGGCTGTCGGCGAGCGAGGAGGTAGCAAATGCCAGCCGGCTGGGCACGTTTGCCTTGATCAGACCGGTCACGACATCGACCGACGGGCGCTGCGTGGCGAGCACCAGATGGATGCCGGCAGCGCGGGCCAGCTGAGTGATGCGGACGACGGAGTCCTCGACGTCTCGCGGCGCCACCATCATCAAGTCGGCCAGCTCGTCGACGACCACGAGCAGATACGGGTACGCCGTCAGCACCCGCTCGCTGCCGGCCGGCACCTGCACGGCACCGGACCGAACCGCTTTGTTGAAGTCGTCGATGTGCCGAAAACCGAAGTTCGCCAGGTCGTCGTAGCGCTGGTCCATCTCGCGGACCACCCACTGCAGCGCCTCGGCCGCCTTCTTCGGGTTGGTGATGATCCGGGTGATGAGATGCGGGATGCCTTCGTATCCGGTCAGCTCGACCCGTTTGGGGTCGACAAGGATCATCCGCACCTCGTCCGGAGTCGCTCGCATGAGGAGGGAGCAGATCATCGAGTTGATGAAGCTGGATTTCCCGGAACCGGTGGCTCCGGCGACCAGCAGGTGCGGCATGCGGGCCAGGTTCGCGACCACGAAGCCGCCCTCGACGTCCTTGCCCAGCGCCACCACCATGGGATGGGCGTCGTTTCGGGCCGCCGAGGAACGCAACACGTCGCCCAACGAGACGATCTCGGCGTCGACGTTGGGGATCTCGACGCCGATAGCCGACTTGCCGGGGATCGGGGACAGAATGCGCACGTCCGCGCTGGCGACGGCGTACGCGATGTTGCGGCTGAGCGCGGTGACCTTTTCGACCTTGACGGCCGGACCGAGTTCCACCTCGTACCGGGTGACGGTCGGGCCTCTGGTGTAGCCGGTGATCTGGGCGTCGATCCCGAACTGCTCGAGCACGCTGGTGAGCCTGTCGACGATGGCGTCCGACGCCTGTGAGCGCGCCTTGTGCACGCTGCCGGGCTTGAGCACGTCGTTGGCCGGCAGGCTGTAGCTGATGTCGCCGGAGAGGCTGAGCTGCTCCACTCGGGCCGGCAGCGGCGTATGCGGCGGCGCCTCCAGCGGACCAGAGGCGGGGTCGGCGTCAGCAGCAGCGGTCGCGCCGTTTCGACCCAGCTCCTCAGCCATTGTCTCGGCGTCGGTGGGCGATCTGTCGCTGCCGTCCGCCAAAACGCCGACCCGGCGGCGGGGCCGGTTGCGTTGCAGCGGCTGCGGAGTGACCAGGTCGGCTGCGGTGGCGCCTGGCGGGAGCGGACGATCAGTCTGGTCAGTGCCACGGCCGAAGGCAAGGTCTCGGACGGCTCTGAGTCGGTCGGGGATCTGGTGGATCGGGGTGGCGGTCACCACGAGCATTCCGAAGACCGCCAGGAGCGCGAGCAGCGGAATGGCGATCAGCGTGCTGTGGAACAGGTCGGCCACCAAAGCAGAGCCGACGTATCCGACTCCTCCGCCGGCTGCCCGCATGGCCTCGCTGCTGCCGCTTGGCCGCGGTAGCCCGTGCTGGATGTGGATGAGTCCGAGGACACCGAGAGCGATCGCCAACCAACCGATCACCGGTCGGCCGGCGGGGCCGTTGAGCTCAGGTGAGCGCAGCGTGCGCCAGGCCCACAGCAGCAGGAGCACAGGCACCGCCCAAGCCCCGATGCCTACCGAGCCCTCGACGACGGTGCGGATGATGTCGCCGATCGGACTCGGCAGCTGCCACCAAACTGCTGCGGCAACGACGATCGCGAAGCCGATCAGTCCAAGGCCGAGGCCGTCTCGGCGGTGCTCTGGATCGAGGTCGCGAGCGGTGTTGCCGAGCCGTCGTACACACGCCCCGACTATCGAGGCCAGCGCCAACCACACAGCCCGTAACGCCCGCCCGACGCCGGAAACCAGGTGTCCGAGCGGGCTACCTGAGGAGCGTCGCGCAGCTGTCGCACCTGACCGGCTGCGACTGCTCACCTTGCGGCCGGTGCTCTTTGCCTTCTTGACACTCGCGGACGAGCGGCGCCGCGTCGACCCCGTGGAGGCGCCCGATCGGCCAGCGGAGCTCCGCGACCGCGAGGGTGAAGACGTTCGGGTCGCCATGTTCCTGAGGCTACGCGATCGTCACAAGAGTCCCTCGAGTAACACGCCGCTCCTCCGAGCGGTGCCAGCGGGGGCTCACCCGCACCGACCGAGCGGTGTCTTAGGGCCGCTTATCGAGGTTGGCGCGCAGCGTCGATGGCAGGTTGCGGCGGAGGGTGGCGGCGTACCCCGCCGCTAAGACGGCGGCAGCAAACGTCAGCCCAAGGAAGACCCGGCCGTCGGCGCCGGCGCTCGCGATCGAGCGTGGCAGAGCCCCACCGAGTGCCCAGTCGAGTGGCAACGCGAAGACGACGCTCAGCATGGTGGCGCCGACCGTGGCGCCGCCGACCAACCGCAGGCCCAGGCTCGTGACGGCCGCGACCCGCAAGCCACCGACCAAGGCAGCCGAAGCTCCGACGGCCAACACTGCGAGCGGTGCGGCAAGTACGACGTCGGACGGAGGCAGCGCCCAGGCGCCGGCGGCTCCCAGCGCGGCCAGGAGAAGACCGGTGACGACGCCGCGTTCCGGTCGCCGGGCTGCCAGCGCAGCGCCGACTGCCACCCCAGTCACGATCGCGAGAGGCACCAGTGCCGCTGCGAGGCCGGACGCGGAAGCGGCGAACCGCAGCAGTGCGGCGACGCACGGCGGCCAGCACAACATGACAACGCACACGGCCGCGAACCCCATCCGCACAGCCGGAGTTGGCATCGAGGTGCATGCGAACGCCAGACCCAACACGGTGACGGCGCCTGCTGCTATGACCAGGGGCCTTAACCACTGGGGGCTCACCTCGGGCTGGAACCCGATCAGCATGACCGCAACCGTCGGTGTCAGGGTCGAAACGACGAGCGCGGTCCACGCACCCTCAGCAGTGTTGGCGTCCCGAGGAAACGAAACGTCGCCCTCCTGCAGCAGCGTGACGGCACTCCACGCCACCAGGACAAGACACACCGCCGCCAACGCCGCGACCGGCGGATGCGCGGTGAGCCTGATCGAGGAGGCGGCTGGATGTCGCAACGCCAGCCAGTCGAGCGCCGCGGGTGCGATCAGCAGAGGCACCGCCCAAGCGATGACGGTGAGCAAGCGCCGGTCCGGTGTGCTTTCGAGCGTCAGGCAGACGGCACCGCCGAGCAACGCTCCAGCGGCGACACCCAGCATGATGAAGGCCAGCACCAGCTGCACCCCGTCGAACACCGAATGACCGAGCGCCAGGCCGAACACTGCAACCGCGGTACCGACCGCCAACGGGACAGCTGCCCGCATGCGGGGAGCCACCAGGAGAGCGAGCAACGCTGTGCTGATGCCGAGCCAGCTCCCCGCTCCCGCCCAGCCGACGAACCGGGCGTCGACGCTCGACAACTCCCGTGCTTGGAGGGCCAGGTCTGTGACGTTGAGCAGGCAGGTGGCCCCTAGCGCCGCTGCCAGCGCGGCGACGAGCGGCACCCCTGCGCGGCGTACGCTCTCCAACCGGCCCGACGCCGGGACTCGCTCACTGACCCGCGGCGCCTGCGCTGTGGCCATCGCGTCAGGCCTCCAGGACGACCGGGATGATCATTGGCCGACGGCGATGAGCTGAGTTCACCCACCGACCGGTGACTCGCCTGATGACCTGTTGCAGTTGGTAAGGATCGTCGTTGCCGTCAGCCACCGCTTGTCGCAACGCCTCCTCGATGCGCGGGCGTACCTGCTCGAAGACCGACTCGTCCTCGACGAACCCGCGGGCGTGGATCTCCGGTCCGGCCACGATCTTGCCCGACGCCGAGTCGAGTACGACGAGGACAGAGATGAAGCCCTCTTCACCGAGAATGCGCCGATCCTTGAGCGCGCTCTCGGTGATGTCTCCGACCGAGGCGCCGTCGACGAAGACGTAGCCGCAGTCGACCTTGCCGGTGATCGAGGCGGTCCCGTCGACCAGGTCGACGACCACGCCGTCCTCGGCGATCACTACTCGCTCGCGGGCCACCCCGGTCGCCACCGCGAGCTCACCGTTGGCCACCAGATGCCGGGCCTCCCCGTGCAGGGGCAGCACGTTGCGCGGTCGTACGACGTTGTAGCTGTACAGCAGCTCACCGGCGCTCGCGTGGCCAGACACGTGGACCAGGGCGTTGCTTCTGTGCACCACTTTGGCACCGAGGCGGGTCAGGCCATTGATGACCTTGAAGACCGAGTTCTCGTTTCCCGGAATCAGGCTAGACGCCAACACGACGGTGTCACCTGGCTCGACGTGGATGCGGTCGTGGTTTCGGTGGGCGATGCGGGCCAGCGCCGACAACGGCTCCCCCTGTGACCCGGTGGAGATGATCACCACCTCGTGAGGCTGGTATTCGCTCAGCTCCCGCATGTCGACGAGGGTGTCGGGCGGCACGTTCAGATAGCCCAAGTCGCGGGCGACGGTCATGTTGCGCACCATGGACCGCCCGACGTATGCGACCTTGCGTCCGTGTGCGACGGCGGCGTCCATGACCTGCTGGACGCGGTGCACGTGCGAAGCGAAGCAGGCGACGATGATCCGCTGCCGGCTGCGGGCGAATACCCGGTCCAGCACCGGCCCGATCTCGCGCTCCGACGTCGTGAACCCCGGCACCTCGGCGTTGGTCGAGTCGACAAGGAACAGGTCGACGCCCTCCTCACCCAGGCGCGCGAACGACCGCAGGTCGGTGATGCGGCCGTCGAGCGGCAGCTGGTCCATCTTGAAGTCGCCGGTGTGTACCAGCAGTCCCGCTTTGGTGCGTACGGCGACCGCCAGCGCGTCAGGGATGGAGTGGTTGACGGCGACGAACTCCAGGTCGAATGGACCGAAGCTCACGCGGTCACCCTCGGCAACGCGGTGCTGCGGCGCCCGGGTCTGCCGGTGCTCGCGGAGCTTGGCGTCCAAGAAGGCCAACGTCAGCTTGGACCCGACGAGCGGGATGTCGGGCCGCTCCCGCAGCAGGTAGGGAACCGCACCGATGTGGTCCTCGTGCCCGTGCGTGAGGACCACTGCCTCGACGTCACGGAGCCGGTCCCGGATCGGCTCGAAATCGGGAAGGATCAGATCGACGCCGGGCTGGTTCTCGTCTGGAAACAACACGCCGCAGTCGATGATCAGGAGCCGACCGGCATGCTCGAGCACCGTCATGTTGCGGCCGATTTCGCCGAGGCCACCCAGCGCCAGGACACGCAGCCCCCGCGCCGGGAGCTGGGGCGGGGACCCAAGCTCAGGATGCGGATGGCTCATGCAGACAAGGTAGCCGCCCGCGCTGGCGCCAGCAGGTCAGCCGCCTGCAGGTCTCGCCGAAGCTCCTCGACCTGCTCGCCCGTAGCGGGCACGAGCGGGGAGCGGACAGCGCGCGAGGGCAGGCGCCCCTGCAGCTGCAACGCAGCCTTGGCCATGATGGCACCCTGCGTCCGGGTCATGATCGCGGCGAGCGCCGGCAGGATGGATCGGTCCAGGGCACGGGCGGTCTCGAGGTCACCGGCGTCGACCGCTGCGACCAGGTCGGCGTACCGGCTCCCCGCCACGTGGCCCACGACCGAGACGATGCCGGCGGCGCCCAACGCCAGCCACGCCAGATTGAGCGCGTCGTCACCGCTGTAGAGCACCAGGTCGGTCGAGTGCAGCAGCCAGCTGCCGGCGTACAGGTCGCCGCTCGCCTCCTTGACCGCCACGATGCGTGGGTGCTCGGCGCAGCGCGCGAGCGTCTCGGCGGAGAGCTTGACGCCGGTGCGCCCCGGGATGTCGTAGAGCATGACCGGGAGGTCGGTGGAGTCCGCAACGGCGGCGAAGTGAGCGGCGATGCCCGCCTGCGGCGGTTTGCTGTAGTACGGCGTGACCACAAGCAGGCCATCGGCACCGGCCCGCTGTGCTTGGCCCGCGAGCTCGATCGAGTGAGCCGTGTCGAACGTGCCGACACCGGCGACAACGCAGGCCCGTTGACCGACCGCGTCGACGACGGTGCGGAGCAACCGCTCCTGCTCGTCGTCGTCGAGTGTCGGTGACTCCCCGGTCGTGCCGGCGATCACCAGCCCGTCGTGGCCGTCACCGACGAGGTCGTTCGCGAGGGCTGCGGCGGCTGCTACGTCCAGCTCGCCGTCATCGCTGAACGGGGTGACCATTGCGGTCAGGATCCGCCCGAAAGGTGCTCGTTCGTCGGCGCCGCGCATGCCGCGAGGCTACCTGCTGTATGCGCCTCGGGACTGCCTTGAGTCGTTGGCGGCCGCTCGTGTCACGGCGCGTCGTCGTCGCCCTTGGAGACCCCCGACACCGAGACTTGCTGTGAATCCGCCACGTGCTCAACATAGGTCGCGGCTGGCTCGTCGGGTGAGAACGGGGCGTCATCCGCCGCGATTCGGTCGCCAGGGTCATCCCTGCCCTGGCTGGCGAGCGAGGAGATCATGGTGTTCGCGACAGCTGCCACCGGCACCGCGAACAGCGCGCCGACGACTCCCGCGATCGTGCTGCCGGCGACGATCGCCAAGATCACCGCCAACGGGTGTACGTCGACCGCCCGCCCCAGCAGGAACGGCTGCAGGACATGCGCCTCCACCTGGTTGACAAGGATGACGACCCCGAGCACGGCCAACGCGGTGACCGGGCCGTTGGCGACCAGCGCGACGAGGACGGCCAGCGCTCCGGTGGCCAACGCACCGACGATGGGGATGAACGCGCCGAGGAACACCAGGACCCCCAACGGGAAGGCCAGTGGTACGCCGAGCAGAGCCGCACCCGTGCCGATGCCGATGCCGTCGACAAGCGCCACGATCAGCGTCGCGCGAATGTAGTGGGTCAGGGTGACCCAACCGGAGCGGGCCGCGTCGTCGAGCGGCCGCTGCGCCCCGCGAGGAAACATGCGAAGCAGCCACGCCCAGATGCGCTGGCCCGACGACAGAAAGAAGAACGTCGAGAACATCACGACGAAGAACCCCTCGCCGATGTGCGTCGCCCTGGACGCCAGGCCGACAGCACCGGAGACGAGCTGCGGCTGATGTGCCGAGGCGGCGTGCTCCGCCTTGGTGATGTAGCTGCTGATGGTGTCGACGTTGATGTTCAACGGCCCGGTGCGCAACCAGTTGCGGATGTCCTGCAGCCCCGAGAGCCCCTGGGCTTGCAGCTGCGGGAAGCCTGTGCTCGCCTGCTGCGTGACCAGGCTTATCAGCCCGATGACGACGAGCAACGTGCCCAGCAGCGTCACCAATGCGGCGACTCCACGAGGGACTAAGACCGCGAGCCGGTTGACGAGCGGATGGAGAAGTGCTGCGAGCAGCAACGCGATGACCAGAGGCACGAAGATCTGGGAGAACTCCCGGATGACCAGGCTGAGCACATAGACGGCGATGGCGATCACCCCGAGCCGCCAGGCCCACTCGGAGGCAGCTCTCACCCCCGGTGTCACCGAAGATCCGGACGTTCCCCCGCTTACGTCCGATGCCGATGGGGTACCCGCCCGGTGACTCGCTGACGCGGGCGCCGGCGGCTTCGGTGCCCACACTGCTCGTCGCTCTCGGGGCGCTGCTGCTGCAGCTTCTCGGGACACGCGACGTCGCCAACTCACCGCACCTGGGCGTGCGGCATCGTCGGAGCTAGTCGCCATGCGGACACCTGTACCCCATGCGGGCAGTTCCTCTCCGGTACGTTACGAGCTGCCAACCGTCGTACGACTCCCGTCCCACCTCCCGCCAGTCGTTCCAGTCCACCTTGGGGAAGTAGGTGTCGCCCTCAGGAGCGGCGTCGACTTCGGTGATCACCAGCTGGTCGGCGTACGGGAGCGAGTCGGCGTACACCCGTGCACCGCCGACGACGAACACCTGCTCATCGATTGCTCGAGCCAGCTCGAGCGCGGATTCGACGGATGTCGCAACAGCTACGCCGTCAGGCATTCCACTGTTGGGTGCCCACGTGGCGTCGCTCGTGACGACGACGGTCGAGCGACCTGGAAGCGGGCGGCCGATGGAGTCATAGGTGCGCCGGCCCATGACGAGCACATGGCCCATCGTGGTGGCCTTGAAGGTCGCGAGCTCGCCTGGCAACCGCCACGGGATGCCGCCATCGGCGCCGATCACGCCGTTGCGGGCGACCGCGGCGACCAGCGTCACCGGCATGCGGTCACGAGTGCCAGGCGCCGGTCGACGTGACTCGGACCTGGCCATGAGCAAGGGCGCCTGCACCGGCGACGCCGATGGGTGCTGACCGTGCACTCATACGGCGATCGGTGCCTTGATGCCGGGATGCGGGTCGTAGCCAGCCACCTTGACGTGCTCGAGGTCGAAGTTGGCCAGCTCGGTGACCGCAGAGTCGAGCCAGAGCTGCGGCAAGGGCCTCGGCTCCCGGGCGAGCTGAAGGCGGGCCTGATCGAGGTGGTTGACGTAGAGATGCGCGTCGCCGAACGTGTGGACGAACTCCCCCGCCTGCAGGCCGGTGACGTGGGCGACCATGGAGGTGAGCAGGGCGTAGGAGGCGATGTTGAACGGCACGCCGAGGAAGACGTCGGCCGAGCGCTGGTAGAGCTGGCACGAAAGGCGGCCGTCCGCGACGTAAAACTGGAACATGGTGTGGCAGGGCGCGAGCGCCATCTTGGGGAGGTCAGCGACATTCCACGCGCTCACCAGCAGCCGGCGGGAGTCGGGGTCGCCGGAGATCTGGTCGACCACCTGCTGCAACTGGTCGATGTGCCCGCCGCCGGGGGTCGGCCACGAGCGCCACTGGTAGCCGTAGACCGGACCCAGGTCACCGTGCTCGTCGGCCCACTCGTCCCAGATCGTGATGCCGCGCTCGTGCAACCAGTGCACGTTGGTGTCGCCCCGCAGAAACCAGATGAGCTCTCCGACGACAGACCTCAGATGAATCTTCTTGGTCGTCACGAGGGGGAAGCCATCGCCGAGGTCGAATCGCATCTGGTGGCCGAAGATGCTCAGGGTGCCGGTGCCGGTGCGGTCGGTCTTGCGCGTGCCCTCGTCGAGCACGCGCTGCATGAGGTCGAGGTACTGCCGCACGCTGCGACCGTACTACGGTGCGCCGACGCCGACCGCCGCCTTCAGCTGCACGGCGAGGCCTCCTCGCCGCCACTCGACTGGCGCCGGCATCAGCGGCCGGAGCGGTACCAACCGAAGGCGTCCGGCAGCATCAGCCGCATGTCGGGCGAGAGATCGGCCGCCATCGCCGGCTCCTCGTCGAACCAGTCGACTTCGTGCAGCTCGTCGGTCTGCAGCGATATGGTCCCCGTGGCACGGCGGGCGCCGTACAACACGGTGACGTACGCCGTGAGATCACCGTTGGCGTAGCGGATCGCGAACTCCGGTCCGCCGTACGCTCCGACCAGCTCACACTCGTCGACCCTTAGCCCGACCTCTTCGAGCAACTCTCGGATTGCCGCATCCTTGGGTGACTCACCGGGGTCCACGCCGCCGCCAGGCGTCCCCCAGTGGCCTGAGTGCACATGCCGGGCCAGCAACACCCTGCCTTCGCCGTCGAACAAGGCAATGCCGGCGGCAGGCGTCAACAGCAGGTCGTGGCCCAGCCGAGCTCGGATGCCTGCCATGTAGGACGAGATCGCCATGCCGGCCAACGTAACCCGCTTGCCTGCTGCCAACCGAGCATCCAACCGGCAGACGAGGTCAGGCGTCGAAGTCCAGCCGCACCACGTCGGTGATCGGGTGGCTCTGGCAGGTGAGCACGTAGCCCTTGGCGAGCTCGTCCGGCTCGAGGGCGTAGTTGGTGTCCATCTCCACCTTGCCCTCGACCAGCTTCGCCCGGCAGGTGCCGCAGACACCTCCGCGGCAGGCGAACGGCGCATCGGTTCGCACCCGCAGCGCCGCCTCGAGGATCGGGACGTCGTCTCGCGGCAGCGTGAAGGACGACGTGCGCCCGTCGAGGTTGATCGTGATGTGCGCGCCGTCTCCAGAGTCCCCCGTCGAGGCGTGCCGCACAGGAGGAGTGGTCTCGACATGGAACAGCTCCGTGTGCACGTGCTCCGCCTCGACGGCTTGCGCCAGCAACGCCTGCCGGAGGTCGGCCACCATGTCGTAGGGGCCGCAGAGGAACCAGTCGTCCACGGTCTCTGTCGGGACCAGCGTCTCGGTGATCTTGGTGAGCCGCGCGGCGTCAAGGCGCCCCGACAAGAGCTCGGCGTCTTGCGCCTCCCGAGTGAGCACGTGGATGAGGTGGAAGCGACCGCGGTAGCGGTCCTTGAGGTCCTCGAGCTCCTCCAGAAACATGATCGACCGGCTCGTGCGGTTGACGTAGATCAACGTGACCCGGCTCTGTGGCTCGTGCTGCAGGGTCGTCGCGACGACGGAGAAGATCGGCGTGATGCCGCTGCCAGCGGCGATCGCGCAGTAGTGCTTGGCGTTGCCCGGATCCAGCAGCGTGTAGAACCGCCCGGTGGGCGTCATCACGTCGAGCACGTCGCCGACCTTGAGCGCATCGGCTGCGAAGCCGGAGAAGTGACCGCCCGGCAAAACCTTGACGCCGATCCGCAGCACGCCGGAGGAGGCGGCTGAGCAGATGGAGTAGCTGCGCCGTACGTCGTCCCCCGCCAGCGACGTGCGGATCGTCAGGTGTTGCCCCTGGATGAAGTCGTAGTCCGCTGCGAGCTCCGGTGGCACGTCGAACGTGATGGCGACCGCGTCATCGGTCAGCGGCGTGACCGCGCTGACCCGAAGCGGGTGGAAGACCCCGCGTCGCGAGACGGTCATCTAGATCGCCTTGAACGAGTCGAACGGCTCCTGACAGGCGGAGCACACCCACAGCGACTTGCAGGCTGTCGAGCCGAACCGGCTGAGCTCACGGGTCTCGGTCGAGCCGCATTGCGGGCAGTGCACGCCGAGTGCCACGCTGACCGGTCCAGCCAGGCGATGCGGCGGCGCGATGCCGTAGGCGCGCAGCTTCGCCTTTCCGTGCTCGCTCATCCAGTCGGTGGTCCAGGCCGGTGCCAGCACCATCTTGACGCTCACGTTGTCGAAACCATGCGCGCTCAGCGTCGCCTTGACGTCGCTCGCGATCGCCTCCATGGCGGGGCAGCCGGAGTACGTCGGTGTGATCGTGACCTCGACCTGCCCGTCGTCGCTGGTCGTGACGTTGCGGAGGATGCCCAGGTCGTCGATCGTGAGTACGGGGATCTCGGGGTCGGGGACAGCGGCGACCACGGCGCGGATGGAGTCGGCGGCCGTCGTGGTCACCAGGTCGCCCCTGGGTGGGAGCGGGCGACGTACTGCATCTCGGCGAGCAGGTAGCCCATCTGTTCGGTGTGGATGCCACGCCGCCCGCCGGTATGCCGAACGGTGATGTCCGGCCGGCTGAGGGTCGCCTCGGCCAGCACGGACCCGACGTACGCCAGCGTCGGCTCCCCCAGATCCGCAGGGTCGATCGCGACGCCGTCGGCAGCCAGTCTTTGCACGAGGTCGTCGGTCTCAAACAGCTCGTCGACGTAGGGCCACACCGCATCGAGCCCGGCCTGCATGCGCCGGTGCGACTCATCGGTGCCATCACCGAGCCGCAGCGTCCACTGGGTCGCGTGGTCGCGGTGGTAGTCGACTTCCTTGACAGCTTTGGCGGCGATCGCGGCGAGGGTGTCGTCGGTGGAGCTGCTCAGTCGTGTGTAGAGCTCGACCTGGTAGGCCGACGTGACCAGCAAGCGCGCGATCGTGAAGCCGAAGTCGCCGTGGGCAAGCTCGAAGACTTGTGCATTGACGAAGTCGCGCTCGTCGCGGAAGTAGCCAAATGCGTCCTCGTCGCGGCCGGCGCCTTCGAGCTGGCCGGCGTACGTCAGCAACGACCGCGCCTGGCCGAGCAGATCAAGCGCGAGGTTTCCGAGCGCCACATCCTCTTCCAGCTGAGGTGCTGCGGCGATCCACTCCCCCATCCGCTGCGCTGCGATGAGTGCGTCGTCGCCAAGCCGCAGGGCGTAAGCCGCCCTCGCTTCTGAGTCGGAGGGAGTGGCGGTCACAGATGCTGCACACCCTCGGGGACCGTGTAGAAGGTCGGGTGACGGTAGATCTTGTCAGCGGCCGGGTCGAAGAACGCGTCCTTCTCGTCCGGGCTGCTCGCCGTGATGTCACCTGCCGGCACCACCCAGATCGACACGCCCTCTTGGCGACGCGTGTAGAGGTCACGGGCGTTGCGCACCGCCATCTCGGCATCCGGCGCATGCAGGCTGCCCGCATGCACGTGGGAGAGGCCCCTCCTGGCGCGCACGAAGACCTCCCAGAGCGGCCAGTCCCGTTGAGCGGCCGCAACCGGAGCTTGGGCGGACGGTACGCCGGCAGTTGGTACGGCGCCGTGCCCACCCGCCGCGGTGAAGTCGTGCGGCTCCGAGCCTGACTCGCTCATGCCGCCGCCGTCGACGTACGCCGTTTGGCTGCGTATGCGTCAGCCGCCTCGCGTACCCAGGCGCCGTCCTCGTGAGCGCGACGGCGGTGCGCCATGCGCTGAGCGTTGCAGGGGCCGTTGCCCTTGATGACCTCGAACAGCTCGCTGAAGTCGATCTCGCCGAAGTCGTAGGATTCACGCTCTGGGTTCCAACGGATCTTCGGGTCCGGCAGGGTCAGACTGAGTGCCTCGGCCTGTGGCACCGTCATGTCGACGAACCGCTGCCGTAGGCCGTCGTTGCTGAAGCGCTTGATGCCCCA
>JBBPZH010000051.1:0-7615 GCA_038198965.1 Propionibacteriales bacterium
ACGGGCAGTCCATACACCTTCGAGACAGCCATGTCCTCCTCGCCGAACGCCGGCGCCTGGTGGACCAGACCTGTCCCGTCATCGACTGTGACGTAGTCGGCCAGCACGACGTAGTGCGCGTCGACTCCGGTGAGGCTCTCCGGACCACCGGCGCCCGGGAACTGGACCAGATCGAGCGGGCGCGAGTAGTGCCAACGCTCCAGTTCAGATCCCTTGAGCCTTGACGTGATGGCCCAGCCGTCCCCGAGCACATCGGCGAACAACGGCTCTGCCACGACGAGGCTTTCGTTGCCATCGGTGGCGACGACGTACTCCACGTCGGGATGTACCGCCACGGCGGTGTTGGACACCAGCGTCCAGGGTGTCGTGGTCCACACCAGGAGTGACGCCTGCTCGGCAAGCGGTCCCGAAGTCAGTGGGAATCGGACGTAGACCGACGGGTCGACGACGGTTTCGTACCCGCCGGGCTGACCGAGCTCGTGGTCGGACAGCGCCGTCTCGCAGCGCGGGCAGTAGGGCGAGACACGATGCGCTTCATACAGGAGCCCGCGTTCGAAGATCTGCTTGAGCGACCACCAGACGCTCTCGATGTATGCGGCGTCCATGGTGCGATAGGCCTGCGCGGTGTCGACCCAGTAGCCCATCCGCTCGGTCATGTCCTCGATCGGGCCGACGTGGCGCTCGACCGAGGCACGGCAGGCGGCGTTGAACTGCGCGATCCCGAAGGCTTCGATCTGCCGTTTGCCCGACAGCCCGAGTTCCTTCTCCACTCCTACCTCGACATGGAGTCCCTGGCAGTCCCAGCCGGCTTTGCGGTCGACCCGCCAGCCTTGCATCGTTTTGAACCGGGGGAAGACGTCCTTGAACACGCGGGCCTCGACGTGGTGCACGCCAGGCAGGCCGTTTGCCGTCGGCGGCCCCTCGTAGAAGGTCCACCTCGGATCGTGCTGCGTCTTGGCGAGCGTCGCGGCGAACGTTGCCTGCTCGCGCCAGAGCTCGAGGATGCCTCGCTCCATGGCCGGCAGGTCGACGTGTGGAGACATCGGGGGGAAGTGCGAAGTCATCGGGCAGACCGTCCAGTTGTCGTCGCCGGATGCGCCGGCCCGGCACGCCCCATGGTAGACGCCATCGCGCTGGTCCCGCTGTGCATATCGGCGCCACCGGCGCGCGTTCGCGTGACTCGTTGCCAGCGCAGACGTTGAAGCGGGAAGGAGTTGCGCTTATCCTCTCCGCACCGCATCAGGGGTGACAGGTGCAGGGGGACCTCTCCCGGAGAAAGGGCGCAGATTGGCTGCCAAAGAGACGTCGGCCGCACCGCGTGGCGACGCTTCGTCGTCTCCGTCGAAGTCGCGGCGCTCGGCCGCCTCGAGTCGGCGCGCCAGCAACGCGTCGCCGGCCAAGCTCGCCGTCCGCCCGGGCGAGAAGCCGTGGACCGCTCGGCAGATCGCCGACGTACGCGCGGCCTTGGAGTCCGATGCGGCCCGACTCGAGGCGGAGATCGGTGCCGCTGAAACTGAGATAGCGGCCTTGATGCGCGAAGGCGGCGAGGGTGCTGGCCATGACCAAGCCGACGTCGGCTCCAACACGTTCGAGCGGGACCACGAGATGACGCTGGCCCGGAACGCCCGCGAGAACCTCACACTGGTGCAAGCGGCCTTGACGCGTATCGACGATCGGACCTATGGCGTCTGCGAGTCGTGCGACCAAGCCATCGGCAAGGCAAGGTTGCAGGCATTCCCCCGTGCCACACTGTGCATGGAATGCAAACAACGGACCGAACGCCGCTGATCGACGCGACTCCGGCGCGCGAAATAGGGCGTCGCTCTGCGCTGCTGATCTGGGCGGGAGTCGGGCTCTCGGTCTTCGCTCTCGACCAGGGCTCGAAGGCCTGGGCCGAGACGTCGCTTCGCGATGGGGTGGCCCACCCCCTGCTCGGCAGCTGGCTCCAGCTGCACCTCACGTTCAACCCCGGAGCGGCGTTCAGCCTGGGGACGTCGTACACGGTCGGTCTGTCGCTCGTGGCCCTCTCCGTGATCGCGGTGTGCATGCGGATGTCGAGGCGCCTCGGCAGCCGTTGGTGGGCGGCGGCACTCGGGCTGCTGCTGGGCGGAGCGCTCGGCAACGTCACCGATCGCCTGTTTCGACCGCCAGGTCCTTTCCGCGGACATGTCGTCGACTTCCTGGAGTTGCCGCACTGGCCGGTGTTCAACGTCGCCGATTCCGCCATCTGCGGCGCGGCGGCGTTGTTCCTCGTCCTGACCCTGCGAGGTGTCCGCCTCGATGGCAGCCTCGAGGGACCGGTCGCGGCTGACGAGGCGACGGCCGAGCCGCGAAATGCCCGCTGAGACGTCGACGAGCTACGGTCACCGCGGGCGCCCATTGGTGGTGGGGGATTCGACGCGCCGAGTCGTGTCGGTCCCGAGCGGCTTGGCTGGTGAGCGGGTCGATGCCGCCATCGCCCGCATGTTCGGGCTGTCGCGCACCAAGGCCGCCGACCTGGTGGCCACGGGAGCCGTGACACTGGACGGTGCGGCGCCAGCCAAGTCCGAGCGCGTCGCCGAAGGCGCGTGCCTGGAGGTGCAGATGCCGGCGCCCGCGCAGCCGGCGCACGTGGTCCCGACCGAGGTCGAGGGACTGCAGATCGTGTACGACGACGACGCCATGGTGGTCGTCGACAAGCCAGTCGGGGTCGCGGCGCACCCCAGCGGAGGCTGGACGGGACCGACGGTGCTGGGCCACCTCGCAGCAGCCGGTTTCCGGGTGGCCACTTCAGGTGTGCCGGAGAGACAGGGAATCGTGCAGCGGCTCGATGTGGGAACGAGTGGCCTCATGGTGGTCGCCAAGTCGGAGCGTGCGTACTCGCGGATGAAGAACGCCTTCCGGCAGCGCAAGGTCGACAAGACCTACCACGCTCTCGTGCAAGGTCAACTCGACCCGCTGCGCGGCACGATCGATGCCCCTATTGCGCGCGACCGCAGGCACGACTACAAGTACACGGTCGGCGAGGGTGGCCGGCACAGCGTCACGCACTACGACACGCTCGAGGCGCATCGCTACGCGTCGCTGCTGGACGTCAAGCTCGAGACCGGCCGAACGCACCAGATCCGGGTGCACATGAGTGCGCTGCATCACCCATGCGTCGGGGACCTCACCTACGGCGCCGACCCTGTTCTCGCCAAGAGGGTGGGTCTGACTCGGCAGTGGCTGCATGCGGTCGGCCTGGGCTTCGCCCATCCAGACACCGATGAATGGGTGGAGTTCGGGTCGGCGTACCCAGCCGACCTGTCGCACGCACTGGACGTCATCCGGGCCGCTTGACCGGCATGATCATGGAATGGACTTGCTGTTGCGTCAAGCAGAGCCCACCGAGGCCGACGCCGTGGCAACCCTGTTGTGGCGCGTGCGGCATTCCAACGTCGGGTCGCTTCCGGCCCCGGTGCATGCCCTCGACGACATGCAGCGATGGATGCGGATCGTGGTCTTCCCGACGATGGACGTTTGGGTAGCCGAGTCGGGGGGGCGGCTCGTCGGGCTCATGGTCCTGCGAGCGCCTGACTGGCTGGAGCATTTGTACGTCGATCCCGACTTCACGGGTCAGGGCATCGGGCTTGGGTTGCTGAGGGTGGCTCAGCGGCAATTCCCGGCCGGGATGCAGCTGTGGGCCTTCCAAAGCAACGTCGCCGGTCGGCGCTTCTACGAACGGCACGGGTTCCGTGCCGTGGAGTGGACCGACGGCGACAACGAAGAAAGAGCTCCCGACGCGCGGTACGTCTGGCGGTCTGGTCAGGGGGCTTGACGTCAGGGTAGTCAACTGCGCATACTACGCGTGAAGTAGTAGAGCCTAGGAGGGCACGAGTGAGTACAGACCTTGACAGTCTCGGACGCTTCGCCGACCCTTCCCTGCTGATCCTGTCGAGCTTGGCGGGCGGCCCGAAGCACGGGTACGCCATGAGCAAGGACATCGAAGCGTTCGCTGGTGTGACGTTGCAGCCGGCGACGCTGTACGGCGCCCTGGGGCGACTGGAGACGCGGGGGCTGATCGCGGCTCTGCCCGCAGAGGACCGTCGCCGCCCGTACCAGCTGACGGCTCGTGGTGCGCAGGTACTCACCGCGCAGCTTCGCACCGTCCAGGCGGTGGCGACCACTGGGTTGAGCCGCTTGACGACGACATGAGCGGCCCCAAGGTGGCCACCGTGTTGGTGCGGTTGTATCCGCGCCGCTGGCGCGACCGGTACGCCGACGAGCTGCTCGAGCTGCTGTCAGCAACACCTCTCTCCACGGTCGGCGTACTGGCGCTCCTGCGTGGTGCGGTGGACGCGCACTTCAATCTCCCCGACCTACTGCCCGGCTTGGCGAGCCGCACTCTCCGGCTGCGCTGGTACATGACGCTGCTCTTCGGCGCCTGGGTCGCGTTCTGCTTCGCAGCGGCCGGCGTCGCCAAATCCGTCGAAGCCCCGGCATTCGCATCGGCTGCCGCCCGGCACCCCCTCCTCGCGGTCGAATGGGATGCCAGCCGGTGGGCATTCACTGTGGCCGCGTCAGCGATCATCCTCGGCGCACTTCCGCTGGCAGCTGGCACCGTCATCCAGATCTTTCGCGACAGAGACCGCAAAGGCTTCCGGCTGTTCGCGACCCCTGTGCTGTCGGCCGGAGCGGTGCTTGGCTCCGGCGCCCTGCTGGGACGCTACGCATCCGGCCACTCTCTCGATTTCGGCACCGTCGCTGCAGCCGGAGCCTGGCTCGCGCTGGTGCTTGTCGTCGCTGTGTTGACCGTCCGCTCCACCGGCGAGCTGCTGCACCGATCCGGCGTCCCGGGCCGGCTGTTCCGATGGGCGAGCTGCACCGGCGCAGCAGCAGCCGGCGCGATGACCGTTGGCCTTGCGGTTGGTGCGGCGTATGGGCTCAGCGTCATGGTGCTGTCTCCGGCTCTGTTCAGCTCAGCTAACGGCGTCCTGGCGACGGCGTTGCCGGTCACTTGGGGAGCCGCACTGGTGATTGCCCTCGCCGCGGTAGGCGTGGCCGATCGGGCCGCGGTGCGTGCGCTGCAAAACTTCACGACGCCGGCGTGAGCGACGGGTCGACGCCGGCCACGCGGCCGCTCACGCCGCACAACGGCTCGTCGGACCTCCCGGTATCCAGTCCCGAGCGAGCGGTCATCGGCCGAGCGGTGATCGGCTCCTTGTTGCTCGGTGCACTGTTCGTCGGGTTCGACGAAGTGACCAAAGCGCTGAGGGTCCTCTACGCCCACGGGCCGTGGAAGGAGGACCCGTACGACGCCCTGGTGTCGTTCGCGATCGTTGCAGGGACCTTGCTCACCGGCGCCTGCGCCGTCCGAGTCTTGCTGTGCCGTGCGAGCGAAGCACTGCCGGCGAGGCGGGCGGTCGACCTGCTCCGGGCGGGGCGACTCATCGTTGCCCTTGTCGCCGTCACGGTTGCAAGCGACTGGGCCAGCGTTGGCTTGCAAACGCGCCGCCAGACATGGACCGCCGTCACGGCGCTCATCGTCGCTGGCCTGGCGGTGCTGACGCTGCTGACCGGAGTGGTTGGCATGCTGCTGCACAGAGCCACGCGCGAGGCGCAGCCGTTTGCCGATGCGCCGACCTCACCAGACTGGGCAGCTGACGGGGTTGAGTTCTGTGACCGCGCGGCGGCTCGGCTCGGCCGATGGGGTACCGGGCTGAGAAGCGCGCTGCGGATGATCGATGCGGCCGTCGTGGGGCGGATTCGACGACACCCGGTGGTTGCAGCAGCCGTGTTCGCGGTGGTGTTCGGCATGCTGGTGGATGTTCCGCAAGTGATCTTGGAGGACTACGCGTTTCCCCTTGCAGCGCTGGTGATGACGATCTCGGCGTGCTCCATGTTCGCGTTCGTGGTGCTCGCTGGTGCTTACGTTCACCAGGTGGGGCGTCGACAGGCTCACCTCGCTCCGACGGTCGTGGTCTTGCTGTCGGTCTGCGTCAGCGTCCCGCTCGTCGCATCGTTTCGCGGATCGCTGTGGTGGCTCATTCACACCAAGGGCAGTGCCGCCGGGCTGCCGCAGTTCGCCGAGCTCCTGGGCGTTGGTGCCGTAATTGCGGCCGTCGTCTCCGGAGCCGCCATAGCGGTCGTCGGCCACCGGCCGCCGAAGCGAGCGGTCGCCCACTAGCAAGTCAGAGTGTCGGTGAACGCTGAGATGCTGGCAGCACATAGGCTGATCGCCTTCCCCAGCCGGTGCCAGCTGTAAAGGCGCCACCTCTGCGAGCTGCGCCCGCCGAGATGAGGTCGGCGGGCAGGTGCGAAAGGAGTTCCCGCGCTGATGACGAGCCCGAACGATCAAGGGTTCGCGCATCTGCACGTCCACACCGACTACTCCATGCTCGACGGCGCTGCCCGCATCGGCGAGCTGCTCGACACCGCCGTTGAGATGGGCATGCCCGCCGTCGCTATGACCGATCACGGCAACATGTTCGGAGCGTTCGAGTTCTACTCAGCCGCCAAGGCGCGAGGCATCAATCCCATCATCGGTATCGAGGCCTACCTCACACCCGGAACGAGTCGGTTCGAGCGGCGCCGGGTCAGGTGGGGGAACGGCGGCGGCGACGACGTCTCCGGCGGCGGTGCCTACACTCACGCGACACTGTTGGCGGAGACCACCGAGGGCATGCACAACCTGTTCCGGTTGTCGTCGCTCGCTTCGTTGGAGGGTTACTTCTACCGGCCACGCATGGACCGCGAGTTGCTCGATCGCTACGCCAAGGGCATCTTGGCGACCACCGGCTGCCCATCCGGTGAGGTGCAGACGCTGCTCCGCCTCGGCAGGTACGACGACGCGGTGACGGCGGCCGCCACCTACCGCGACATCTTCGGCGCCGGCAACTACTTCGTCGAGCTCATGGACCACGGTCTGTCCATCGAACACCGCGTCCGCGAGGACCTGCTTCGTTTGGCCAAGCAGCTCGACCTGCCGCTCGTCGCCACCAACGACCTGCACTACACCAAGCGGGAGCACGCTCAGAGCCACGCGGCGCTGCTGTGCGTCCAGTCTGCGTCGACCATCCATGACGAGAACCGGTTCAAGTTCGACGGCGACGACTTCTACCTCAAGACACCGCAGGAAATGCGGCACGTATGGCGTGAGCTTCCCGGGGCCTGCGACAACACCCTCGTCATCGCCGAGCGCTGCTCGGTCACGTTCGCCGAGGGTCGCAACCTCATGCCGCAGTTCGCCGTGCCACCGGGCGAAACCGAGGAGACCGAGTTCGTCAAGCAGGTCGAGTCCGGACTCGCTGCACGCTACCCCAGCGGCATCACGGCCGAGGTCCGCGAACGAGCCGACTACGAGGTCGGCGTCATCGCGCAGATGGGCTTTCCCGGTTACTTCCTGGTCACCGCAGACTGCATCGGCTGGGCGCGGCGGCAGGGCATCCGGGTGGGTCCGGGGCGTGGCTCGGCGACCGGCTCACTTGTCTCCTACGCCCTCGGCATCACCGAGCTCGATCCGTTGGAGCACGGTCTGCTGTTCGAGCGCTTCCTCAATCCAGAGCGCATCTCCATGCCCGACATCGACATCGACTTCGACGAGCGGCGGCGTGGAGAGGTGCTGCGTTATGTCAGTGAGAAGTACGGCGAGGACCGC
>JBBPZH010000052.1:0-9047 GCA_038198965.1 Propionibacteriales bacterium
ACATCGTCAACGTCTACGACCAAGGAGACGACGGCGCTGTCGTCTTCCAGGTCATGGAGTACGTCGCCGGAAGAACCACGTTGCGAACCGTGATCCGCGACTCAGCGCCGATGCCGCCACGACAGGCGTTGGCGATCTTCGAAGAAGTGGTCAAGGCGATCGCCGTTGCACACGAGGCGGGGATCGTGCACCGTGACATCAAGCCGGAGAACGTGCTGGTCACCCCGGCCGGTCAGGTCAAGGTGGCTGACTTCGGACTCGCTCGGGCAGTCACTGCCGCGACTGCGGCCACCGCGACTGGCAGTGTGCTGATGGGCACGGTCGCCTACCTCCCTCCTGAGCTCGTCACCGAAGGCATCGCCGACGCGCGCTCGGATGTCTATGCGCTGGGTGTGCTGCTGTTCGAACTGCTGACCGGCACCAAACCACACGCCGGCGACAGTCCGATCCAGGTGGCGTACAAGCACGTGCACGTCGACGTGCCGGTGCCTTCGACGGTCGTTGCGGGCTTGCCGAGCTACCTCGACGCGCTGGTCGCCAGGGCCACCGCGCGGCAGCGGGACGTCCGCCCAGCCGACGCCGGTGTCCTGCTGCGGCAGCTGCGACGAGTCCGGCAGGCTTTGGACAGCGGCGTGCACGACGATGACGAGCTCACCGCCGACCTGACCCCGACCTTGGCTGTATCAGCGCCGCAGCTGCGCACCGCGTCGACGACATTCCCCAGGGACCTTCCCGAGCCGCGGTCAGCCGACTCGGACGAGGTCTTCGACCTGGCCGCGTACGACGACTTCGGTGGGGGCACACGCCAGCACCCGGGTCCCGATTTCCGCACGTCCGACCTCGAGCACACGACCCGCGTCCCCGACGCCCCGGGTCGCGCGCAAGACACCGTGGAACCCGCGCGCCTGGCAGGAGCCTCTCGCGCAACCGCCGCTCAGCTGCCGCGCAGACGCAAGACGAGCGGCTGGATCGCACTCATCGTCGTCCTGTTGCTGGCTGCGGCCGCCGCCCTCGGCGGCTGGTACTACGGCGTGGGTCGTTTCCAGCAGACCCCCAACCTCATCGGGCTGAGCCAGGCGCGGGCACGAGCGACCGTCGAGCACGCCGGACTGACGCTCCGAGTGAGCACCTCCGCGTACTCAGAGCAGGTGCCCGCCGGCCACATCGTCTCCACCGACCCCACCGCCGGCGCCAATGTCGTCAAGTCAAGTGTGGTGACCGCGGTCCTGTCCAAGGGCCCTGAGCGGCACGCGGTGCCCGACCTGTCCGGACTCACCCGAGCGGTCGCTGTCCGCTCGCTGCAGACGCACGCGTTGGACGTGGGCAAGGTTCGCCGCGTCTGGAACGAGCGGCAAGCTCCAGGGTCGGTGCTGTCGTTTGCCCCCAAGGCGGGCACCGAGCTCCGACGCAACGATCCGGTTAGCATGGTGGTCAGCAAGGGACCCCGACCGATCCCTGTCAAGGACTTCACCGGAAGCACGGCGACCGCCGCCGAGCAGGCATTCCGCCAGCACGGCCTGACTGTCAAGCGACACGAGCGGTACGACGACCAAGTGCCGGCCGGTGACGTGATCGCCCAACGCCCCAGCACCGGCACCCTCTACGCCGGTGACACCATGACGCTTGTCGTGAGCCGCGGGCCGCACCTCGTCACGGTGCCCGACGTACAGCGTTATGGAGTGGCTGACGCCCAGGCCGCGCTCGAGAAGGCCGGCTTCACGGTCAGGGTCGAGCAATACCAGACGTACTTCGGCTTGGACTTCGTCGTGAGTCAAAGCCCAGGGGCTGGCACGTCAGCACCCTTCGGCTCACGGGTGATCATTCAGATCGTCTGAGCGCACCTAGGGTGACCAGGTGACCGGTCGCCGAGGCAACACGCTGCCCACCTTGGCGTTGCTCGGGGTGACAGCCACCTGGGGTTCGACGTTCTTCTTGATCAAGGACCTGCTGCACCAGATCTCGGTGCTCGACTTCTTAGCGGTGCGCTTCGCGATCGCGGCCGCCGCCTTGCTGGTCGTCGCCTGGGGCAGCGTCCGCCGGTTGTCGCGCAGCGACGTGCGCGCCGGCGTCATCCTCGGCCTGGTGTACGGCGTCGCGCAGGTCCTGCAGACGCTCGGGCTCGAGCGCACTCCGGCCAGCGTGTCAGGATTCGTCACCGGCATGTACGTCGTCGCGACGCCGCTGTTTGCTGCTGTCGTCCTGCGCGACCGGATCCCCGGACTCGTCTGGGTTGCGGTTGTCCTGTCGACCGGCGGGCTCGCCTTCTTGTCGCTCAACGGGTTCGCGGTCTCCCCAGGCGTGGCGCTGGTCTTCGTCGCCGCGCTGCTCTACGCAGTGCATATCCTCGGGCTCGGTCAGTGGTCGGGCGCCGACAACGCATTTGGCCTCTCGGTCGTCCAGATGGTGGTGATCGCAGGAGTGTGCATGCTGGTGAGCGCACCCAACGGACTCGGCACGCCCAGCACCGCGGGCGGCTGGCTGTCTCTGATCTACATGGCGCTGGTCGCCGGGGCGCTCGCACTGGTCGGGCAGACCTGGGCACAGGCGCACCTGGCGCCCACCCGCGCGGCGATCATCATGACCATGGAACCGGTCTTCGCCGCGTTTTTCGCCGTGCTGTTCGGCGGCGAGGCGCTGACCAGCCGCATGCTGGTCGGCGGCAGCCTCGTGCTCGCGGCGATGTACCTGGTGGAACTGGCACCCCGCCGCCGTAAGGTCGAGGCCGAAGTCACCCACCTCACCGTGTGATCAGGCCCTGACTGCCAGTCGGAACAACTGGCTGCTGGCTCATGCACTCGCCAGCACTTCGGCAGCGCGCTTAGCGTCTTCGGCGCTGACGTCGAGGTGGGTTACGGCGCGTACGACGCCGGCGCCGACCGCCGATACCAACACGCCCGCACTCCGGCAGCGCTCGACCAACCCGGCGGCATCGGTCGTGGGGATCACCACGATGTTGGTCTCAACCGTGGACTCGTCGACCCCTGCCGCCGTGGCGATCAGTCGTGCAGAGGCGTGATCGTCGGCGAGGCGTTCGAGATTGTGCTCCAGCGCATAGATGCCGGCCGCTGCGAGGACTCCCGCCTGCCGCCATCCGCCGCCGAGCCGCTTGCGCCAGGTGCGTGCCTCGGTGACCTGCGGAGCCGAGCCCAGCATCACCGACCCCACGGGGGCGCCGAGACCCTTCGAGAGTGCCACCGAGGCGGTGTCGGCCACCCCGGCCAACTCGCGCAACGGAATCCCAGTGGCAATGTGCGCGTTCCACAGCCTTGCTCCATCAAGGTGCACCCCAACGCGAGCACGGTCGGCCAGCTCGCGAAGTCCAGTGAGCGCAGCTGCCGGCTGGGTGCGTCCCCCGGCGAAGTTGTGAGTGTTCTCGACGGACAGACAGGTGGTCCGCACCAGAAACGGACCGAGGTCCGGGGCCAAGAGGTCGGCCACGGCCGGTACGTCTACGTACCCCAGCGGGTGCGTCCAGGTGCGCATGGTCACGCCGCTCACCGCGGCATGAGAGCCAAGCTCCGCGCGGGCGATATGCGCAGCGGACTCGCACAACACCTCATCCCCCGGCGCCGTGAGCGCCCGTACCGCCAAGAGATTGGCCAAGGAGCCGGTCACCGTGAACAGTGCCGCTTCGAAACCCAAAAGCTCAGCGACCCGGTCCTCGAGCTCATGGACTGTTGGGTCCTCGCCGTAGACGTCGTCACCGACGTCGGCCGACGACATCGCGCGGCGCATCGCCGCAGACGGCCGGGTGACGGTGTCACTGCGCAGATCGATCATGGACTGCCTGTTCTGGCCGAAGGGGAGGTATGCGGCTCAGCCGCGGCGGGCCCGCAGCATCTCGGCCACCAGGAACGCCAGCTCGAGTGACTGGGTGCGGTTGAGCCGTGGGTCGCATACCGACTCGTACCGGTGGCGTAAGCCCGCCTCGTCGAGCGCCTCGCCGCCACCGATGCACTCGGTGACGTCGCCGCCGGTGAGCTCGACGTGCATCCCTCCGGGCCAGGTGCCGAGGCCGTGGTGCACCTCGAAGAAGCCGCGCACCTCATCGATCACGTCGTCGAAGCGGCGGGTCTTGTAGCCGGTCGAGGTCTCGTAGGTGTTGCCGTGCATGGGGTCGCTGACCCAGGCGACCTCGAGGCCGGCGGCCCGCACCTTCTCCACCAAGTCGGGGAGCACATCACGGATCCGGCCCGCGCCCATCCGGGTGATCAACGTGAGACGTCCCGGCTCGTTGCCCGGATTGAGCCGGTCGGCGAGCGCGACCACCTCGTCAGCCGATGCGGTGGGCCCGAGCTTGACCGCCAGCGGATTGCGTACGCGGGACATCAGCTCGACGTGGGCGCCGTCGAGCTGCCGGGTGCGTTCCCCGATCCACAACAGGTGCCCCGAGACGTCGTACGGCTCCCGCGTGCGGGAGTCGATCCGGGTCAGCGCGTGCTCGTACTCGAGCAGCAGGGCCTCGTGGCTGCTGTGGAACGTGACCCGATGCAGCTCGTCGGAGTCGGCGCCGATGGCGGTCATGAAGTTCAGCGCCCGTTCGATGTCGGCGGCCATCCGCTCGTAGACCGCGCCAACCGGACTGGTGCGCACGAAGTCGGTGTTCCAGGCGTGCATCTGCCGCAGGTCGGCGTACCCACCTTGCAGGAACGCCCGGCACAGGTTGAGCGTCGCCGCCGAGCTGTTGTAGACCTCGACGAGCCGCTGGGGATCCGGAGTTCGGCTGGCCGCTGTGAAGTCGAACCCGTTGACAGCGTCGCCTCGGTACGCCGGCAGTTCGACGCCGTCGCGCTCCTCGACATCGCTGGAGCGGGGCTTGGCGTACTGGCCCGCGATCCGGCCAACCTTGACGACCGGGACGGAGGCGCCGTAGGTCAAGACGACAGCCATCTGCAAGAGCACCTGGAGCTTGGCCCGGACATTTTCCGCCGTCACGCTGGCGAACGTCTCTGCGCAATCACCGCCCTGCAGCAAAAAGGCCCGGCCGGCCGCGACGTCGGCGAGCCTTGCCTTGAGATCGTCGCACTCCCCGGCGAACACGAGAGGCGGCCGCGTCCGCAGTCTCGACACCGCCCGGTCGAGCGCCTCGCGGTCCGGCCACGCCGGTTGCTGAGCCGCACCGAGTGCGGCCAGCGCCTCGAGCGTCGGGATGGTCACGGTTCCAGCGTAGGGCTAGCCGAAGAGGACTTCGGCTTCGGAGTACAGCGACGGGTCGACAGTTTTCAGCTGCCCGGTTCCCGTGGCGAGATCGATCCGCACGATGTCGGTGCCGCGCAGAGCGACCATGATGCCGAAGTCGCGGTCGTGCACGGCGGCGATGGCGTGCAGCCCGAACCGGGTGGCGAGCCATCGGTCGAAGGCGGTCGGCGTACCCCCACGTTGGATGTGCCCGAGCACCACTGCCCGCGCCTCCTTGCCGGTACGGGACTCGATCTCGTTCGCGAGCCGGTCACCGATGCCGCCGAGCCGCACGTGGCCGAACGCGTCCAGCTGTCCGGTGACAGTTTCCATCGTGCCCTCGGCAGGTACGGCGCCCTCGGCCACCACGATGATCGGGGCGTACTGCAGCTGGAAGCGATGCTCGACCAGCGCGCACACCCGCTCGATGTCGAAGGGTTGCTCGGGGATCAAGATGATGTTTGCGCCACCCGCAATGCCGCTGTGCAGCGCGATCCAGCCGGCGTGACGGCCCATCACCTCCACGACCAGTACCCGGTGATGGGACTCGGCTGTAGTGTGCAGCCGGTCGATCGCCTCGGTCGCGATATTGACCGCCGTGTCGAAGCCGAACGTGAAGTCGGTGCCACTCAGGTCGTTGTCGATCGTCTTGGGTACGCCGACAACGTGAACCCCCCGGTCGGCCAGCTTGGTGGCGACTCCGAGCGTGTCCTCGCCCCCGATCGCCACCAGCGCGTCGACGCCGAGTTGCGCCAGGTTGTCGGTGATCCGCTCGACTCCCCCGTCGACCTTGAACGGGTTCGTGCGCGAGGAGCCGAGGATCGTGCCGCCCCGCGGCAGAATGCCGCGCACCTGAGCCACGCCGAGCTCACACGTCTGGCGGTCGAGCGGCCCCCGCCACCCGTCGCGGAACCCCACGAACTCAAAGCCGTACTCCTGCACCCCACGGCGTACGACGGCCCGGATGACCGCGTTCAACCCTGGACAGTCACCGCCGCCGGTCAGCACTCCTACCCGCATGCGTGCGCCTCTCTCAAGCCGGTCACGGTTGTCTGACTCGGAGCCGTCAGACCCTGGGATGTGCCGGGGACTGGCAACGAAGCCAGGCCGATTGTCGGCATGCTGTCCCTTTTCGTCAGGCGCTGAGCTTGTCCGGCGGTTCCGACTCGACCGAAGTGCTGGGCGGCGAAGCCGGCAAAGGTGGCGCTTGCGGCGAAGGTGCGGCTTCCGGCGGGGGGGTGCGCGCCGCTGCCGCAGCGGTCTTGGTGTCCTTGGCGCCCTTAGCCGCTTTGGCTTGCCGCGAGGCGTCCTCCTTTGCCCGCGAGGCGTAGACGTCGACGTACTCCTGGCCGGACAGCTGCATGATCTCGTACATCACCTCATCGGTGATGGACCGCAGGACGAAGCGGTCGCTTTCCATACCCTCATAGCGGCTGAAGTCGAGGGGTTTGCCGAAGCGCACACGAGGCCGCGAGTAGCGACCGAAGACCTTCCCCGGCGGCGCGATCACGTTGGTGCCGACCACAGCTACCGGGATCACCGGCACCTTCGCTTCCAGCGCAATGCGTGCCAGCCCGGTCTTGCCGCGGTAGAGCCGGCCGTCGTGGGACCGGGTGCCCTCGGGATAAATGCCGAAGAGCTCACCGCGGCGCAGTATTCGCAACCCAGTGGAGATGGCTCCTTCTGCCGCCCGGCCCCCGGACCTGTCGATCGGCACCTGCCCCGCCCCGGAGAAGAAACGTCGTTGCAGCCAGCCCTTAAACCCAGGACCGGTGAAGTACTCCGCCTTCGCAACGAACGTGACCCGACGCGGGATCATCAGGGGCATGAACAACCAGTCGGCGTACGAGAGGTGGTTGCTCGCCAAGATGGCGGCGCCCTCAGCGGGCACATGCTCGGCCCCTTCGGCCGACGGGCGGAACACCGTCTTGAGCAGCGGGCCGACGAACACCCACCTGAGCAACCAGTAGAACACTCGCCAACCTTCCGTGAGATGCCTGCTGTCACCCTAGGGACAGCCGGCCCGGGCAGCAACGGAGCGAACGTTGCGCTGCTGTCGAAAACTGGAGGTCAGCATGACACGATGAGGTCACCCAGCGCCGCACCACCCGCCTCGAGGAGCATGTTCGTGCCGGTACTGCCCCATGCCGCACCTTTGCACGTCGACGGCGGATCCGTCGGAGCATTGCTGTTGCATGGCTTCACCGGCTCACCCGCCTCGATGCGGCCATGGGGAGAGCAGCTGGCCACCGACGGTTTCACCGTGGCCGTGCCTCGGTTGCCGGGTCACGGAACGACCTGGCAAGAGCTCAACTCCACCACCTGGCACGATTGGTACGCCGAGGCGGCCCGCGGCCTGGGCGACCTGCGCCAGCGCTGTGACGACGTATACGTGGCCGGCTTGTCGATGGGGGCGTGCCTGGCGCTGCGGCTCACCGAGGAGCGCCCCGACGATGTGGCCGGTCTCATCCTGGTGAACCCCTCGATAGCCAGCGGTGATCGGCGATTGACAGCCCTTCCGGTGCTCAAGCGCGTGGTGCCCGCGATCAAGGGCATCGGAAACGACATCAAGAAGCCCGGCGTGCAAGAGCACAGCTACGACCGCACTCCGCTGCGGGCGTTGGACTCGCTTCGCAGGTTGTGGCAGGTCACCCGCGACGAGCTGCCGAAGATCACCGCGCCGGTGCTGATCTTCCGCTCCGTGGAGGATCACGTGGTGGAGCCGCTGTCGAGCCAGATCATCATCCAGCGCGTGTCGTCTCGAGACGTTACCGAGCGCGTGCTCGACGACAGCTATCACGTAGCGACGCTCGACAACGACGCTCCAAACATCTATACCGAATCGGTGGAGTTCATCCGCAAGCGGTCGACGGTGCAGCGCTGACATGCGCTCCAACGGTCTCACCGCGCCGGCGTACCGTCCGGTCGCCGATCTCGACCCGGTTGTGGCGGAGGCGCTGTTGGCTGACCTCGCGAGTCGAGGCGTCGCCGCCTATACCAAGCCCGTCGAGACCCCGACGACCGTTGGTCTCGACGGCGTCGAGTTCCGAGTGCGGCTCAAGGAGCGCCTGTACGTCGACACCAGAGCACCCGACGACATCGCACAGTTGATCGCGAGTACCAATCCCGCGCCGGGCCTCGACAACAACGAACTCGCCTGGGCGCAGATCATCGCTGGATACGACCTCCCTGTTGCCGACGACGCGGCCCGATGGCCGGCCAGCGAGAACGTCCATGGCGAGGCACCGACGCCGACCGTCTCCGCCAACTCGGGCACTGACGCGCCGCCTGCCATAGACGAGTCCTTCATCCCTCCCGAACCACCGCCATTACCGCGCCTCGACGTGCCCCAGCAGCTCGCCTGGCTAGGTCTGGCGGGGGGACCGTTGTTGCTGCTCATCGCTGCCCTGTTCACGGTGACGCTGCCCGTGTGGCTCTCGCTGGCGGCAGTCATCGGGTTCGTCGGCGGATTCCTCACCCTGGTCGCCACGATGGAGGACCGGCACGCGCCGGAGGGTGACTCCGACGACGGAGCCGTCCTTTAGCGTGAGCGCATGACAACCCCGGCGAGTGAAACTGTCGAGATCACCGGGCACCTGATGGACAGCGGCATCTTGTCCCAGGTGCTCAAGGACATCCGTGAGTACGGCGGCGATCATCACATCGAACGCTTGGAGGCTGGCAGGGACGAACCTGATACGTCATACGCCCGCATCACCGTGAGCGCCCCCGACGACGACACGTTGCAGCGCCTGTTGATGCGCCTGCAGACCCATGGGGTCAACCAGTCCGATCCAGGCGTCGTCTCGATCTCCCCAGCAGAGCGAGACGGCGTCTTCCCCGACGGGTTCTACTCCACGACAAATCTC
>JBBPZH010000053.1:0-13200 GCA_038198965.1 Propionibacteriales bacterium
ATCCAGTTCGCGGTCGACCCGGCCACCGGCCGCGTCATCGTCATCGAGATGAACCCCCGGGTGTCACGATCCAGCGCGCTGGCGTCCAAGGCCACCGGGTTCCCCATCGCCAAGATCGCCACGCTCGTGGCGCTCGGCTACACGCTCGATGAGATCCCCAACGACATCACCCGGCGAACTCCGGCCAGCTTCGAGCCAGCCCTTGACTACGTCGTCGTCAAGGTTCCCCGCTTCGCGTTCGAGAAGTTCCCGGCGGCCGACCCCGTGCTGACCACGCACATGAAGAGCGTCGGTGAGGCGATGGCGCTAGGACGCAACTTCACCGAGGCGCTGCAGAAGGCATTGCGTTCGGTGGAGAAGGCCGACGCGGTCCTCAGCTGGGCCGCTGATCCCCGCGGCCTCGACAAGCACGAGTTGCTCGAGCAGGCCGCGGTCCCGACCGATGGACGGCTCGCCACGGTGCTCACCGCGCTCCGCGGCCGCGCGACTGTGGAGGAGGTGCACGCCGCCACCGGCATCGACCCTTGGTTCGTCGACCAGCTGCTGCTGCTCGACGAGGTGGCGAGCGAGGTCGCTGCCAGTTCGTCGCTGACGCCGAAGCTGCTGCGCCGAGCGAAACGTCACGGCTTCTCCGACGCTCAGCTGGGCCAGCTCACCGGGCGGTCGGAGCAGGTGGTCCGCGAGGTCCGCGAAGCGCTGGGCGTTCGCCCGGTCTATAAGACGGTTGACACGTGCGCGGCCGAATTCGCCGCCTCGACGCCATACCACTACTCGACGTACGACGACGAGACCGAGGTGGAGCCGCGCACCAAGCCGGCGGTCATCATCTTGGGAAGCGGCCCCAACCGGATCGGGCAGGGGATCGAGTTCGACTACTCGTGCGTGCACGCCTCGTCGGCCTTGTCGGCAGCTGGCTACGAGACCGTCATGGTCAACTGCAACCCCGAGACGGTCTCCACCGACTACGACACCTCCGCCCGCCTGTACTTCGAGCCGCTCACGCTCGAGGACGTCCTGGAGGTGGTGGCCGCCGAGACCGCTGCCGGGCCGGTAGCTGGCGTGATCGTCCAACTGGGCGGCCAGACACCGCTCGGGCTCGCGGACGGACTGGCTGCGGCCGGCGTACCGATCGTCGGCACGCCGCCGGCCGCCATTTCGCTGGCCGAGGACCGGGGTGCCTTCAGCGCGGTGCTCAAGGCGGCAGGCGTACCCGCTCCCGCGCATGCGACCGCGGCAAGTGTGGGGGAGGCAACCACCGTCGCGTGTGCGCTCGGCTACCCGGTGCTCGTGCGTCCGTCGTTCGTGCTCGGAGGGCGGGGGATGGCAATCGTCTACTCCGAGCCCGAGCTGGTGGCGGCACTTGACCGGCTGGGCGGTAGCGATGCCATGTCGGCGAGCCGGCCCGTGCTGGTCGACAAGTTCCTCGACGATGCCGTCGAGATCGATGTCGACGCGTTGTACGACGGCTCGGAGCTGTTCGTCGGTGGCGTGATGGAGCACATCGAGGAAGCCGGCATCCACTCGGGCGACTCCGCTTGTGCGCTGCCGCCGATCACCTTGGGCGCTGAGGACGTTGAGCGTGTCCGCGAAGCGACCCTGGCCATCGCCGCCGAGGTGGGGGTGCGGGGGCTCATCAACCTGCAGTTCGCACTGGCCTCCGACGTGCTCTACGTGCTCGAGGCCAACCCGCGGGCGTCCCGGACGGTGCCGTTCGTGTCCAAGGCGACCGGCACGCCACTCGCCAAGGCGGCGGCTCGCATCATGCTGGGCGCCTCGATCGGGCAGCTGCGAGACGAGGGACTGTTGCCGTCAGCCGGCGACGGGAACGGACGTCCGGTCGCCGTCAAGGCAGCGGTGCTGCCCTTCCACCGGTTCCGCACCTCCGATGCACGATTGGTCGACACGGTGCTCGGCCCGGAGATGCGCAGCACCGGCGAGGTGATGGGGGTGGCCGCGAACTTCGGGGCCGCTTTCGCCAAGGCGTCGGCAGCAGCGCACGGCGTGCTGCCGACGCGAGGGCGGGCGTTCTGCTCCGTCGCCAACCGCGACAAACGCCACCTCATCTTCCCAATCAAACGGCTCGCCGACCTCGGGTTCGAAATCCTTGCCACCTCGGGCACCGCCGAAGTGCTGCGGCGCAACGGCGTCGCGGCGACAGCGGTGCGCAAGCACTCCGAAGGGCCTGGCGTGAACGGTGAGCCGACAGTCGTGGGCCGGATCATGGCCGGCGACATCGATCTGGTGATCAACACCCCGCGGGGTACGACGTCTGGTGGCTCGCCCCGCTTCGACGGCTACGAGATCAGGACAGCATCCGTGGTGGCGGGTATTCCCTGCATCACAACCGTGCAGGGATTGGGAGCCGCAGTCCAGGGCATCGAGGCACAGCTGGCCGGTGAGCTGGCGGTGCGATCGCTGCAATCGTGGGCGGAGCTCCCCGAATGAGCCCCAAGAGCGCCAGTGAAACCGCTCGCGCCGGCAGCCACCGGGTCCCGCTCCAGGTTGCCGGTGAGGTGTTCTCCGTGAAGCGGGTCGGCGACTACACCCACCTGACCATCGTTGCCGACGGCATAGCCGAGCGCACCCGCCCGGGCAACTTCGTGGCGGTCTCGGTTGGTGGCGACACCTCCGGGCTGCTGCTGCGCCGCGCGTTCTCGATCTACCGGGTGAAGCCGGCCGGAGTCTATGGCGGGACCGTGGAGATCATCGTCGCTGACGCCGGTCCCGGTACGCACTGGCTCACGCGACGTCGGGCGCACGACCCCCTCAACGTGGTCGGGCCGCTGGGCCGCCCGTTCGCGCTGCCCAAGGAGCCGGTGGCCTGCGCCCTGGTGGGCGGAGGGTACGGCTCGGCGCCGCTGTTCGGGCTCGCGGAGAAGTTGCGCGAGCGGTCGTGCCCGGTGCACATGGTGCTGGGCGCGTCGACCGAAGCCCGCCTTTTCGGTGCGCTCGAAGCCAAGCGGGCGGCGTCGTCGGTGACCGTCACCACAGTCGACGGGTCCGTCGGCATCAAAGGCATTGTCACCGACCCGTTGCCGGCCCTGCTCGGTCGCAACGGCATCGAGGTCGTGTACTCGTGCGGTCCGATGGGGATGCTGCGAGCCGTCAGCGCTGTGGCCGGCCAGCATGGGGCCTGGAGCCAGACGGCTGTCGAGGAAGCAATGGCCTGCGGCATCGGCGTCTGCATGACCTGCGTGCTGCCGGTGACCGGTGACGACGGCATCACCCGGATGGTGCGCTCGTGCGTTGAGGGGCCCGTCTTCTCCGGTGACAAGGTGCGTTGGGATGCCATCGGGACGATTCCGCCCGGCACCTACGGTGCCCCCGCAGAGTTGCTGCGCGGCTGATGGCGGTTTCTCCGCGCGAGGTCGACATGACCACCGTGCTCGCCGACGCTCACCTTGCAAATCCGGTCATGACGGCGAGCGGGTGTGCAGCCGCCGGTCAGGAGCTGCACCAATTCTTCGACGTCGCCGAGCTCGGTGCGGTCGTGACGAAGTCGATCCTGCGCGACCCGCGCTCCGGCCGGCCGACCCCTCGGATGGCGGAGACCCCGTCGGGCATGCTGAACTCCATCGGCCTGCAGGGGCCGGGCATCACGACGTTCCTGGCAAAGGACCTTCCGTGGTTGCTGCAGCACGACGCTCGACCGATCGTCTCCATCGCCGGCTCGTCGCTCGCCGAGTACGCCGAGTTGGCCCGGCGGGTCAGCAACACCCCGGGGGTCGCGGCGTTGGAGGTGAACATCTCCTGCCCGAACGTGGAGAACCGCGGACTGGTCTTCGCCTGCGACCCGTTCCAGGCCGCCCGGGCAGTCTCGGTGGTCCGCCATCACACACCGCGCGGCGTACCTGTCTTCGCCAAGCTTTCCCCTGACGTCACCAGCATCGTGGAGATCGCCCTGGCGGTAGCCGAGGCGGGCGCGGACGGCCTCGTGCTGATCAACACGCTCCTTGGCATGCACATCGACGGAGTCACGATGCGACCCACCCTTGCCGGTTCGACCGGCGGGCTCTCCGGTCCGGCGATCCGGCCGGTGGCCGTACGGGCGGTCTGGCAGGTCGCGCAAGCGCTGCCCGGGCTGCCGCTCATCGGGGTCGGCGGCATCCGTACCGGTGCCGACGCCTTGGAGTTCCTGCTCGCCGGAGCGACCGCCGTGCAGGTCGGCACCGTGATCTTCTCCGACCCGGGGGCTCCCAAACGGGTGCTGGACGAGCTGCGCGTCGAGCTCGCCTCCCGCGGGTTCGCCAAGGCAAGCGAGGCGGTGGGCTTCGCGCACCGAGGCATGACGCCGCAGTGAACGAGCCGTTCGGTGCTCGCCTGCAGCGAGCGATGCGCGAGCGTGGCCAGCTGTGCGTGGGAATCGATCCGCACCCCACCCTGCTGTCGGCGTGGGGACTGGCGGACACGTCGGTGGGGCTCGAGCGTTTTGCTTTGACCTGCGTCGAGGCGCTAGGCGGCCAGGTGGCGGCGCTCAAGCCACAGTCGGCGTTCTTCGAGCGGCACGGCGCCGAAGGGATCGGCGTACTCGAGCGGACTGTGGCTGCCGCTCGCTCAGCTGGAGCCTTGGTGCTGCTCGATGCGAAACGGGGCGACATCGGATCCACGATGCAGGCGTACGCCGACGCCTACCTGCAGCCGTCGTCACCGCTCGCCGCCGACGCACTCACGGTGAGCCCGTTCCTTGGCTTCGGCAGCCTGGCTCCCGCGATCGACACCGCGCTAGCCGTTGGTGCCGGTGTCTTCGTGCTGGCGCTCACGTCCAATCCGGAGGGACCCGAGGTGCAGGGGGCGCAGCGGTCGGGGGAGACAGTCGCTGCCCGCATTTTGAGCCAGATCCGCGACCGCAACGCGGGAGCCACCCCGCTGGGTTCGGTCGGCGCGGTGGTCGCCGGCAATCTGGGCGCCGTCGATGCGGATCTCGACATCAACGGGCCGCTGCTCGCGCCCGGCTTCGGCGCGCAAGGCGGCACCCCGGAGGACCTTCGGCGCCTCTTCGACGGCGTTTCGGCGCGGGTGCTGGCGAGCTCCTCCCGGGAGGTGCTGGCCGCCGGGCCGGACGTCGAAGCGCTTCGCGAGGCTGCCGCTCGGGCTGCCGACGCGGTGGCCGCAGCCTTTCGTGGTCTAGATTGACAGGAGAGCCGCAGCAGACCACCCACGCGTGAGGACATCCGTTGTCGAACGCAGACCCTCCGCCAAACGAGCAGCCGGCATCTGGTGCGCAGGCAGGGCCAGACTTCCGGCCTCCTGAATTTGGTCAGGGCGGGCAAGCCGCCGGACCACCGGTGCCAGATTGGCAAGCGCCCCCGAACTATCCACAACAGACCTTGCTGCCCCAAGAGGTCAAGCCTGGCAAAAGCCGCAAGCCGCTGGTCATTGCACTGGTGCTTGCATTGGTGCTGGTCGTCGGTGGGGTTGTTGCCTGGCGGTTGCTCAGGGACAACGGGGAGAGCACCCGGGCGGCGTACTGCAGTGCGCTGAAGTCGCTCACCAACAACGGAGACCTCACGTCTGCGCTGTCGGGTGCCGGTGCTTCGACGTTCGGCCAGGTCAACAAGGTGGTGTCGCTCGCCCCCGACGCCGTCAAGAGCGACTGGACGGCCCTGCAGTCACTTGCCACATCGGCCCAGTCAGGCAACGGCGGCTACTCCTCGGCACTGCAGGCGCTCAGCTCGCTCCAGGCCATCGCGAACGATGCACAAAGCAACTGTGGCATCACGATGAACATCCCCGGTTTACCCTAAATCGCACCCTATGAACGCCGCACCCGAGCCGTTAGGCTGAGCGCCGTGCCAGTGCCAGAGTTGACCGCCGAACAGCGTCGCGCGGCGCTGGAGAAGGCCGCCGTAGTGCGCCGTGAGCGCGCGGGCGTAAAGAACCGTCTGAAGCACTCAGAAGCCAGCCTTGCCGAGGTTTTGGAGGCCGGGCAGAAGGACGACGTGGTGGGCAAGATGCGGGTGGTCGATCTGCTGCAGTCGATGCCCGGTCTCGGCAAGGTGCGGGCTGGCAACCTCATGGAGCGCATCGGCATCTCCCCGTCACGTCGCGTGCGGGGGCTCGGCGCCAACCAGATCGCGGCGCTCGAGCGCGAGTTCGCTTCCCGCGCCTGACGCCCCGTCCCTGATCGCGGTGTCCGCTGGCTTCGACGAGTCTGGTCACGAGTGACACCTGCGAGCACCCGCGGCCGTCTTACCGTCCTCGCCGGGCCGACCGCCGTAGGCAAGGGGACCGTCTCGGCCCAGGTGCGCGAGGCGCACCCCGAGGTCTGGATCTCCGTCTCGGTGACCACCCGGGCCCCCCGAGCCGGAGAGATTCCCGGCGTTCACTACCGCTTCGTCGACGATGCCACCTTTGACGCGCTGATCGAGCGCGATGAGCTGCTCGAGTGGGCGGTTGTGCACTCGACGGCTCGCTACGGTACGCCGCGTCGACCCGTGGAGGAGACGCTGTCACAGGGCCGGCTGGCGTTGTTGGAGATCGACCTGCAGGGTGCCCGGCAGGTGCGTTCGGCTCTGCCGGAGGCCCTGTTCGTGTTCCTGGCCCCGCCTTCTTGGGAAGAGCTCGTGCGTCGGCTGGTGCGCCGGGGCACCGAGAACGCCGACGAACGTGCACGGCGACTCCAGACCGCTGTACTCGAACTGGCGGCGGAGCGGGAGTTCGACGCCACCGTCGTCAACTCCGATGTGCGAACGGCCGCCGAGGAGTTGGTAGCATTGATGCGCTCCGCCGCAGTTCACCGCGGCGATCCCACCCCAACTGCTGAATGAGGCATTTCCTGTGTCAGGCATCCTGCCCACCGCCGAGGGGATCACGAACCCCCCGATTGACGAGCTGCTCGAGAGGACCGACTCCAAGTACAAGCTCGTCCTGTACTCCGCAAAGCGGGCCCGGCAGATCAACGCCTACTACTCACAGCTCGGTGAGGGCCTCCTGGAGTACGTCGGTCCGCTGGTTGACACGCACGTGCAGGAGAAGCCGCTGTCGATCGCGCTTCGGGAGATCAACGCCGATTTGCTGACCGTCGAAGACATCGAGGTCGACGACTCCGACGAGGTCTGATGCCGTCCGCCGGCGCCCGCGTCGTCTTGGGCGTCACCGGTGGCATCGCTGCCTACAAGGCGTGCGAGCTGCTGCGCCGTTTCACCGAGTCCGGCTATGACGTGACTGTGGTGCCGACGGCGTCGGCACTGAGGTTTGTCGGCGCGGCGACGTGGGAAGCGCTGTCCGGTAGGTCGGTCGCGACCGAGGTCTTCGACGACGTACGAGGTGTGCCGCATGTGCGGTTGGGGCGGCAGGCCGATCTCGTGGTGGTCGCGCCGGCCACAGCCAACGCTCTCGCCAAGGCGGCTCACGGCCTCGCTGACGATCTGCTGAGCGCCACCTTGCTGACTGCCCGGTGTCCGGTGGTGTTCGCGCCGGCGATGCATACCGAGATGTGGGAGCACCCGGCGACGCAGGCCAACGTCGCGACCTTACGGTCGCGGGGGACCGTCGTACTCGATCCGGCCAGCGGTCGGCTGACCGGGTCCGACACCGGTGCGGGGCGGCTCCCCGAGCCGGGGGAGATCTACGCTGCGGCGCTCGAGGCGCTGCAGGCTGGCGATACGCGGCCACCTGCTGATCTCGCCGGCCGAACGGTGGTGGTTTCGGCGGGCGGCACCCGTGAGTACCTCGACCCGGTGCGGTTCCTGGGCAACCGGTCATCGGGCAAGCAGGGGTATGCGCTCGCAACCACCGCGGCCGCCCGCGGCGCGCACGTGCTCCTCGTTGCGGCGAATACCGAGCTGCCCGATCCGGCCGGCGTCAAGGTGGTGCGCGTGGAGTCGACGGCGCAGCTGCGAGACGTCGTGCTCGCTGCGGCCGCGGACGCAGACGCCGTCGTGATGGCGGCGGCACCGGCAGACTTTCGCCCGGTCGCTTCGGTGCCGCACAAGATCAAGAAGCAAACCGGCGGCGAGGTGCCACCGCTGGAGCTGGCCACCAACCCTGACATCCTCGCCGAGCTCGTCAGCTCGCCTGAGCCTCGCGGCCGGCGGCGGCCGGTGTTGGTCGGCTTCGCAGCCGAAACCGGTGACGGCAACGCAACCGTGCTCGAGCACGGCCGCGAGAAGCTTGCCCGCAAGGGTTGCGACCTGATGGTCGTCAACGATGTGTCACACGGCGCAGTGTTCGGCGCGGACGACAATGCGGCAGTCATCCTGCGACACAGTGGTGGCGAGGTCGTGGTCGACCGGAGTTCCAAGGTTGCTCTCGCGCATCGCGTCTGGGACTGCGTGGCGGAGTGCTGGGAGCGGCGCGCGGGCTGACGGCGACCGACCAGACGGGGGAGCTCCACGGGCTAGGGTGAGCCGGAGCACGAACGAAGCGCTCCGCCGACAGTTAAGCTCGGCCGGCGGTTCGCCAGGAGGAAGCGTTGCCAAGTCGATTGTTCACCTCCGAGTCGGTCACGGAGGGCCACCCGGACAAGATCGCCGACCAGATCAGCGACTCAGTCCTCGACGCCTTGCTCAGCGAGGACCCGACGAGCCGCGTCGCGGTCGAAACGCTCGTCACCACCGGTCTTGTCGTAGTCGCCGGTGAGGTCACCACGTCGGCATACGCTCCGATCGCCGACATCGTGCGCGAAACGGTCCTTGCCATCGGCTACGACTCCTCGAGAAAGGGCTTCGACGGCCGGTCGTGTGGCGTGCAGGTGTGCATCGGCTCGCAGTCGCAAGACATCGCCCAGGGCATCGACGACGCCGTCGAAGAACGTGAGCAGGGATCGACGGACCCGCTCGACCGGCAAGGTGCCGGTGACCAGGGACTGATGTTCGGCTACGCCTGCGTCGAAACGCCGCAGCTGATGCCGCTGCCGATCATGATGGCCCACCGGCTCGCGCAGCGGCTAGCGGAGGTACGGCGAGACGGCACCATGGCGTACCTGCGGCCCGACGGCAAGACACAGGTGACGATCGACTACGACGGGGATCGACCGGTGAGTTTGGAGACCGTGGTCGTCTCGAGCCAGCATGCGGGCGACATCGACCTCGACCAGATGCTGGCTCCTGACGTGAAGAAGCACGTCGTCGAGGACGTGCTGACCGGATTCGACATCGACGCCACCAACTACCGGCTGTTCGTCAACCCGACAGGCCGCTTCGAGGTCGGCGGCCCGATGGGCGATGCCGGCCTGACCGGGCGCAAGATCATCATCGACACCTACGGCGGGATGGCGCGCCACGGTGGCGGCGCCTTCAGCGGCAAGGACCCGTCCAAGGTCGACAGGTCGGCGGCGTACGCGATGCGCTGGGTGGCCAAGAACGTCGTCGCGGCGGGGCTCGCGCGCCGCTGCGAGGTGCAGATCGCCTACGCCATCGGCAAGGCTCACCCGGTCGGCTTCTACGTCGACTGCTTCGGCACCGAGACCGTGCCCTTGGACCGCATCCGCCGGGCGGTGCTCGATGTGTTCGACCTGCGTCCCGCCGCGATCATCCGCGACCTCGACCTGCTGCGCCCGATCTACGGCCAGACGGCGGCGTACGGCCACTTCGGACGTGAGCTGCCCCAGTTCAGCTGGGAACGCACCGACCGGGTTGCCGACCTCCAGACTGCGCTGTCGGCCTGACGTTGGGGTGGCTGAGCCGCGCCGCCGGTCTAGGCCGAGATCAGTCCGCCTTGAGGCGGTAGCAGCGCTCCTCGCCGTACGGCGAAAACCCGGCGCGCCGCAGAATCGGCGCAGACGTCGTGACCCGACCTTTGACCAGCGCCAGCGTTGCTCCCTGCTCGGCCGCCCGGCGGAGTCGCTCGGCTAGTACGGCGCGGTAGGCACCTCGACGCTGCCAGCCAGGTCGGGTACCCGCGCCCCACAAGCGGGCGACGCCATCGACCAAACCGCAGCCGCCGGTGGACACGGGTTCGGCGTTGACGTAGGCCACTACCCGAAAGCCGGTGCCGCTGGCGAGGTCCGACACCGTCTCCTTCAGCCCGCGAGCGAGCCGACCCTCGTCTGGGACCGGTTCATCCCACACCTCCGAATCGACGGTGTACCAGTCTCGGAGCGTGTTCTCGTCATTGACCACCACTGTGGTGATGCCGGGTGATACGTCGAGCGCGGGCGGTCCGCCGGTCAACTCGCGGCCCAGCACACTCACCGTGTCGACGAGTGCGGCGCCGCGCGCGGTCAGCGCCTGCTCGGTCTCTGGTGGACGCGTTGCGACGGAGACCCACCAGAACACCGCGGGTCGGCCCAGTGCTCGCGCGTGCACGAGCACCTCGTCGATCACCTCATCCGGTGGTCGCTGCGTCCTCGACCAGGCGAGTTGGGTCGGCATCTGGAAGAACTCGGGATAAGCGATGAGATGGTAGTCCTCGGTGTGAATCTCCTCGGCGTCCGACGGCACCCACACCCACTCGGCCGCAGCCTGCAACACCCGCTCGGCCGTCCATCGCGACATCATCGGCTCCCAACGTTGCAATCCCGGTCGACACTGCCGTCGACAGGGCCCGCTGGCCAAGGCGGCCGTCGACCGCGGATCCAGGCTCGCGACTTGCACGCGAAGGCACATCGTCCGGCGCGATCGCTGTTGTGGACAAGGGGGTTCGATAGAGACCGTCGTCGGCGCCCGCCGTTACTGTCCTTGCTGTGACGGCGCCGGCCATCCCGACTGAGCAGTTGACGCTGCTGAAGCGTCAAGTGCGGCGCCGGCGGCCGCAGCCGGTGATGGTGACAGCCGGAACTCTTCCGGTGGCCAAGGTGGCTCTCGATGTTCCGCTCGCTCACCTCGACCGGCCGTTCGACTACCTGGTCCTCGAGCCGATGTCGGATGCAGCGGTTCCCGGCTGCCGGGTCAAGGTGCGCTTCGCCGGTCGCGACGTCGACGGTTTCGTTCTCGAGCGCGCCGAGCGCTCCGAGCATCCCGGGCAGCTGGCGCCGCTGCGCCGGGTCGTGTCAGCCGAGCCCGTCCTGACCTCGGCGGTGGCGAGGCTCGCGCGAGCGGTCGCCGACAGGTACGCGGGGTCACTCGCCGACGTACTCCGGCTCGCGGTTCCGCCTCGGCACGCCCGAGTCGAAGCGAGCAGCCCGGCTGCCGTGGCGGCGCCACTCGACGTCCCGCTCGACGAGCTGAGCCGACCCTGGAGCGACGAGCCCGGTGGTGAGCCGCTGATCCGCCGTCTGGCCGACGGCGAGGCGCCGCGCGCCGTCTGGACCGCTCTGCCCCCGACCGACTGGGCCGCCAGGTTGGCAATCGCCGCCGCCGCGACCCGGGCGTCCAGGCGCGGAAGCATCATCTGCCTTCCCGACGCGCGTGACGTGACCCGAGTCGACCGTGCGCTGACCGCTCTGCTCGGAGGAGGCGCACACACCGTGCTCACCGCTGACCTCGGGCCGGCGGCACGCTACCGGTCGTTTCTCGCCGTGCGTCGCGGGCAGGTGCCGATCGTCGTCGGCACACGAGCGGCGGTGTTCGCCCCGGTTCCGAGGTTGGGCCTGGTCGCCATGTGGGACGACGGTGACGATCTCTTCGCCGAGCCCAGGGCGCCGTACCCGCATGCCAGGGAGGTGCTGATGTTGCGCGCTCACCTGGAGCACGCCGGTGCGCTGTTCGGGAGTCACTCGCGCTCGGTCGAGGCGCAGCTCCTGGTGGAGTCGGGTTGGGCGGTTCCGCTGGCTGCCCCGCGTCGGCTCGCGCGGGCGGCAGCTCCGGTCGTGCACGTCGCCGGCACCGACGACGGTGAGCTGGAAAGAGACGGTGCCGCCGGCGCGACCCGGATGCCACGGCGGGTCTTCGAGGTCGTGCGAGCTGGTCTTGCCTCCGGACCGGTGCTGGTGCAGACTCCGCGCGCTGGCTATCAGCCGGCGCTCGCCTGTGCCACCTGCCGGTCGCCGGCCCGATGCGCACACTGCGCCGGTCCGATCGGGCGGCGCGGTGACAACGAACCGGTGCGGTGCCGATGGTGCGGTGCCGCCGCGGCGCCGTGGTCGTGCAGCCACTGCGGCGGACTCGGCCTGCGGGCACCCGTCGTCGGGTCGTTGCGCACGGCTCAAGAATGGGGACGCAGCTTCCCGAGCGTGCCGATCGTCACCTCAGGCAGAGAAGGCGTCGTCGCACAGGTCGCCGACGAGCCCGCCCTCGTGATCGCAACCCCAGGCGCCGAACCTCAACCCCCACCAGCCGGCTATGCCGCTGCGGTGATCCTCGACACCTGGCTGACGCTCTCCCGGCCTGACTACCGAGCCGGTGAAGAAGCGCTCCGGCGCTGGATCAACGCTGCCGCCCTCGTCCGGCCGGGTGATCAAGGCGGGCGGGTCGCGGCGGTGGGAGAAGCCTCGTCAGCGGCGCTTCAGGCGCTCGTTCGTTGGGACCCCGCCGGCTTGGCTCAGCGGGAGCTCGCAGACCGTAGCTCTGCCCGCCTGCCGCCAGCGGCGCGGGTCGCGACGCTGACGGCGGCGCCTGAACTGCTGGCCGACGCTCTCACCCAGCTAACGCTGCCTGCCTCGGCAGAAACGCTCGGACCGGTCGGGGTGTCCGGCGACCTCCACCGAGTCGTCGTACGGGTGCCGACGGCACGGAGCAGACAGCTGACGCGCGCATTGCAGCAGCTGCAAGCGCTGCGCAGTTCGCGGAAACTGCCGACCGTTCGGGTTCAGGTTGATCCCGACGAGCTGGCGTAGGCCGCCGTGACCCGGGAGGTTGTGAAGGCATTCTGGGCAGCCATGCAAGACAACGACTGGGACCGCGCCGCCGGTCACTTAGCCGAAGGGTGCGTAATCGACTGGGTGTGCTCGGGGGAGCGGATCCTCGGCCGAAAGGATTTCGTCGCCGTCCAAGTTCGCTATCCGACCGCAACCGGCCGGTGGCACTTCACCATCCATCGCCTCGTGGTGGACGGTGAGCTCGCGGTCAGCGAAGTCACCGTGACCGACGGTGAGCAGTCGGCCCGCCTTGTCGCCTTCTCTGTCGTGCAGGGCGAACAGATCGTGCAGCAGACCGAATACTGGCCGGTGCCGTACGACCCGCCCTTCGACCGCGCGGATCTCACCCAGCCGATCCAGCGCATCCCCGGAAGCTGAGCGCAGTGAGCAGCAGCGCGGACTGGAGCAGCAGCGCGCGGGCGCAGCCACTGCTAGCCAGGCAGACCCCCCGCCGGCCCGCCACTAAACTGGGCCGTCCACCCCAACCGCCGAGGGAGTGCCCGCCTTGTCAGTTCGCGACATCC
>JBBPZH010000054.1:0-19254 GCA_038198965.1 Propionibacteriales bacterium
CTCGTCGTGGTCAAGGACATCCAGGTCTGGTCGACGTGTGAGCACCACCTCGTGCCGTTTCACGGAGTGGCCCATGTCGGCTACGTTCCCAACGTGAAGGGTCAGATCACCGGGTTGTCGAAGCTTGCTCGCCTGGTCGACGTCTTTGCTCGCCGGCCGCAGGTCCAGGAGCGGCTGACCACCCAGGTCGCCGACTCCCTCATGCGCATCCTCCAACCCCGGGGCGTCATCGCGGTCTTCGAGTGCGAACACCTATGCATGACGATGCGCGGAGTGCGCAAGCCAGGGTCCAAGACAGTGACAAGCGCGGTCCGTGGGCAACTCCGTGATCCGGCTACCCGAGCCGAGGCGATGAGCCTCATCTTGGGTTAGTCGACGTGTTCGCCGCTCCTTCGACGTACGTCGACGGGCTCCCAACGCCGAACCGCTGTCTCGTCATGGGCGTGGTCAACGTGACGCCTGACTCGTTCTCCGATGGTGGACGCTGGTTCGCTGCGGAGGCAGCCGTCAAGCACGGGTCGCAGCTGGTCGACGACGGAGCTGACCTCCTCGACGTGGGAGGGGAGTCGACGCGACCTGGAGCCGAGCGCCCCAGCGTGAGCGAGGAGCTGTCTCGCGTCCTGCCGGTGATTACCGGACTGGCGCAGGCCGGGGCGCTGGTGAGTGTCGACACCATGCGTGCGGAGGTGGCGACAGCAGCCGTCCAGGCGGGAGCTGTCGCGGTCAACGACGTCTCGGGGGGACTCGCTGATCCCTCGATGCTGCCGGTCGTGGCAGAGCTCGGCGTTCCCTATCTCGCCATGCACTGGCGAGGGCATGCCACTCGCATGCAAGAGCTGGCGACGTACGACGACGTGGTGGCCGACACCCGAGCGGAGCTGGCGCAGCGGGTCAGGGCGGCCCTAGCGGCTGGAATCCGCTCGGATCGGCTTGCCGTCGATCCCGGAATCGGCTTCGCAAAGACCCCTGAGCACAACTGGTCGGTGCTGGCACACCTTGAGTCCCTCCACGAACTCGGACAACCGGTGTTGGTGGGAGGTTCCCGCAAGACCTTCCTGGGCGCTCTGCTCGGCGGAGCCGACGGCGTACCGAGAGAGGTCGAGCGCCGTGACACGGCCACGGCTGCACTGTCCGCGCTGTGCGCGATTGCTGGCGTGTGGTGCGTGCGGGTGCACGACGTGGCAGGCTCGCTCGACGCCGTCAAGGTGGCGGCTCGCTGGGCGCGAGCGGAGGAGACATGACCGACGAGCCGGAAGCGGTGAGTGACATGTCGGAGCCGTTGACGGGCGACCGGGTCAGCGAACTCGAACCGAGCGACCTGTCGGAATCGTTGGCCGCCATCATGGCGGCCAACCGTCAGTTCTACGCCGCCTTCGAGACCGCCGACTTCGACGCGATGCAACAGGTTTGGGCGGACGACGACGGAGTGGTGTGCGTGCATCCGGCAGCACCACCCATCCGCGGCAGGTCGGCGGTGATGCGTTCCTGGCTGGCGTTGATGGCGCAGGCGCCGTACATCCAATTCTTCCTCACCGACGTCGACGCGCATGCGATCGGCGACATCGCCTGCCTCACCTGCACCGAGAACGTGCTGTCGGCAGGGGCAGACACGCCGCCGGCGGTCTTCGCCGGAGGCAGTGCCGCTGCCACCAACGTGTTCCGTCGTACACCAGCCGGCTGGCGGCTGTGGGTTCACCACGCGTCTCCGGTCATGGTGCCGGCCTCAGCCGACCCCGATGACGCATGACCGGCGCCGTCAGCGCGAGCGACCGGATGTCGATCACGGGGCTTCGCGGGTTCGCCCATCATGGAGTGCTCCCGACCGAACGCCGGGACGGTCAGGAGTTCGTCGCCGATGTGACGCTTGGATTGGACACCAGGCACGCAGCGGGAACCGACGACCTATCCCATACTGTCGACTACAGCGCGCTCGCCGGCCGGCTGAGCTCGGCGTTGACGTCGGATCCGGTCGACCTGATCGAGACGCTGGCTGCCCGACTCGCTGAAGTGTGCCTGGCCGAGAGCGTGGTCGTGTGGGCCGAAGTGACGATCCACAAGCCAGCCGCGCCGCTGCAGGTCCCCGTCGACGATGTCAGCCTCACCATCCACCGGAGCCGCCATGACTGAAACGCCGAACCCGCACATGGTCGACACCGACACCCTCACCGGCGACCTGAGGCCGATCAGGACTGCCGTCCTCGCGCTGGGCAGCAATCTCGGCGACCGCTTTGCGGCGCTGCAGGGAGCTGTGGAGGCCCTTGCCGACACTCCTGACGTCAAGGTCGTGGCTGTGTCGTCGGTCTACGAGACGGTTCCGGTTGACACCCCGCAGGGGTCACCGAGCTTCCTCAATGCTGTGCTGCTGGTCGACACCACGTTGTCAGTGGCAACTCTGCTCGAGCGGGCGCTGGCCGTAGAGGCTGCCTTCGGCCGTGAGCGCTCGGTGCCGCATGCGCCCCGCACCTTGGACGTCGACCTCATCGTCGTTGGCAACCGGGTCGTCGACCGCGACGGACTGACATTGCCGCATCCGTGGGCTGCTGGGCGGGCGTTCGTGCTCGTCCCTTGGCATGAAATTGACGGCCAGGCTGAGCTACCGGGCCACGGCCCGGTCGCTGCGCTGTTGAGCGAGCTCGACACCCAGGGCGTCGTACGGCGCGCCGACCTGGCACTCGATCTGGCCTCCTGACTGCTGCGGTGACTGGGCAGCCAGAGCTTCCTCCCGGCAGCGTCGAGCCAACGCGGTGGCGCGTGCTGTTCACGATGTTCGCGGTCGGCTTACTCGTCGGCTATGCGCTCGTCGAGTTGACCGTGCGGCTGAATGGGCTGGCACCCCGTGTCGAGTGGAGCGCCGTCATCGCGTTGCTCGGCATGGTCGCGCTCGTCGGTGGGCTTGCGCTGTCGACGCACCGGGCTGTCCAGCGTGAGCGGCGCCGGATCGACTCTCAACGCGCGGTCAACCTGTTGCTCCTGGCCAAGGCGAGTGCCCTCGCGGGGGCAATTGTGGCCGGCGGTTACGTCGGCTTTGCGCTTCCCTTCCTTTCGCAGCTCGACATCCCGCTGCCCCGTGAACGGGTGATTCGGGGCGGATGCGCGGCGTTGTGTGCGCTCGCCCTGGTCGTGGCCGGGCTGCTCCTCGAGCGAGCGTGCCGCGTGCCCGGCGGTCCCGAGGAGGACGAGGCGTAATGCACCCCAACACAAGGGCGGTCCAGACTGCGCTGCTCGAGGCTGGCGGGTCGGGCGAGATCCAGGAGTTGTCGGCATCGACGCGAACGGCAGCGGAGGCTGCCCACGCGCTCGGTTGCGAGGTGGGCGCGATCGCCAACAGCCTCATCTTCGTTGCCGACACGGACCCCGTCCTGGTGCTCGCCAGCGGCTCCCACCGGGTCGACACCGACCGGCTGGCCGAGCAGATCGGCGCCACTCGCATACATCGGGCGACTGCTGATCAAGTGCGGGAGGCGACCGGCCAGCCGATCGGGGGAGTGTCACCACTCGGCCACCCGGCACCACTGCCGACGTACATCGACGTTGCCCTCGCCGGGTATCGGGAACTGTGGGCCGCCGCCGGCACTCCGCACGCCGTCTTCTCGACCTCCTACGACGAGCTGCGGCGGATCTGCCGGGCGCGGCCGGTCACCGTCGCCGCGGACTGACGCTCACGATTCGATTCGACCGTTCACACCGCGGCTTCCCTTGCCTGCGCCTTACTCCGCCACTCCCAAGAATTGCAACCAGCGGCGTGCAGCGGCCCACGGTTCACCTCGTCACTTCGAAGCCGGCGGACTCCAGGAGATCGGTGAGCGGTGACATCGTTCAATGCACAAACCAGCCGGGGATGTCCACAGCCAGGTCATCAGCGGTCAGAATTGTCGTCGAACACCTGTACGATTTTCGGTATGAAGGGCTATGACGACAAGCTCGCCGACATCGAAGGACGAGTCGCGGATGCTTGCGGTGTGTTGAACGTCGCGCACGCCAAGCTGGTCGAGCTGACCAGAGAGCTGATCGAAAGCGAGGTGTGGCGCGGTTACGGCATCCGCTCGGTGGAACACTGGCTCACGCTGAAGGCGGGATTGTCGTCGACGCGGGCCAGGCAAATTGTCGACGTGGCTACTGCAGCTGCGCAGTTGCCGGTGACCGTGCGAACGTTCGCCGACGGGGAGCTGTCATTCGAACAGGTGCATGCAGTAGCTCAGCACCCCGGCAAGTTCCGCGACGCCGAGGCGGCGTCCTTCGCCCGGGTAGCGACGGTGACGCAGATCCGGCGCACCCTGTCGCGCTACGAGTTCACTGCGCCGGCCAGCGCCGAGGCGCACACGGACGATCAAGAGGGGGACACGTGCTCGGCAGTGACTCAGCCGGAGTCCATCGATTCCAGGATCGCGGAGGCCGTGGCAAAGGGCCGCCTGTGGCACTCGAACGATGGCAGGCGGTTCACGCTGCATGTCGACGCACCAGCCGAGCAAGGCGCACTGATCGAGGCATCGCTCAAGGAAGCCAAAGATGCGCTTTTCATGAGCGGGCAGCCGTCAGTGACCTGGCTCGACGCGCTCAGCGAGGTCTGCAGCAGGTCCTTGACCACAGCGCAGTCCGCCGGCCGACGAGACAAGTACCGCGTGTTCATCCACCTCGACGCGCATGGGGCTTGGCTGAACGCTGGGCCGGCCGTACCGCCGAGCCTGCTGGCGAAGCTGACCTGTGACGGCGAGGCAGTGCCGCTTTGGGAAACTGACGCGCGTCCCGTCAACGTGGGCCGCGCTCAGCGCATCGTGCCCAACCGAACACGGCGCCTCGTCGAGGACCGTGACCGAGGCTGCCGGTTCCCTGGATGCTCTGCCCGGTCGTACCTCGAGGTGCACCACATCGTGCACTGGCGAGACGGCGGGCCGACCGACACGTTCAACCTCGTCTGCCTCTGTCCTCATCACCATGACGCGCACCATCGGGGTGAGTTCCTGATCACGGGCAACGCCGATGATCATGCCGCGCTGACGTTCACTGACGCATGCGGTCGACGCATCGGTCTTGGTCGCCCACTTCCGCCTGACGGCCCACCGGCTCCACCCCCGCGTGGCCACCGCTATCAGCACCCCGTCGGTGAGCCAGTCCAACAGAAGTGGGTCTACTTCAGCGCCCCTGCGGAGCCCACGCCGCCGAGCGAGAGTGGTCTCGTCGCGACGCGGGCGCCAGCATCTCACTCGCCATAGCCCCGCGAAGCACAGCGTCACGCTCGTGAAGCCAGATCCGTCCTCGCACCCGGTTCGTTTGACCCACTCTTTCGTGGCGGGTGAGAAGATGGCAGGTGTGGCCAGATGATCCCCGACGCGGCCCTGGCACAAGCAAGCAAAGAGCGCTCCTGGCGGTAGTCGCAGACCGAGTACCGGGGCCACTGGCGATGAGTGTCTCCGGTTGGCTATCGACGGAGTTGATGGCGCGGGCAAGACCACGTTTGCCAATGGAACTGGCTCACGAGTTACGCAGCAGGGGCCGTTTCGTCGTCAGGGTCAGCGTCGACGACTTCCATCACGTCAAGGCCCACCGGTACCGCCGTGGCCGGGAGTCCTGCAATCCAGCCCACAGAGCCGACCTCGTGGTGGACAACTCGAAACCTGAGGCTCCCGAGCTCCGAAATCCGGCTGAGATCCCCGGGTGCGGCGGGCTCGGAGGCAGCGCGTTCGACTGAAGCGTCATCCCCACCAGAAGGACGCGGCGATCAATGTGTACAGGGCCAACAGCACCACGCCCTCGTACCACGTCGACTCACCGTCGAGCGTGATGAAGACGGCCAACACCGCACTCAACAGCAGGCTGGCGAGCAGCAGTGGCGACAGCACCAAAGTAAACGCCCCGGCGCCTAGCAGCGGCGCCGCCAGGAGCACGACAGGGGCCACGAACATTGCGATTTGAATCGGTGACTGGAGTACGACCTGCAGGGCGTGTTCGGCACGGTTCTTCATCGCCAGCTGGATTCCGACGAAATTCTCCACGGCATTTCCGGCGATGGCGACGATCACCAGGCCGGCGAACGTCTGGCTGATGTGCAACGCCGCCATGGCCGGGGTAAGCGCGGTGACGAACCAATCCGATACGAGTGCCGCAAGCACACCGGTGACGGCTAGCACGGCGACCGCCAGCCACATCGGCCACTGCTCTGCTGCCTCCGGCTCATCGAGCGGGGCCGTGGCGATGCGGGCGTCGGCTGCCCCCCCTAAGGGAGGTACGACGCTCGTGCTGGCTGTCTCGGGGTCAGGCATCGCAGCCGGTGATGCAGCCTGCTCGGATCGCGCCGACGATCCCGAGGGGCCGCCCGATTGCGTCGGGCCGGATCCGGTTGACTCCGAATCGTCTGAGCTGGCAACGGCCTCTTGGCGAAGCGTGTGGACGACCGACAACGCGAAGGCGATGAGCAAGACCACCGACGTGATGACCGACAACGTCCGCTCGTGGCTGGCCGCCGGCGTGTTGAGGTGGGCCGTGAGGCTCGGGACGGCGAGAGCCGCCACAGCCAGCAGCAAGCTGAGTCCGATGTCACGGGCCGCTGGGCCGGAGAACTGTTGGGTTCCGTGCTTGAGGCCGCCGGCGATGAACGCGATCCCGAGGACAAGCGCCACGTTTGCCAGGATCGAGCCGACGATGGTGGCCTGTACGACACCGAAAAGGCCGTCGCGAAGCGCGAAGATCAAGATCAGCAGCTCCGGGAGGTTTCCGAGTGCCGACTGCAGCAAGCCCGTTGCGGCTGGTCCGACACGGTCGCCGATGGCTTCGACGGCGCGGCCGACGCATGTCGCCAAGAGGGCCAAAGCGACTGCAGCGGCCAGGAACGCCACCACGTCGCCTACCGACCTGAGCAGGCCGGCGCAAACCGTGGCCAGGACTGTCAGGCCGAAGATCGTTCGGTCGCCCCGACTGATTGAGGAGAGTGCCGAGCCGCGGCCCGAGCCAGGAGGAGTTCGCGGATCCACCCGCTGCGATGTCGTCGTCACAGGCACCACAATGCCCGCTGTGGCCGCCAAGCCACACGGAGGCGCGTCGAGCCGCGGTCCAGGCAGCGCGCCGAGAGGGTGGAGGGGCTCGGCGGCTAGGGCCGGTAGAGCCGGGTGGAGTACTCCGGCCCGTAGTACTCCATCAGGGCGTTCATGTCCTCGTCCGGTCGCTCGATCGTGCCGGCGATATGAGCCCGTGGAGGCACCCTGTCGGTGTCCCAGGTCTCCGGTTGCCAAACCTCGGAGCGGAGAAACGCTTTGGCGCAGTGATAGAACACCTCCTGAACCGTCACCACCAAAGCGAGCCGAGGTCGATGGCCGTGCACGGTCATCTCGGCGAAGAACGGGGCATGGCTCACCAGCTCGGCAGTGCCATTGATGCGAAGGGCGTCGCTACGCCCGGGAATGACGAAGATGAGCCCGACGTGCGGATTGCTCAACACGTTGCGGAAACCGTCGGTGCGCCGGTTACCCGGCCGTTCCGGCAGCACCAGCGTGTGATCGTCGAGCACCCGCGCCAAGCCCGGCGGGTCGCCCTTCGGACTGACGTCGCAGCTGCCGTCCCGACCGGCCGTGGCGACGAAGCACAGTGGTGACGCCGCCAGCCACTGTCGGTCGAGGGCGTGAAGCGTACGACGTGGCTTGGCAGCCACCCTCGGCAACGGCTCGCCCACGATGTCGATCAGCTGTCGCTCGTCGGAGACCAGCGTCCATCCTGGACGGCTCTTCATCCACCCTCCTGGTTTGGCTCGGTGGCGTCGCTTGCGGCCACTCCTGGGCAACGTGTCCCGTCACCCCGTGACTCTCCATACGGCTCGTCGCCACGGGGCACCGAACGGAGCAGATCGGCCAGCGCGTCCATGCGCTCCTCGACTGTCGCGATGTCGGACGAGAAGTCCCGGTCCGCCAGCTCGCCGGCTGAGTCAGCGCATAGGTGCAACGCCTCGCGCAGAGGCTGGCTCAGCGAGGCTGCCGGCCGCTCGCAGAGTGCTCTGGCTGCTGCCACCGCCTCGCACGCGATCACGACTCGGAGGTCCGGCAGGCTCGCCAGCAGCTTCCGAGCAGCGAGGTTGGCAAAGCTCGAGTCGTCCTCCACCCCTCGAGACAGTGACGCCACCTGCGTGCTCACCGGTGTAGCGGCGCTCACGAGGTCGGCGAGTGCGGCTGCGGCGACGTACTCCAACAGCATGATCCCGGAAGCGCCAGGTGTGGGCCCAGCAAGAAACGGTCGCAGTCCCGTATATGCGGGCTCGGTCAACAACGCCAGCCGCCGCACCCCCAGCTTTGCGGTTTGCGCGGCGGCGCTCGCGACGGTGCTGAGGGAGGTCGCAAGGTACGCCGCGTGGAAGCCTCCGTGATGCACCACGTCAACGGTCCCGCCAGCCGCGCGAACGATGATGGGATTCTCCGACGCCGCGTTGACCAGCCGCCTGATCACGTCGTCGAGCGAGGCGATCGAGTCGACGAAGAGACCGTGGACCTGCGGAATCGACCGAATGCTGATGGGGTCTTGGAGTCGGGCGGCCGCGCTGCCCTCTTCGACCAGCGAGCGCATCCAACCGGCGACCTGAGCGGCTCCCTCGAACGGCGTGACCCGTGCCACCGCCTCGGAGAACGCTGCCGCTTCGCCCTGGACAGCGGTCAAGGTGAGCCCTCCGACGACGAGAGATGCGCGACTCAGCCTCGCAAGCTCGGCACAGGCCAGCGCTGCATCGCCCAAGGCAGCGGCGTTGCTGCTCAGCAACGGCAGCGCATCGTGAGTGGTGAGCTGAAACGGAAGGTCAAGCGGTTCTGTCGTCGGGCTCTCACCGAGCAGCGCCAGGGCTGTTGTCGCTAGTCCGGCGAGGTCGCCGGTGCCTATGCCGATGTGTTCCCGCACGAGCGGCAGGGCGTCCGCGACGAGCATGGCCTGCAACGCGTCGGCGAGCGCCGGCGAGCTGCCGCTGCCTCCGGCGGCGAGCTGGTTCAGCCGCACCACGAGCATCGCCCGGACCCGCTCGGGCGATCGAAACGGTCCCGCAGAGGTGGCGTGGCTCCGAACCAGGGACCGCGCATGCTCGTCTCCGTCGGCGACCTCGACGTCACGGTTCGCACCAACACCGGTCGACCGACCGTAGACCTGCCGGTGCGCCGAGAGCGAAAGGGCCGCGTCGTACGACGCCTGGATGCGCCCGAGCGCGGCTGGCGTCAGTCGAACCTCCGCGCGGCGCCGAGCTGCATCGGCGATCTGATTCGCAGACAGCGACGTCCCGTCGAGTTCGATCACGATGCGGTGAAGTCTGTCACTGCGTCGCCGACGGGGAGTCGGTATGGTCGGCGGCAACGGCTCGTGCCTGGGCCACCGGGATCTGCAGGCTGGGAGGTCCAGATGATCCGGTTCGAGTCGGTGACGAAGCGTTATCCAGACGGCACGGTCGCCGTGGACGATCTCAGCCTCGAGTTGCCCTCGGGTCAGATCACGGTGCTGGTGGGCCCGTCGGGCTGCGGCAAGACCACGTCGCTTCGAATGATCAACCGGATGATCGAGCCGACGTCGGGTCGCATCCTGCTGGATGACGCCGACACGGCTTCATTCTCCGCCTCACAACTGCGCCGGGGGATGGGCTATGTCATCCAGCACGCTGGCCTGTTCCCGCATCGCACCGTCGTGGACAACGTGGCGACAGTTCCGCGACTGCTCGGAGAGAGCCGCCGGACCGCGGCGTCGCGCGCCATGGAGCTGCTAGAACGCGTTGGGTTGGACGCCAAGTACGCCGACCGTTACCCAGCTCAGCTCTCCGGCGGCCAGCAGCAGCGGGTGGGCGTTGCCAGAGCATTGGCCGCCGATCCGCCAGTCATGCTGATGGACGAGCCGTTCAGCGCCGTCGACCCGGTGGTCCGGGGGCAGTTGCAGGCAGAGTTTCTGCGCTTGCAAGGTGAGCTGCACAAGACCATCGCCTTCGTCACCCACGACATCGACGAGGCAATCAAGCTGGGTGACCAGGTGGCGGTGATGCGAGTTGGAGGAACGCTGGCCCAAGTGGCGACCCCGGGAGAGCTGCTCAGCCGACCCGCCGACGACTTCGTCGCTGACTTCGTCGGCCGGGACCGTGGCTACCGAGCCCTGAGCTTCGAGGCCGCCGGGCGACTGCCGCTCCGCGAAGAGGCAACCGTCACGCTTGGCCAGCCGTACCCCGATGCTCACGCCACCGACGCCGACGGATGGATCGTCGCCGTCGACGACACCCGCCGGCCACTGGGCTGGTTGAAGCCGGCGGCGGCCACGGGGACGGTAAGCGCCGAGGCCCTGCATCTCGGGGGCACCCTGGCGCCAGCCACGGGCACCTTCCGTGCTGCACTCGACGCTGCCTTGTCGTCACCTGCCGGTCGGGGCCTCGTCGTCGACGACGAGGGCCGTTTGCTCGGCTCCGTGACGGCAAGCCAAGTCGTCCGCCTGATCGAGGAGCGCGCGGGCGCCGATCGGCAAAGCGCCGCCCCGACGACTTCGGCATCCGGTGCGGCGGCTGACGGGCTCTCGGAAGCCGCGACGGCACCCGCCGACACGATGCAACAGCCAACGGCGGCTTCGCCGGGACGGCCACACAACTCATGAACCCGCTGACCTACTTCAACGACAACCGAGCCGAAGTGTTGTCATGGCTGTGGTCGCACACCTGGTTGGCTGTCATCCCGGTCGTCTTCGGGCTCATCATCTCGTTGCCGCTGGGCTGGCTCGCGGTCCGCAAGCGGTGGCTCTACCCGCCGGTCGTTGGGATCGCCGGCGTGCTCTACACCATCCCCTCCATCGCCTTGTTCGTGATCCTGCCCAACATCATCGGCACCAAGATCTTGGACCCGATCAACGTCGCGGTGGCGCTGACGATCTACACGGTGGCGCTGCTCGTGCGAGTCGTAGCTGACGGCCTCTCGTCCGTCCCGGACAGCGTTGCCCAGGCTGCTACCGCGATGGGATACCGCCGGTTCGGACGGCTGTTGCATGTGGAACTTCCGATCGCCGTACCGGTCATTGCGGCTGGGTTGAGGGTGGCGGCGGTGTCGAACGTGAGCTTGGTTGCCGTCGCCGCAACCATCGGTGTCCCCGAGCTCGGCCAGCTCTTCACCACCGGGTTCCAGCTGTCGTACTTTGCGCCAATCCTGCTCGGGATCGCTCTGTGCGTGCTGCTCGCGCTTGCGCTGGACACCCTCATCGTCTTGGGCACTCGGTTGTTGACCCCGTGGCAACGGGCGGTGAGTAAGCCATGATCAACCAGGTCCTGCAGTGGCTCACCGACTCCGCGCACTGGTCGGGCCAGGACGGGGTCCCAACTCGACTGTTGGAGCACTTGCAGTACTGCGCCATCGCGTTGCTGATCGCGGTGGTGATCGCCCTGCCGATCGGCTTGCTGATCGGGCACACCGGCAAGGGCACCGGCGTGGTCGCTGGAATTGCCAACTCCCTGCGCGCGCTGCCCACCATCGGCCTGCTCATCTTCTTCGTGGTCCTGCTCTCGCCACACATCCAGGGCAAAGGCGATGCCGCCTACCTCATCCCTGCCGAGATCGTCTTGGTGCTGCTCGCCATTCCATCGATCCTCAGTAACACCTATGCCGGCGTGCAAAACGTCGACCCAGCGGCACGAGACGCCGCCGCCGGCATGGGGATGACCGGCAGCCAGGTGCTGTTCAGGATCGAGTTGCCGTGTGCGCTGCCGTTGATTCTCTCCGGATTCCGGAGTGCTGCACTGCAGGTGGTCGCCACCGCCACCATCGCCGCATACGTGTCGCTCGGTGGGCTCGGGCGGTTCGTGTTCGACGGCCAAGCTCAGCAGGACTATCCGCAGATGGCTTCCGGAGCGCTGCTGGTGGCTGCGCTCGCTGTCATCGTCGACCTCGTGTTGGCCGGGGTGCAGCGTGGGGTGGTTTCGCGTGGTTTGTCCGGTCGCTACCGGACTGGTACGGCTTCGGCTTTGCAGGGCGAAAGCGGCCCGGCTGGAGAGGTCCGCGAAGCACCGGCCGCAGTCTGAGCACCCGCCACAGCGTCGAGCGCCCCCACGGCGACTTGTGCAGCGGCTACGGTAGGTCGTCACCTGAGATTTCACAGAGGAGAACAGGCATGGATCGCAGGAAGACAACGCTGGTAGGGGTGGCTCTCGCCCTGGCCGTATCTGTCGCGGGTTGCGGAGGCAATCCCACGAGCACCGACACCGGCGGAGGCGGAGGCGCACCGAGCGACACGATTGTGGTGGGGTCGGCGAACTTCCCCGAAAACGAGCTGTTGGCCAACATCTATGCCGAGGCGCTCAAGGCAAAGGGCGTCAAGGTGTCGACCAAGCTCGACATCGGCAGCCGGGAGACCTACATCCCCGGTCTGCTCGACGGGTCAATCGACCTCATCCCCGAGTACAGCGGCGTGCTGCTGCAGTTCTTCGACAAGAACGCCACTGCGACCGCCTCAGACCCGGTGTTCACAGCGCTGCAGAAGGCGGTGCCGAGCAAGCTCACCGTGCTCAACAAGTCATCGGCCGAGGACAAAGACGCAGTGGTCGTGACGCAAGGTACTGCGACGAAGTATCACCTGAAGTCCATCGGTGACCTGAAGCCAGTTGCGCACAGTCTCACATTCGGCGGCCCGCCGGAGTTCAAGGTCCGCCCCGACGGAATCCCCGGATTGCAAAAGCACTACGGCGTGACGTTCGGCTCTTACAAGACGCTGGACACGGGCGGACCGCTGACGGTCGCCGGGTTGAAGAACGGACAGGCCGATGCTGTCGACCTGTTCACCACCGACCCGTCCATCCCAGAGAACCACTTCGTGGAGCTAGCTGACCCGCAGAACAACTTCGCCGCCCAAAACGTGCTTCCGCTGATCAACAAGTCGAAGGCCACCCCCACTGTCCGGTCGGCGCTCAACGCGGTCTCGGCGAAGCTCGACACCAAGACGCTGACAGCCCTGTTGAAGCGCGTCTATGCCAAGGAGGACCCTGACACGGTAGCGAAGGACTGGCTCTCCTCCGTCGGCCTCATGTGAGTCCCCGGGCAAACCGAGCGGCGGCGTGACCACATCGTCGCGACCGCTGCTCAGCGTCGTCATCCCGGTCTACAACGTCGAGGAGTATCTGGGGCAGTGCCTTGACAGCATCCTGGCGCAGGACTTCCCCGGTCTCGAGGTCGTCGTCGTCGACGACGGGTCGACGGACGCATCGGCCGGTGTTGCACAGGGCTACGCCCGGCAGTTCGACAACATCGTCGTGCTCAAGAGCGGGCACCGCGGCATCGGGGCTGCCCGCAATGTGGGCGTCCGGGCCAGCAGCGGCCACTATTTAACCTTCGCCGATGCCGACGACATCGTGCCGGCCGGCGCCTACACACTGATGGTGTCGACGTTGGAGCGTAGCGGCTCCGACTTCGTCGTAGGTTCCGTCAGGCAGTTGGTGAACGAGCGGCTGCGGGTGCCGCCGTTCCTGCGCAGCGTCCATGCCGAGCCGAAGATCGGCATCACCGTCGAGGATCTCCCGGATGTCCTGCGCAACGTCTTTCCCTGGAACAAGACATTCCGCCGGTCCTTTTGGGAGCGCAATGGCCTGAGCTTCCCCGAAGGCGTGCGCTATGAGGACCAAGTGGCGATGACCACTGCCTACCTGCAAGCCAGGCGGTTCGACGTGGTCCAGCGGCCGGTGTACACGTGGCGGCGCAGAGCCGATAGCACGTCGATCACCCAGCAGCGCTCGGAGGTCGCCGACCTCCGCGACCGCCTCACCACCAAGCAGATGACGAGCGACGTCGTGGCTGCGCTGGGAAGCCCAGAGATTCAAGAGCACTGGACTCGGCATGGTCTCGGCGGCGACTTCCCCCTCTACTTCAGGCACATCCCCGGTTGTTCTGACGAGTACTGGGACCTGCTGGTTTCCGGCCTCCGCGGGCTGTACGCCGGGCACCAGCCGATCTCCCGCTCGTGCCTGTTGCGGGTTCAGCAGCGGTTGTTGGGATGGCTGGTCTCACACGACCGGCGCAGGCAGGCCGAGTCTGTGCAGCGCTGGCTCCTGGCTCATCCAGGGCCATTGTCCCTGCGGCCACGGCACGGCTACGTGGTAGCGGAGCTGCCCTTCCTCGATGACCCAGGCGCTGACATACCACCCGAGCTGTTCCGGCTCGCGGACCACGAACAGTGCTTCGACGCCCGCATGATGCTGGCTCGCGGCGAGGGTGAGCACCTGGAGGTGACGGGATGGGCGCTCATTCGCGGGGTGCCAACCACGGGGGTGCCGTGCACTATCCGTGCGTGGCTGCGAGCGGACACCGGTGATCAGGTGGACCTGGACGTGCAACGCCGGCCGTCTCCCGAGGCGACCGTGTGGCTGAAACGGCTCCCCCAGCGGTACGACGACTGTGGCTTCACCGTCTCTATCGACTTGGCGTGGCTGCGCGAGGTTCCGCATGCCTTGGAGACGGTGTGGACTCTCGAGTTCGATGTCGTCGCCGCGGGGATCCGCCGACGCGGTCCGATCCGCACGGCAGCCGCCGATGCCTTCGCCGATCCAGCCGCAGGCGGCGCTCCGACGTATGCGCTGGCGTTCCGGCCCGGCACCGGTTTGCAGATCGCCATGGCGGGTTCGGATCGGTTCCTGAGCGGGCAACACCGACAAATGGTCGGCGAGTCGAGCCCTGACGGCTCGGACGTCGCCGTTGGAGACGTTTGACGTAGAATGACCTGGCGCTTTGGGCTGGGCGCTGGTGTGGAGAGGCGGAGCGATGAGCATTACCGCCGCGTCTCCTGACAGCCCCGCCGGTTGGTCTGCCGGCGGCGTTGGCGTGATCGGCGCCGGCCGTGTCGGCGCGGTCCTGGCGGCCGTCCTTCGAGATGCCGGCGTCCCGCTCGCGGCCGTCGCCGGAGAGTCTGCTGCCTCTCGAACACGCATCGAGACCCTGCTGCCCGGTGTTCCGGTCTCCAAGCCCACGGCGGTGGCCAGGAGCTGTCAGGTGCTGCTGCTCACGGTGCCCGACGATGCTTTGGACAACGTGGTCCGCATGCTGGCGGCATCCGGGGCGCTGTCCGCCGGACAATACCTTGTCCACACCAGCGGGCGACACGGATTGCACGTACTCCGGCCGGCCACCGAGCTAGGGGCACGAGGCATCGCCATGCACCCCGCGATGACCTTCACCGGCACCGATGTCGACGTCGACAGGTTGGCCGGCTGCGTCTTCGGTGTCACCTGTGATCAAGCCGAGCGACCGCTGACTGAAGTCCTCGTGAGCCTGCTGGGCGGCTCCATCGTTTGGTTGGCCGAGGAGCAGCGCGAGATCTACCACGCCGCTCTCGCCCACGCGGCCAACCATCTGACCACCTTGGTGGCCCAATCGATGGACGCCCTACGCTCCGCCGGATCACCTGACCCCGCGGCTATGCTGCGGCCGCTCCTCGTTGCTGCGCTGGACAACTCCCTCGCCTACGGGGACGCCGCGCTTACCGGTCCGATTGTGCGCGGTGACGTCCGCACCGTCCGTGCGCACCTGCGAACATTGAGAGCGTCGCAACCGGAAGCCGTTGAGGCGTATGTCGCGCTGGCGCGGGCGACGGCCCGACGCGCGGTTGCCAGTGGCCAGCTCGAGCCCCGCCGAGCCGCCGCACTGTTCGAGCTGTTGGGCGGCACGCGCGACGAGGCGTGGGCCTGAGCCGTCGGCGTCCTGCCGTCGTCTCGACCGGCGACGATCTGCAAGACGCTGTGCGGCTGGCTCGAACAGGCGATCCTGTGGCTGCACTGGTGCCCACCATGGGCGCGCTGCACCAAGGCCACGCTGACTTGATCGACCAAGCCCGCGCGCTCGCCCCAACCGTCGTGGTTTCGGTGTTTGTGAACCCTCTCCAGTTCGGGTCGGGGGAAGACCTCAGGCGTTACCCGCGAGACCTCGATGCCGACGTGGCGTTGTGCGCGGATCACGGGGTTGACCTGGTCTTTGCTCCATCGGTCGCGGAGATGTATCCGGCGGGGGAGCCGCAGGTGACCGTCGATCCGGGTGAGCTGGGGCAGATCCTGGAGGGAGCGAGCCGGCCGGGCCACTTCCGAGGTGTCTTGACGGTCGTGGCCAAGTTGTTCAACCTGGTGCGACCTGACGTCGCAGTGTTCGGCCAGAAGGACTACCAGCAGCTGGTGCTGATCCGGCGGATGGTGGCAGACCTCTCGATTGGCGTCCACATCGTCGACGTGGCGACTCGCCGGGAGCCCGATGGGATGGCCATGAGCTCACGCAACCGCCATCTCGATGCGGACCAGCGCAGCGCTGCCCTCGCTCTGAGCGAGAGCCTGCATCGCGGGGCTGCCGAAGCCGCCAAGGGTCCGCAGGCCTTGCTGATATCGGCCGCCGAGGCGCTTGACCGCGAGCCTCGGGTGGTCGTTGACTACCTGGCCCTGCGGACTCCAGATCTGACCCAACCGGCGACGCATGGTGACGCCCGACTACTGGTCGCCGCACGGGTCGGAAGCACGAGACTCATCGACAACGCCGCCGTGCTGCTGCCGTAACCTGAGCGCATGTCAGCGTCGGGAGCACCTGAGGCACCTGGGGAGTCTGAGGCCCACGAGGTGCCTGGGGCACTTGACGCCGCCCCCAACGACCTGCCGGAGCAGACCCGCGTCAGGTTGGCCAAGCGGCAGCGACTTGTTGAGTCCGGCATTGCGCCGTACCCGGTAGAGGTTCCCCGCAGCCATACGTTGGCAGATATCAGGGACCGGTATGACGCCGCTGAGCTCGGTCCGGACGCCGTTACCGGCGACGTGGTGTCGGTGGCGGCGCGTGTGGTGTTTCTGCGCGACAACGGCAAGCTTTGTTTCGTCACGCTGCGCGAGGGAGACGGCACCGAGCTCCAAGTGATGTTGTCCGAAGCCGACCTCGGAGCGCAGTCACTCGGGGACTTCAAGGCGCTCGTCGATATCGGCGATCATCTCGCTGTGACCGGCACGGTCGTGACGAGCCGCCGAGGTGAGCTGTCTGTGCAGGCGAAGGAGTGGCAGCTCGCCGCCAAGGCGTTGCGGCCACTGCCCAACGAGCACAATCCGTTGTCTGACGAACTGCGGGTGCGGATGCGATACGTCGACCTCATCGTTCGGCCGGAGGCGCGAGCCACCGTGCGGGCGAAGGCAACAGTTCTGCGCTCGCTGCGATCCACGCTCGACGACCGCGGCTTCATCGAGGTGGAGACGCCTATCCTGCAGCTCACCAACGGAGGAGCCGCGGCCCGGCCGTTCCGCACTCACCTCAACGCGCTTGGGCAGGACATGCTGTTGCGAATCGCGTTGGAGCTGCACCTCAAGCGCGCGGTGATCGGAGGCGTCGAAAAGGTCTATGAGATAGGACGCACGTTTCGCAACGAGGGTCTCGACTCGACGCATGCCGCAGAGTTTTCGATGCTGGAGGCCTATGAAGCCTACGGTGGCGCCGAGACCATGGCCACTCTGACCCGGGATCTGGTGGTCAATGCGGCCCAAGCGCTTGATCGAACGCTGATTTCCGCGCGAGACGGGTCGCAATTCGACGTAACGGCACCCTGGAGATACGCCAGCTTATTGGACCTGGTCGCTGAGACGGTTGGGGCTGATGTTACTGCCGAGACATCGCCGGAGGAATTACGCCGTTTGGCGTGGACACATGGAGTCGAGGTGCAGCCGGAGTGGGGATACGGTGAGCTGATTGTAGAGCTCTACGAGAAGCTCGTGGAAAGCACGCTTATTACGCCCACGTTCGTCCAAGACTTCCCTGCAGCCGTTCGGCCCCTGGCCAAGCCGCATCGCAGGAAGCCTGGCTTCGTCGAAGATTTCGATCTGGTCATCAATGGTGTTGAGTTGGTGACTGCCTTCGCTGAGCTCAACGACCCCGTGTTGCAGCGACAACGCCTGGTCGAGCAGACGCGGCAGGGCGCCGCTGGAAACGCCGATGCCATGGATCTTGACGAAGACTTCTTGCGTGCACTCGAGTTCGGACTGCCGCCGACGGGCGGGATGGGGATGGGAGTCGACCGACTTATCATGTTGTTACTGGGCGTGACAATACGGGAATCCATACTCTTCCCACTGTTGCGGCCAGAATAGCTGCTTTCGCATAGGTGTAGATTCACTGTTATTATTGGTGACACTCACACCAGCAATGGAAGGACCTGTAGTGGCTCAGCGAGTGCACATTGTGCTAGAAGATGACATGGATGGCGGCACCGCCGAACAGACTGTCACATTTGGGTTGGACGGAACGACCTACGAGATCGATCTTTCCGCGCAGAATGCAGCGAAGCTGCGCGACGCGCTCGCTCCATATGTCGCCGCTGCCAGACGCTCTTCGGGCCGGGGCTCGCGTAGGCAATCGCGCGGCCGTGGATCCGGCGGCCCCAGCCCCGCTGAAATCCGTGACTGGGCGCGCGCCCATGGTCACAAAGACGTCTCCGATCGAGGCCGCATTCCTGCCCATGTGCGGGCGGAGTACGACGCCGCGAACTGACGCGGCACCGCTCCACCCTGAGGGGCAGCGCTCCTCCCCCCTGACGCGCTTCTCCCACCGCTCCGCGGGAATGCACGCCGCCGCCGCACGGTTGAGTTTTCTGGAAGCCCCATCGCAAGTTCCGGAAGCCCCATCGCAGGACTGAGCGCAACTAGCATGGTGAGAGGCGCCAGACCCAAGGAGCACTGAGGCAAATGTTCGAAAGGTTCACTGACCGCGCGCGGCGAGTCGTCGTCTTGGCCCAAGAAGAGGCCAGGATGCTCAGCCACAATTACATCGGCACCGAGCACATCCTCCTGGGACTGATCCACGAGGGGGAGGGCGTGGCCGCCAAAGCGCTCGAGAGTCTCAACATCTCCTTGGAGGCCGTCCGTGCCCAGGTCGAGGAGATCATCGGCCAGGGCCAGCAAGCCCCAAGTGGGCACATTCCCTTCACCCCCCGGGCCAAGAAGGTGCTCGAGCTCAGCCTGCGCGAGGCCCTGCAGCTCGGCCACAACTACATCGGCACCGAGCACATTCTGCTCGGCCTCTTCCGTGAAGGCGAGGGGGTCGCGGCTCAAGTCCTCGTGAAGTTGGGCGCCGACCTCAACCGGGTCCGTCAGCAGGTGATTCAGCTGCTGAGCGGCTACCAAGGCAAAGAGACCGCCACGGCGGGGGCGACCACGGAGGGTGCTCCGTCGTCGTCGCTCGTGCTCGACCAGTTCGGCCGCAATCTGACCCAGGCTGCGCGTGAAGGCAAGCTCGATCCGGTCATCGGCCGGGAAAAAGAGATCGAGCGCGTCATGCAGATCCTCTCCCGCCGAAC